>JAVBVG010000134.1:0-11208 GCA_031554415.1 Rikenellaceae bacterium | reverse complement strand
GTTGTTCAGTTTGGTGGGAACGGTGAGGTTCAGGATGGGCACGCCGGTGGTCGGAGCCTGCTCGATCGAACCGTCGATGATGGCGTCGATGATGGCGCGTGTATCCTTGATCGAGATGCGTTTGCCGGTTCCGTTCCAGCCAGTGTTGACCAGATATGCCTTTGCACCGTGTTCTTTCATCTTCTTCGAAAGCGTGCTTGCGTACACGGTGGGGTGGAGCGTCAGGAACGCTTCACCGAACGCGGGCGAGAACGAGGGAACGGGCTCGGTGATGCCGCGTTCAGTTCCGGCCAGCTTCGAGGTGTAGCCGCACAGGACGTGGTACTGCGCCTGTGCGTCGTCGAGGATCGAAACCGGGGGCAGAACGCCGAATGCGTCGGCCGAGAGGTAGATGATCTTCTTGGCGTGTCCGGCTTTCGAGGGCAACACGATCTTGTTGATGAAATATATCGGATACGACACGCGGGTGTTCTCGGTGATCGAGCCGTCGGCGTAGTCGGGAGTTCCGTCGGCCTTGACGACAACGTTTTCGAGCAGCGAGTCGCGGCGGATCGCGCGCCAGATGTCCGGCTCGTTCTCTTCCGAGAGGTTGATGGTCTTGGCGTAGCAGCCGCCTTCGTAGTTGAAGACGCCGTTGTCGTCCCATCCGTGTTCGTCGTCGCCGATCAGGTAACGTTTCGGGTCGGCCGAAAGGGTGGTCTTGCCGGTTCCCGAGAGGCCGAAGAATACGGCCACGTCGCCCTTCTCGCCCACGTTGGCCGAGCAGTGCATCGAAGCCATGCCCTTGAGGGGAAGGTAATAGTTCATCATCGCAAACATACCTTTCTTCATTTCGCCGCCGTACCATGTGCCGCCGATGACCTGTACCTTTTCGGTCAGGTTGAACATGACGAAAACCTCCGAATTCAGGCCCTGCTCCTTCCATTGGGGGTTGGTGCATTTCGAACCGTTCATCACTACGAAATCGGGTTCGCCGTAGTTGGCCAGTTCAAAGTGCGAAGGGCGGATGAACATGTTGGTCACGAAGTGGGCCTGCCATGCGACTTCCATGATGAAGCGGACCTTCATGCGGGTGTCGGGATTGGTTCCGCAGAACGTGTCCACGACGTATAGTTTCTTGCCCGAAAGCTCCTTCTGTACGAGCGCCTTGCAGTGGCTCCAGGTGTCGACGCCCACCGGTTTGTTGATGGTCCCGTCCCACCAGATGTGCTGGTCGCTGACAGCGTCCTTAACGATGTAGCGGTCTTTGGGCGAGCGGCCTGTGAAGATACCCGTCTTGACGGCCACGGCGCCGGTTTTGGTCACCACGCCTTTTTCGAAGCCTTCGTTCCTGGGATCGACTTCCGCCTGGTAGAGTTCCTCGTAGGAAGGATTGTGTACGATCTCGGTAGCGCCCGAAATGCCGTACTTGCTCAGATCGATGTTTGCCATGATAATTTTGATTTTTATATGATTAAACTACTTCCGGTCTCAAAATCCCCGACGCCGCATTTTTTCACACAACCGCCTTTTTTGGGATAATGGTGCAAATATATGGAAACTTTCGGTATTGTTACCAAAATAACAGGGGTTTTTTAAAAAATCTTAATAAATCCCTGCCGCAGAGCCGGAAAGAGAGTGTCCGCAACAACCGTTCCCGGGAACGGAAACAGCATTTTGATTTTTACAGGATTCTTACTATATTTATTCGTTTTTTTGCGGTCTCGTCATTGCGAGGAGCCGCAAGCGACGAAGCAATCCAGGAATTCTGGAATTTAGATTGCTTCGCTACGCTCGCAATGACGCCTGCCGGATTGTTTGTTTTTATGCCAGGACTCTACATACATATCCCTTTTTGCGCGCAGAAATGCGCCTACTGCGACTTTCACAGCGGCAGCTTAATGCCCGGGTACCTTGATGCGCTGGAGCGCGAGATGCGGTTCCGGTGCGGTCGGAACGCCGACGGCGGATTTGATGATAAAGGTTGCTGCAGCCCGGAAACTATCGGCACAGCGCCGCCGTCATTGCAAAAAACGAAACAATCAGGTCGGAACGCCGACGGCGGTTTAAGTGGTGATCCGATCATCTCGGGCAAAATCGATACTATATATATAGGAGGCGGAACCCCCACCCTCTTATCCCCCGCGCAACTGCAACTGCTCCTCGACCGCGCTGCGGAGTTGTGGGACTGCACGGGTCTGAAAGAGGTTACTGTCGAGGCAAATCCCGAGGACCTGACGGACGAATACATCGCCCGTCTTGCCGACCACTCCGCCGCTGCGCGGCACCCCTCCAAAGGAGTGGAACGACCCAGACTCTCATTTAACCGCCTGAGTATCGGGGTGCAGTCTTTCGATGACGGGCTGCTGCGGCTGATGAACCGCCGCCATTCGGCACAACGGGCACGCGACGCGGTGAGGAAGGCGCAGGAGGCTGGTTTCGGGAACATCACCGTCGACCTGATCTACGGCATCCCGGGAATGACCGGGGCCCAATGGGAGCGTTCTCTCGACGAGGCCGCGGGACTGGGCGTGCAGCACGTTTCGGCCTACCACCTCACCATCGAACCCGGAACTCCTTTTGGAAAGATGGGCCTCGCCGCGATCCCCGAGGCCGAAAGCGAACATCAATACGAAACCCTGCGCCGGAAATTGGGCGATGCCGGATTCGAGCACTACGAAATATCGAATTTCGCCAGGCCGGGCTTCCGAGCCGTGCACAACAGCGCCTACTGGAGCGGCGAACCTTACCTGGGACTCGGCCCTTCGGCGCACTCCTACGACGGACGCACGCGCAGCTGGGCGGCCTCCGACACGGCCGCATATATAAAAGGAGCGGGAACGGATGCCATTTACGAAAGCGAAACGCTGTCGGAAAACGAACGCCTTAACGAATTCGTAATGACCTCGCTGCGCCGGTCGGAAGGGATCGGGACGGCAGAAATGGAGCTCCGTTTCGGCCGGCCGGCGCTGAAAAAACTAACAGTACAGGCGGCAGGATTCGTGAAAAGCGGCAAAATGAAAGAGGCCGGCGGACGGCTCTTTATCCCGCCCGAAAATTTTCTTCTGTCGGACTACATCATAAGCACGCTTTTTGTGTGATGCAAAAGGTTGCGCACACCCCGTCCGCACAGACCGAAACCCCCGCATCCTGCTCAAAACCGTATGCAGAAGAGGCTCAGGGACGTAACAAAAAATTACCTCCGTCGGCTTTATCCGCACCGGCCTTCGGCCGACTTGCGGGCCTCCGTCGGTGATTATTTTGTGTTACAAAATAATTAATTTTTAAATTTTTTTAATAATATAAAATTATTCGTATCTTTGCGCCGGAAATTCAGTGAGTTGTGAGATACGATTTAGAACGAAGAAAAGATTATTATGGCAAAAACTAAGCACAGGGAGCTTCCCGGAGTCGATTTACTGTTCGAAACGAGCTGGGAAGTGTGCAACAAAGTGGGAGGAATACACACCGTCGTGGCTACGAAGGCCCTCGTGGTCGGGCGCTCGCTCGGTGATAATTACATACTTATAGGTCCAGACATCCACCGCGAGGGCGACAATCCCGAGTTCGCGGAGGACCTCGAACTGATGAAGGATTGGCGCCAGGCGATGTACCACGAAGGCATCCGCATCAAGATCGGGCGCTGGAGAGTCAAAGGCAACCCAATCGTGGTGCTGGTGGACTTCACCTCGCTCTTCCCGAAGAAAGACCAGGTGCTGAAATTCCTGTGGGAGACCTACAAGGTGGATTCGATAAGCGGGCAGTGGGACTACATCGAGCCGGTGCTGTTCGGATATGCCGCGGGGCAGATCATCGAGAGCTATGTGGCGACTTTCTGCAAGCCCGCCGATTCCGTCGCGGCGCATTTCCACGAATGGATGACCTCGAGCGGAGGCCTCTACCTGCGCAAATACGTTCCGAGGGTTTCGACGGTGTTCACCACCCACGCGACCGTCATGGGACGTTCGCTGGCAGGCAACGGCTACCCGCTGTACGGCGAACTCGCCGCGTTCAACGCCGACGAGATGGCGCGCCGTTTCAACGTTACGGCAAAGCATTCGCTCGAAAAGACGGCGGCTCACTTCTGCGACGCGTTCCTGACGGTGAGCGACATCACGGCCGGGGAGTGCAAATACCTGCTCGGCAAGGAGGTCGATCTGGTAACGCCCAACGGTTTCGAGGACGACTTCGTGTGGCAGGGCGACGAGTTCGCCGCCAAACGCCGCGAAGCCCGCGACATAATGATCCGTGTTGCCGAGGCGTGCTGGGACCATAAGTTCGAAAAGGAACCGCTGATCGTCGGCACCAGCGGGCGGTACGAGTTCAAGAACAAGGGGCTGGACGTCTTCCTCGACTCTCTCAAGAAACTTGCGGCCGTCAACCGCGACCGCGAGATATTGGCTTACATAACCGTTCCGGCGGGCAACGACGGTCCGCGCAAGGACCTTCAGGCGCATCTTGCCGATCATGCCCAACCGCTCGACGGATCGGTGCTGAAATACACCACCCACTACCTCTCGAACCAGGAATGGGACCCGATCGTGCGGTCGATGTCGGGCAGCGTGCTGCTCTCTCCGGAGAGCCGCGTGAAGGTGATATTCGTTCCGACATACCTCGACGGGGCCGACGGCATCTTCAACCGCCACTACTATGAAATGCTCGTCGGGATGGACGTTACGGTATATGCGTCGTACTACGAGCCGTGGGGCTACACCCCGCTCGAAAGCGTCGCGTTCTCGGTCCCGACGATCACCACCACCCTGGCCGGTTTCGGCGCATGGGCCCGCAAGGAAGACCCGAAGAGCGACGGGGTGAGGGTAGTCGAGCGCACCGATGACAACGAAACCGACGCCGTGGACAGGATAGCCTTCCTGCTCGGCTCGTTCTCGGCTAAAACGCCGGAGGAAACCGAAAAAATACGCCACGACGCGCGCCTGCTGGCCGAAAAAGCCGAGTGGGAAAGGTTTATCAAATATTACGGCGAAGGCTACAGGACCGCACGCGAAAACGCCTCGTCGAGGCTCAACCACGACGATTACGACGCGCCGGCCCCGCAGCAGGTGGTCCACCGCCCGTGGAACACCAACACCCCGACGTGGACGCGCCTGATGGTCGAAAAGGCACTGCCGCCGAGGCTCCGTGCGCTGGAAGCCATTTCGCGCAACCTGTGGTGGTCGTGGACTCTCGACGCCCAGGGGCTTTTTGAGGGCATCGACTACGACCTGTGGCACGAGGTGGGACGCAACCCGATCGCTTTTCTCGACCGCCTGAGCTACGCCCGTTTCACCGAGTTGGAGAAGGACAGGGAGTTCCTCGCCAAACTCGACGGCGTTTACGCGAGGCTGGAGGCCTACATGGCCGAAAAGAGAGACGCGAAAGGGCCGAAGATCGCCTATTTCAGCATGGAGTACGGCCTGCACGCCTCGCTGAAGATATATTCGGGGGGCCTGGGCATTCTTGCTGGCGACTACCTCAAGGAGGCCAGCGACAAGAACGTGCCGATGGTGGCGGTGGGTTTGCTATACCGCTACGGCTACTTTACGCAAAAGCTCTCGGCGCAGGGTGCGCAGGAGGCGACATACGAGGCGCAGAACTTCTTCAAGCTGCCCATTTCGCCCGTCCGCGACACGAAAGGCGGCTGGGTCAACATACAGGTGGCGCTGCCCGGAAGAACCGTCACGGCGCGCATCTGGACATGCGAAGTCGGCCGCACCGACCTCTATCTTCTCGACACCGACCACGAACTGAACCTCGCCGAAGACCGCAGCATAACGCACTACCTGTACGGCGGCAACTGGGAAAACCGCCTGAAGCAGGAGATGCTGCTGGGTATCGGCGGGATGCGCCTGCTCGACGCCCTCGGCATAGAGCAGGACGTCTACCCCTGCAACGAGGGGCACGCGGCTTTCATCGGCATCGAGAGGGTCAAGAACCTCATTCAGGACAAGGGGCTCTGTTTCGCCGAGGCTTACGAAGCGGTGCGTTCGAGCGCTCTCTTCACTACGCACACGCCGGTTCCGGCCGGACACGACGCTTTCGACGAGTCGATGATGCGCCAGTACCTTTCGCACTACGCCGAAATTTTCGGCATCTCGTGGGAACGGTTCATGGATTTGGGACGCACCAACTCGGGCGACACCTTCGAAAAATTCTCGATGAGCACCCTCGCCAGCCGCCTTTCGCAGGAGATCAACGGCGTGAGCTGGCTGCACGGCGAGGTGACCAAGGAGATACTCGGCGACCTGTGGCCCGGATACTACAAAGACGAGCTGCACATAAGCTACGTTACCAACGGGGTGCATTTCCCGACGTGGGCGGCGGCGAATCTGAGGAAACTTTATTCTCAATACTTCCCCGAAGGGTTCGAACTTCCCGACTATAATATCCCGGCATGGCAGAAAGTCCACGAGATCGGCGACGCCGAGTTGTGGAACGAGAGGATGGTGCTCAAAAAGAAGCTCATCAAGACCATCTCGAAACGCATCGCCGACCCGACGCAGGCGCGTTTCGACAATCCGGGGCATGTGGTGAAAGTGCGCGAAATGCTGGGCGACGAGGTGCTGACGATAGGTTTCGCCCGCCGTTTCGCGACCTACAAGCGCGCCTACCTGCTATTCAAGAACCTCGAAAGGCTCGAAGCGATAGTCAACAACAGGGAGCGCCCGGTGAGGTTCGTCTTCGCCGGGAAGGCACACCCCAACGACAAGCCGGGACAGGATATCATCAAGCGCATCGTCGAGGTGTCGAATATGCCTCAGTTCGTGGGCAAGGTGATCTTCCTGCAGAACTACGACATGGAGCTGGCGCGCCGCATGGTGCAGGGCGTCGACGTATGGCTCAACACCCCCACCCGTCCGCAGGAGGCTTCGGGAACCAGCGGCGAAAAGTGCGTGATGAACGGCGTGCTGCAGTTCTCGGTGCTGGACGGCTGGTGGGTCGAAGGATACAGGGAGAACGCCGGGTGGATGCTCCCCATGGAACGCACATACAAGGAGCAGGCCTACCAGGACGAGCTCGACGCCGAAACCATCTATGCGACTATAGAACAGGAGATCGTTCCGCTCTATTACGACCGCGGCGAAGACCTGATCCCTCACGGCTGGGTAACGCGCGTGAAGAACTGCGTTGCCGACGTTGCCTCGAACTTCACCACCAACCGCATGCTGTCGGACTACGAGAAACGCTTCTACCACAAACTGGCCGCCCGCTCCAGGGAGATGGCCGCCGACGGTTTCGCGATGGCGAAAAACCTCGCCGCATGGAAACAGCGCGTCGAGGAGGCCTGGTGCGACGTGAAAATAATCCAGGTGAAGCGTTTCAACGTCGACCGCGAGGCGATAATGATAGGCCGCAACTACGGGATCGAGGTGACCGTCGACACCGGATCGCTCTCTCCCGACGACATCGGCGTCGAATTCGTGATAGCCGACCAGATCGAACCGGGCGAACCAGTGAAGATCGAGGGCCGCAAGCAGTTGAATTACCTGAAGACCGAAGAGGGGAACGCCGTCTACGAGGTGGACATGGTTCCCGACGAAACCGGCTCGTTCGACTTCGCGATAAGGGTCTACCCGAAAAACGACATGCTCGCCTACCGCACGGACCTGCCGCTCGTGAAATGGGCATAGCTTTCCGGCGGTCAGCCGCCGGAAAGGATGAAAGATTAAAAATGAAAGAAGATTTAGGGCGCAACAATTGATAAAAACGCAAACGCAGTTTGCACCGCAATCTTTCATCTTTCATTTATCATCTTCCATTAATAAAAAAGTATTGCTTTTTACAATGCTTTTTACTAAATTTGGAGAAAGAAGATCAACTTAATACAAAATTGGTTATGTCGGTTCTGAAATTCGATAAACAGAGTCTGGGAAATCTCGAATATTCGCTCAAAAGGGAGATGCTCGCCACCGACCGCAGCGGCGGCTACATGAGCACCACCATCGTCTGCTGCAATACCCGCAAGTACCATGGGCTGATGGTCTGCCCCAAGGATTCGTCGGAGAACGACTACGTGATGCTGTCGTCGCTCGACGAAACGGTGATCCAGCACGAACAGTCTTTCAACCTGGCCATTCACCGCTTTCCCGGCACCTACGAACCGCGCGGACACAAGTATATAACGGACTTCGACTACACCCCGACTCCGACTATAACATACCGCGTGGGCGGCGTAGTGCTGAAAAAAGAGATCCTGTGGATACACACCAAGACCCAGCTCCTGATCCGTTACACGCTCGAGGAGGCTAAGTCGGATACGAAACTGCGCCTGAGGCCCATGCTTGCGTTCCGCAACAAACACTCGCTGAGCCAGGCCAATATGTTCGCCGACGGGCATTCTTATCCGGTGAGGGGCGGCGTGAAGTGCCGGCTTTACCAGGATTTCCCGTGGCTCTATATGCAGACCGACTGCGGGAAGTGCGAATTCGTGGCGGCGCCGGACTGGTATTACCGCTTCGAATACCTCGAGGAAAAAGCGCGGGGATATCCGTTCCAGGAGGACCTGCTGACGCCCGGCTACTTCGAGATCGACATCAAAAAGGGCGAAAGCGTGATTTTCTCGGCGGCACTCGATGAAATGTGGTCGGGAAATACCATTGCCGAAATTTTCAAGGGTGAAGTCGAACGCCGCAGCGACAAAAAGGATTTTCTGGCATGCCTGCGCCACTCGGCCCGGCAGTTCATTTCGAGGCGTGAAGACCGCACCGAGGTGATAGCGGGATGGCCGTGGTTCGGGCGCTGGGGACGCGATACGTTCATCGCGCTGCCCGGCATCACGCTTACGCGCGGCGACGTGCAGAGCTGCATCGATGTGGTGGAGACCATGACGCGCGAAATGAAGGACGGCCTGTTCCCCAACATGGGAGAGGCCTACAACTCGGTCGACGCCCCGTTGTGGTTCTTCTGGACGCTGCAACAGCTCGAAGAGCACGTCGGCGCCAGGCAAATCTGGGAATCATACGGCCAGAAGATGAAGGATGTGCTGAATGCATATCTGAAGGGTATCGGCAGTGTGATCGAAGTCCGCGACAACGGTTTGGTGTGGGCGCAGCATCCGCAGTACGCCATGACATGGATGGACGCTGTGGTGGACGGCAAGCCAGTTACGGGCCGCGAGGGCTACCAGGTCGAGATCAACGCCCTGTGGTATAACGCGGTGTGCTACACGCTGGAACTTGCCAGGAAATATAAGGACGCGCAGTTCGCCGGGGACTGGAAGGCCTTCCCGAACCTAATAAAAGAGTCGTTCCTGCGGACTTTCTGGTCGGACGATAAAGGGTATCTGGCCGATTACGTCAACGATGCCGGACAGAACCTGTTCGTGCGCCCCAACCAGGTGATCGCCTGCTCGATGCGCTATAAGATGCTTAACGAGGAGCAGCAGCTCGCGGTCATCCAAACCATCAAACGCCACCTGCTGACGCCCAAAGGACTGCGAACGCTCTCGCCCCAAAACCCCCTCTACCAGGGACGCTGCGAAGGCGACCAGCCCACCCGCGACCGCGCCTACCACCAGGGTACCGTCTGGCCGTGGCCGCTGGAGCACTACGTAAAGGCCAATTTCGACCTCTGGGGCGAAAAATACCTCCAGAAAGCCGAGGAGATACTGGCCGGATTCGAAGAGGATATCGACAGCTACGGTATCGGCTCGATACCCGAGATATACGACGGCGACCCTCCCCACGCACAGCGCGGCGCCATTTCGCAGGCCTGGAGCGTGGGAGCCGTGCTGCGCATCAACGAGATGATACAGAAATACAAGGCTCAAAAATAATACGCACTGAAAGGTGCGTAAAAGACAGGATGCAAAACAGGATGTAACGAAAGAGAAAAAAGTAAAAAACGAATCAGCTTATGAGAGTATTGATGTTCGGGTGGGAATGTCCCCCACACATTGCGGGCGGCCTCGGGACGGCGACCTACGGGTTGACGCGCGGACTCGCCAAACACGGCGTAGAGGTCAAAATGGTCGTCCCGAAAGCCTATGGCGACGAGGACCAGCGTTTCGTGCGCGTGGTCAACGCGAGCGACGTCGTAACGCTCTTCGGCGACACGAAGCACAAGGACATCTGGGACAGGATGACCTTCATCGAGATCGACTCGAACATGATCCCCTATGCCACGCCCGAGGAGTACGAGGCCAAACGCGAGGAGTACCTGCGCACCGGCTCGGTCCAGACCGGCGGCGACATCTGGAGGGGGCGCTTCACCTTTTCGGGACGCTACGGCGCAAACCTGATGGAGGAGGTGGCGCGCTATGCTATGGTCGCGGCCGAAGTCGCAAAGCAGTTGGAGGGGCAGTTCGACGTGATACACGCCCACGACTGGCTGACCTACTATGCCGGGATCGCCGCCAAAGCCGTTTCGGGCAAACCCCTCGTGGTGCATATGCACGCGACGGAGTACGACCGCAGCGGCGAGAACATCAACCGCACCGTTTTCGACATTGAAAAAGCGGGGCTGGACGGTGCCGACTGCGTGATCGCCGTCAGCAACCTGACGCGCAACATACTCATCGAGAAATACGGCATCCCGGCCGAAAAGGTAGTGGCGGTACACAACGCGGTGCGCTTCGCGACCAGCCCTACGGAAGAGGTCGAACGCGGCGTCGAGGACAAGATCGTAACGTTCCTCGGCCGCATCACCTACCAGAAAGGCCCCGACTACTTCGTCGAGGCGGCGGCAAAGGTGCTTAAAAGGCTTCCGAACGTGAGGTTCGTGATGGCGGGGAGCGGCGACATGATGGAACACGTCGTCCGTCGCGTGGCCGAACTGGGCATAGCCGACAGGTTCCACTTCACGGGCTTCCTAAAGGGCGACGACGTGCAGAAGATGTACGCGCTGAGCGACGTCTACGTGATGCCGTCGGTGTCCGAGCCCTTCGGGATTTCGCCGCTCGAGGCGATGAAATCCAACGTTCCGGTCATCATATCGAAGCAGAGCGGCGTGGCCGAGGTGCTGGAATACGCCGTCAAGGTCGATTACTGGGACGTGGACGCGATGGCCGACGCCATTTACGCCCTGGTGCAGTATCCGGCGCTGGCGAAAATGTTCTCGAGCAAGGGGCTCGAAGAGGTTACCGGCCTGAAGTGGGACAACGCCGCCGCAAAAGTCAAGGAGGTTTACGAATCCGTTGCAAAATAAATAAACCCGCATAAAATGAAGACCATCTGCATGTATTTCCAGGTACACCAGCCCATGAGGCTGCGCAAGTACCGTTTCTTCGACATG
>JAVBVG010000045.1:0-22761 GCA_031554415.1 Rikenellaceae bacterium | reverse complement strand
GGGGGAATGGCGACATCTCCCTGCTGTACGTCCGACGGGTTGCAAGGCCATGTATACCGGCAGATGAGGGTTGCTCGCCCGATGCCGGGGGGTAGGCCGCTGGAGGCGGACGGCGACGTCCGTCGTAGATAAATGACGGGGACCTTCCGCAATGAGGGAACAGAACCCGGCTTACAGGCCCTGCGGTGCTTCATATGAAAAGTGCGGATTTCGGTCCGCACTTTTTCTTTATAATAGTCTGGATTGCTTCGTTCGTCCGCCGTCGGCGTTCCGACCTCGCAATGACGTTATCTCTATTCCTGTGAGCTCTTTGACCGCCCGGCGGCCTTCGTCGCCCAAAGAGAGGGAATAATCGTTTACAAAGAGCGCTATGTGGCTGTCGATCACGCTGTCGTCCATCTCCTGGGCGTGTGATTTGACATATTCGCGGGAAGCCTCCGGATGAGCAAAAGCATAGGCGATGCTTTCGCGCAGCAACTCCCCGACCGTCGTGCTGACATCCTCCGGCAGCGCGCGAGAGGCCACGATAGCCCCCAGCGGCAGCGGCAGTCCGGTTGCGGCTTCCCACTCCGCTCCGAGATCGGCTACGAGAACGAGTCCGTGGTCCTGATAAGTAAAGCGCCCCTCGTGGATCAGCACCCCCGCGTCGAAAACCCCGGCCGCGACACTCCGGGCTATCCGCGAGAAAATCAGCGACTCCTGATCCGCCAGCCCGGGGAAAATACGCCTCAGCAGCAGGTTGGCGGTGGTGTTGAACCCCGGAACAACCACCCTTGTTCCGGGAAGGTGCACATCGACTCCGGGACGCGCCACCAGAAGCGGGCCGTTGCCGTGCCCGAGGGCGCTGCCGCTGTCCAAAAGCGCGTAACGGTCATAAACCTGCGGCAGTGCCGCGCAGCTTATCTTGCTGACGTCCACCCCGCCCTGCATAGCCGTGCGGTTCAGCTCCTCGATATCGGCATAGCGGACGTCGAACGTGAGGCCGCGCGTGTCGATGCGCCCGTTGACCAGCGCGTCGAACATGAAAGTGTCGTTGGGACAGGGCGAAATATTGAGCGTGAGCCGCATCATAAGGAAATAAGCGAGAGTATTTTTTCGAGTTCGAGAGCCAGGCGGGTTATCGCGATCGACATGTTCTGGCTTTTTATTGTTTCGCCGACGCGGTTCGAGATGGTGCGAACCTCCATCGCCGGAACCCCGAATCTGTCGCACACGGCGAAAAAGGCCGCCCCTTCCATGTTCTCGATGTCGGCCTGCGGCGGGTTGGTGATTATCGCCCCGGCGGTGTTGACCGTGTTGCTTTTGACGCTGCGGTAGCCGGGCGCCGCAACGGGCGCGAAATAGCTCTTCTGGTAGAGTTCCGTGAAAGACTTTCCGTCGTAACGCCCGAGGTCGGCGATCACCTCGCTCTCGACAACGACAGTTTCGCCGATAACGACATTTTCGGAGTAGGTCCCCGCGATCCCCGCGAGGATCATCAGGCCGGGCTTCTCCTCAATTATCAGTTTGGCGGTGGCGGCGGCGCATTCGGCCATTCCGACACCGCAATGATAGACGGTGATGCCGTGTTCGAAGAAGAACGTAGACTCCTTTTCCGTGGGAGTGACTACTACGATGTTTTTCATATTTCGGGAAAGTTAATTGATTGGGCAGGTATCGGCTGACCGATTAATTGGTGTTTACCCTGAAGGCGCGCTGCACTCCCTTGACGGCGAGTATCTTGTGTATCATCGTGTCGACGATCCCCTTATTGGGCACCTCGACGTTTATCAGGCCCGAAAGCACGCCGCCGCGCGACGAGAAGTTGACCGAACGGATATTGAGTTTCAGTTCGGCGTTGATTATCTCGGTAATGCGGTTGACGATGCCGGTTCGGTCCTCGGCCGACACTTTTATCGTCGCCCTGAAAGCCCCCTGCCCCACATTGTCGCGCCATTTGGCGGGCAGCATTCGGTATGGATACATAGCCCTCATCCTTACGGCGTTGGGACAGTCGCTGCGGTGGATCGTGATGCCAGACGCCACCGTCACGAAGCCGAAAATATTGTCGCCGAAGATAGGGTTGCAGCACTTTGCGAATTTATAGTCGATCTGGCTCAGTGATTCGTCGATGACCAACGCGTCCTCGTTCGCGGAGGAAGCCTGCGCTTTCGGTGGTGCCGCCGATGCGGCCGCCGCGCGCCTCTCCTCCTCGATCTCGCCGCTCAGATAGCGCACGAGCACCTCCTTTATCTCGGCGATATCGATCTTCTGCCCCGCCACCCGGCCGTAAAGTTCCGTGCCGGTGCGCAGCTTATAGTACCTGCACAGCGCCGTCACCGCGTCGTCGATGGCGATCGAGAGCTTCCAGTTCTTGATCTTGCGTTCGAGCTCCTCGCGCCCCAGCGCCGCCGCTTTGGCCTCCTCCTCGCGCATGTAGGCCCTGATCTTGTTGCGGGCGCGGGTGGTGCGGACGATATTGAGCCAGTCGGCCTTCGGCTTCTGGTTCTTTGAGGTCAGTATCTGGACTATGTCGCCGTTCTTGAGGACATGTTTTATCGACACGTTGCGGCCGTTGACCTTGCCCCCGATACACCCCGCGCCGACGTTGGTGTGAATGTGGAAAGCGAAGTCGAGCACAGTCGCCCCTTCCGGGAGTTTGCGCAGGTCGCCGTTGGGCGTGAAGACGAATATCTCGCCCGAACCGAGGCTGGCGTTGAACGCCTTTGTGGAAACCGTGGTTTCGGTGTTCTCGATCAGCTCCCTCAGGCGCGCCAGCCACTCGTCGCTGCTGAGGCCGCCCTGGCGCACACCCTTGTAGCGCCAGTGGGCGGCGATGCCGCGCTCGGCCACCTCGTCCATCCGCTCGGTGCGTATCTGTATCTCGACCCACTTGCCTTCCGGTGTCACGACGGTCGTGTGCAGCGACTCGTAGCCGTTGGACTTGGGGATGGAAATCCAGTCGCGCAGGCGTTCGGGATTGGGCGTGTAGAAGTCGGTAACGATGGAGTAAACGTTCCAGCTCGCGGTTTTTTCATCCTCGCGCGGGCAGTCGATGATGATGCGGATGGCGAAGATGTCGTAGATCTCCTCGAAGGGGATATTCTGCTTGCGCATCTTGCTCCAGATTGAATAGATCGACTTGGTGCGGCTCTTTATATGGTATTTTATCCCCGACTTGGTCAGTTTTTCCTCGATCGGCACCAGGAACCGGGCGATGAATTTGAGGCGCTCGGCCTCCCCTGCCGACAGTTTTTCGACTATTTGGGCGTAATCCGCGGGCTGGAGGTATTTAAGCGAAAGGTCTTCGAGTTCGCTCTTTATCGCGTAGAGCCCCAGCTTGTGGGCGATCTTGGCGTAGAGGTTCAGGCTCTCCCAGCTCTTTTTCTCCCACTTCTCGTGCGGGAAAATATCGAGCGTTCGCATCACTTCGAGCCTGTCCGCCAGCTTGATAAGGATCACGCGCGGATCGGTCGAATAGGAGATTATAAGTTCGCGGATATTCTCGGCCTGGGCATCGGAAATCTTCGGGTGGATGCCCGAAATGTTGGTCATTCCGTCGATGATCGCGGTGCAGGCGGCGCCGTAGAGTTCCCCCACCTCGGCCGAGGTCATCAGCCCCAGGCGCACGATGTCGTGGAGCAGGGTCGAAATGGCGGAGTTGCGCCCCAGGCCGATCTCGGAGATCACTATGGAGGCGGTGTTTACCGAATGGTCGAGCAGCGGCCGGCTGTTGTAGCGCATCCTGCCATCGAGCTTCTCTTCGGCGAGCGCCAGTGCGTCGCATATCATCGATACACTGTGTTCGCTGTATGCGCCGCGGCATCTGGCGAGAAAATCCCCGTACCGTTCCGCCGTTTTTTCCGATAAAATCCTTTCCATGTCCCGATCACTCACATCGGCGCAAGTTACAAAAAATAGGCCAAGCGGAAAAATATATGAGGTACTGTTTTGTTTAATTATTTACCTTTGCGAACGTTATGAAAGAACTCGTGATATTCGACCTCGACGGAACGCTGCTCGACACCGTGGGCGACCTGGCGGCCGCATGCAACCACATCCTGGCGGAAGCGGGCTATCCGCAGCACCCTGAAGAGGCTTACCGCCGGTTTGTCGGCAACGGCATAGGAAAACTGATAGAAAGGGCCGTTCCGGAAAACGCACGCACACCCCGGCATCTGGAGGAACTGCGCGCGAGTTTCGTGGATCGCTACACCGCGAACATCGACCGCCGCACCCGTCCCTACGACGGCATTCCCGAACTGCTCGCCGGGCTGCGCCTGAGGGGGGTGAAGCTGGCCGTCGCCTCGAATAAATTCCAGGAGGGAACCGCCGCCCTCGTCGAAAGGTTTTTTCCGGAGATACCCTTCGTCGCGGTTCTGGGACAGAGAAAAGGCTTTCCTGCGAAACCCGATCCGGCGGTCGTGAACGAAATCATGGAAGCGGCCGGCGCGGCGCGCGAACAGACGCTCTACATAGGCGATTCTGACGTGGATATGATAACCGCGCGCAATGCGGGCGTCGGGTCGGTGGGCGTCGTGTGGGGATTCCGCGGCGAAAAGGAACTCGCGGCAAGCGGCGCCGGTCATATCGCGTACATTCCGGGCGATATAATCGCGCTTATCAATTGATTTGAAGATTTGGAGATTTGAAAATGAGGGGAATGCCTATATTTTTTGAATCTTCAAATCCTCAAAGGGTTTTCACGATACTCCTCTGCTCTTTCAGGTACGCCGCGCGTTCTATCTCTCCGCTTTGGGTGATCAGCGTGGAGTGGCGCAAAATGGTCTGGAGCCATGATTTCTGGAGCGTGCATATGTCCGGCGACCGGGACTCGATCTGGTGAACGCCGTAGACGTGGAAAATGCTGTTCTGGAACCCCTTCGATTCCATATATGAATACGAGGCGTCGAAATTGATATTCGAAAGATAGAAATAGACCCTCACTCCGCTCTCCGTCTTTCCGTTCGCCATCAGCTCTTCGAGCCAGTCGAGCAAGGCCAGCAGCTCCCTGCGCATATTCAGGACATCCTCGTCGGTTATCATTGAAATGCTTCTGAAATACCTTATCTCCTTGACGAGCGATCTGAAAACATTTTCGTCCCAGATCATGTATGTCCCTCCTATCCGGCGGTAAGCGTCCATCAGGTCGTCCTGGGCTTTCAGGTAGTCGTAAGGCATCGTTTCCAGCTCTTCGGTAGCCATGGAGCATATCTCGCCCCTCTCATAGAGCCACCGCTTGTAGCGGAATGTGGCAAGTGCGGCGCGGTTGCCGTAGCACGGCCACGGCAAAGTGTTGGCTGCCGCGATGAATATGCCGGAAGGGTCCTGCGCCACTTTCCTGATCACGCTCAGCGTCCCCAGGGCGAACATGTCATAGTTTTCGTCGAGATCGCAGCTGTAATTGATATTGAATTCGTAAACCGGATTCCCGGGCCGGGTAATACCGGCCAGCCGGTCGAGAGAGATGCCGAGGTCCCCGGCGACCGCCGCCGCTTCATCGAGAGTGAAAGGTACGGTTCCCCTGAGGCGCCTGTAAACCGTTTCTTTCCCGAGTTTTAACTCTCCAGCCAGATATATGGCTGCGTTAATGTCGTCGGGAAGCGCACACCGGATCTCGTCGACGAATTCCTTCCTGATATTTTTTTTCATAAATCCCCCAGATTTTCCCCTTCTGCCTCAAAAATAGGGCAAACCCGTCTGTTTTTCCAGATGAATCGGGGCGAAAACCATATGGGGCTTTGCCTAATATCACAGAAAAAGCCGCCTGCGATGCGGTATTGCGAAAACGGGCGCTCCGGAAACTCCTATTTCGACAAAAAAACCAAAAGAGACCAAAAGGAATGACGGAAAATGCAAGTCTAAAGGTTTTCGACCAGACTCCGCTGCCGGTTGAAGAACATGACGCGCTGCATCTCGCCGCTCTGCGATATGAGCGTCGAAAACTTGCGGAGCGACTCGATCCATACCCTCAGCTGTTCGAAAAGTTTCATCTCCGTCGAAGAGACCATATTGGCGCCGCATATCTTCAGGAAAGCCAGGCGTGAGCTTTCGCCCGAAACAATGCAGTAGGTGGAATCGAAATTGACGCTCGAAACATAGAGGTGGAACTCCCTGCCGTTGGAGAAGCGCCCTTTCACCGCAATGCCCTCGAGTTCGTCGAGCATGGCGCGGAAATCCCCCTTCAGGGCCTCGATATTATCCCTTGAAAGCAATCCGATATTGGAAAAATAGCGGAGGTCTCCTATCAGATACTCGAATATCTGGTAATCGAACAGGCAACTGCCGTGATTGATGTTCCTGGCGGCCGCCACATACTGCCTGTGGAGTTTGAGCAGGTCCGTCGGGAGCTCGAAGTCGCCGTAAGTTACGCCGGGCGCAAGCGCGCCGCGTTGGTACAACCACTTGAACAGTATGAATTTCGACAGGTTGTCGAAACCAAGGTATATCATAAAAGGCAGGGAGTTGCAGGCCGCGTGGAGCTGTGCGGCGGGATCATTGCCTAACTTGGTGTAGGAATGCAGAAAATAGCCGAGCGTGTCGCGGTATGCGCTGAGGCTCTCCTGATTCTTCACGAAATGGACGTCGACAACGGCAAAACCGGTATCGCCGCCGGCAATCGAATCGAGAGAAATATTCATTTTGTGGCAGATCAAGGCGGCCTCGGAAAGGGTAAATGGCACCTCCCCGCGGAGCCTGCGGTAGACCGCCTCGCGGCCTATACAAAGCATATCCATCAACCGGTTGGCTATATTGGCACCGGGAGGCAGTTTTTCCCTTATCGCAGAGATGAGTTTGTCGTTCAATTCCTGAGCAAGCATAAAAAACAGGGGTGTTATCGGCTACAAATATAACAAAAGTTTCGATAATCGGAAGGTTTTGGAAATATTTTAAATATTTTTTCAATTAACGTGTCGACATTCTTGAAAACAACAGTTATCGGGCATGCCCGGGCAAAACCTTAAAGGCAAGTAATTTTCCCTATCTTTGTAAAACAGAGTGTGCGGATAAAACACGGCACCAGAGTTGCAGACTCATATTCCGACCATCTAAAAAGCATAATGCAATGACTAAAATTTCAGGAAAACTCACGGATATCATAGGAAACACCCCGCTGGTCGAACTCGCCCGGTTCGGGGAAGAATACGGCGCGCAGGGACGAATCGTCGCCAAGCTCGAATATTTCAATCCGGGCGGAAGCGTCAAGGACCGCATTGCGCTCGCCATGATCGAAGACGCCGAAAAACGGGGACTGCTGGCGCCCGGAGGCACAATAGTAGAACCGACCAGCGGAAATACCGGCGTCGGCCTTGCGATGGTCGCGGCGGCGAGGGGGTTCAGGCTGATCCTCGCCATGCCCGAAACCATGAGCCCCGAAAGGCGCGCCCTGGTCGCGGCGCTCGGGGCAGAGATAGTGTTGACACCCGGGGGCGAGGGGATGAAAGGCTCGATCGCCCGGGCCGAAGAGATCCGCGCGTCGATCCCCGGAGCCGTGACGCTCGATCAGTTCAACAATCCGGCAAACCCCGCCGTCCACTACGCCACGACGGGCGAGGAGATATGGCTGGATACCGGCGGAAAAGTCGACTTCTTCGTAGCCGGAGTAGGTACGGGAGGAACTTTGAGCGGTGCCGGCAAAAAACTTAAAGAACACGATCCGGCCATCCGCGTGATTGCGGTCGAACCGGCGGCGTCGCCCGTGCTGTCGGGCGGAAAACCCGGACCGCACAGGATACAGGGCATCGGCGCGGGATTCATTCCCGGAAACTACGACGCATCGATCGTGGACGAAATCGCGGAGGTTTCATACGAGGATGCCGTCCGCACCGCCCGCCGGCTTGCCCGGACCGAAGGGCTTCTGGTGGGCATCTCTTCCGGAGCCGCCGCATACGCCGCCCTGTCGATCGCGCTGAAACCCGAAAACAAAGGTAAAAACATCGTCGTGCTTCTGCCCGACACGGGCGAAAGATACCTCTCGACCGAACTTTACGACCCGGAAAAATTGCCCCTGTAAGAGATCGCGCCATGCAGGATACGATTCGAAAAAACAACATATTCTTCCGCCAGCTGCTGTTCCTGGCCTTCCTGATACTGATGGGAGCCGTGATGTTCAAGCATTTGGCATTCTTTATCGGCTCGTTCCTGGGGGCGCTCACCTTCTATGTCGTGTTCCGGGGACTGATGTTCCGGATGGTGGAGCGGCACCGCTGGAAACCGTGGTTCGCTTCGCTCGTGATAGTGCTCGGAATATGCGCCGTGCTGCTGGGAATGGGGTTCGTCATTTTCGAGATACTGGCAAAGGAGATACAGGCCTTAGACGCTTCGGCACTGCTGGATTCGGTACTGACACTCGTTCCGAAAGTCAACGGTTTCGTGGGCTTCACGCTCATCTCGCCCGACCTGATCAAAGATTCGACAAACCTGCTCGGCAAGGTTGCCAATACGATTCTGAACACCACGTACAGCTTCGCGGCCAACATTTTAATGACCATCATAATCCTCTACTTCATGCTGACGCACGCGCGGAGGCTCGAGGAGAAGGCGGGTAAATACATTCCCTTCAGGGGCGAGAGCCGGACGCAGCTGACCGATGAGATCACGACGATAATTTACAGCAACGCGGTTGGAATACCGTTGATGATGCTGTGCCAGGGGCTCGTCGCGGCGCTCGTCTACTGGATATTCGGGATGACAAATATAGTCTTCTGGGCATTTCTGACGTCGCTTTGCGGGCTTATTCCTATGGTCGGAACGATCATAGTCAGCGTTCCGCTCGGCATCTGGTTCATGGCCGACGGGTTCGTGCTGAAAGGTATACTGCTGATACTGTGCGGGGTGCTGGTGATCGCGAACGTGGACAATCTGGTACGAATCATACTGAACCAGAGGATAGCCAACACCCACCCCCTGATCGTCATTTTCGGGGTGATACTCGGCATACCGCTCTTCGGATTCTGGGGCATTATATTCGGCCCGCTGACGATCTCGGTGTTCCTGCTGCTGATCAGGATATACTACAGGGAATACAAGCTGATCGAACCCGATACCGTGCCGGAGGGCCTTCCCCCCGCCGCCGAAAAGGTCAAAGAGGAGATGGAGGCCGAGAAACAGGAGATGACAAAGGGTTGACTTAGGCCAACCTTTTTTGTATCTTTGCATGCGTTAATTGATTTGTGATATGGATTGGCAGGCGGTTTTCTCTTCTTTTAATATAACCCTGGCTATACTCGCGGCTTCCGCCGTTTTTTTCATGCGCGGGAAGGTGCGATCGGACATCGTGGCTCTATGCTCGCTGCTGGCGCTGATGCTTTTCGGCATACTTACCCCGGCCGAAGGGCTCGCGGGCTTTTCGAACACCGTCGTGATAATGATGGTGGGGCTGTTCGTCGTCGGGGCGGGTATATTCCGCACCGGGCTCGCCCGCATGATAAGCAGCAAGATACTGCAGCTCGGCGGAAAGAACGAGAACCTGCTTTTCGTGCTCGTGATGCTGGTGACGGCCTTTATCGGGGCTTTCGTCAGCAACACCGGGACCGTCGCGCTGATGATGCCGATCGTGATAAGCATGACCGCAAAGGGCAACCTCTCGTCGCGCCGATACCTGATGCCGATGGCCTTCGCAAGCAGCATGGGGATGTTCACCCTTATCAGCACCCCGCCAAACCTCGTCATACAGGACGCGCTGACCGGCGCCGGGCATAAGGCGCTGTCGTTCTTCTCGTTCGCTCCGGTGGGCGCGATAGCCGTGGTCGTAGGTGTCGGCATACTTTTCTTCCTGAGCAAGTGGCTGCTCGGACGCAAAAAAGAGGAGACCGAAGGGGGCGAAAAGAAAGGAAAATCGCTGGCCGAACTTGTCGAACAGTACAACCTCGCGCAGCAGACATACCGGTGCGGCGTTCCCGCCGGTTCGCCGCTTGTCGGAGGCCGCCTCGACGATCTGAAGATACCGTCTGTTTTCAGCGTCAGCATCGGCAAGGTGGTGCGCAAACCAGCCGGAGGGCGTTTCCGCAAGCCCGGCGTCGAGGAGATAGCGGGCCCGACGACCGTCATCCAGGAGGGCGACACGCTTTTCTGCAACGGCAGCGCCGAAAACATCGGCCGTTTCGTCGAAGAGAACGCCCTGAGGCTCGAACAGACTCCTCCGGAGGAGGATTCGCTGCAGTTCGACGAGTACGGCGTGGCCGAGATTTTCATCATGCCCAACTCGAAACTCATCAACAGGACCATCGCCGAAAGCCGCTTCCGCGAAAAATACAACGTGAACGTTCTGGGCATCCAGCGTCAGGGCGAATACGACATAGACTCGATCAAGGACCTGAAGGTCCACGCGGGCGACGCGCTGCTGATACAGGGACGGTGGGATGATATTTCGGCGCTCGGCAACCGCCAGGGCGACATGGTGCTGGTCGGACAGCCCGAAAAGGAGGCCGCGAAGGTTACTCTCGACCGCAAGGCGCCGATAGCCGCCGCGATAATGATAGCGATGATAGTCGTGATGGTGCTGGACGTGATCCCGGCGGTAGCGGCGATACTTCTGGCCGCCCTGCTGATGGTCGTTACGGGGTGCCTGCGCAACATGGAGGAGGCCTACAACAGCATCAACTGGAGCAGCATAGTGCTGATCGGCGCGATGATACCGATGGCCACGGCGTTCGAAAAGACCGGCGTCACGGCGGTCATCGCCGACTGGATGCTCGGCTTCGGCAACATCGGCCCCCACGGCCTGCTGGTACTTGTCTACGGCGGTACCTCGCTGCTGACGCTGATACTGAGCAACACCGCGACGGCCGTCCTTTTCGCGCCGATAGCGCTGCAGGCCGCCGCAGGGGCGGGAGTGAGCCCCTACCCTTTCCTTTTCGCGGTCGCGGTCGCAGCCAGCATGTGTTTCGCCTCGCCCTTCTCGACCCCGCCAAACGCGCTGGTGATGAGCGCCGGACGCTACTCGTTCATGGACTACGTGAAGGTCGGGCTGCCGCTGCAACTCATAATGGGGGTGGTAATGATACTGATGCTGCCTCTATTGTTCCCCTTTTAAGGAGTTACGGCTCCCTGCCCGCGAGTTTTTCTGGCAGGAATATTGCTGCATTCACAGTACGTTTAAAATATCAACCGTCTAAATCCAATGATTATGAAAACAGTAATGGAAGGAGTCAGGGACACCGTTAAGAACTGGTGGGTATCTTTGGTAGTAGGTATTATCGCCATTATCCTCGGCGTGTGGTGTATGTTCATCCCGCTCGAAACCATGGCGGCGCTCACGATCGTATTCATCGTGGCGTTCTTTATCAGCGGCATCGCCGAAATAGCGTTCGCGGTGCAGAACCGCAAGGCCCTTTACGGCTGGGGGTGGACCCTTACCGGGGGTATCCTGGACATACTGGTAGGCTGTATGCTTCTGGCACTTCCCGCACCGGCGGTAACGATGGTGCTGATCTATTTCGTGGGCTTCTGGATCATGTTCCGCTCGATATGGGCGATCGGCTCGGCTGCCGAACTGCAGAAATACGGCGTGCGCGGCTGGGGATGGATGCTTTCCATCGCAATCCTGGCGCTGCTGTTCTCGCTCGTTTTCATCTTCAGCAGCCCGCTGTTCGGAGGCGCGTTCGTGGTAACGTTCTTCTGCGTGGCGCTGCTCGTGTACGGCATATTCCGCATCTACATGGCCGTCATGATGAAGTCGGTCAAGAACCAGATCGACAAGAAATAATTTTCTGAAGTTTTAATAAAAAAAGGCTCCTTTCGGGAGCCTTTTTTGTTGTCAGAAATCGAGCGAGCCGTTCACCCATTCGGGGTCGAATTCCGCGCCGTATTTGCGGTAAAAGTTAAGGGCGGGCTCGTTCCACTCCAAGACCTGCCACACCATGCCGTTAAGTCCCCTGTCGCGTCCATCCTGGACAACCCTCTCGAAAAGCCGGGCGCCGATACCCCGTCCACGCGCTTCGGGCTCGACGTAGATATCCTCGAGGTAGAGCCGCTGCCCCTTCCATGTACTGTAGCGTATATACCACAGGGCGAAGCCAACGATCCGCCCCTCCTCCTCGGCGACGAACGCCCACCAGACGGGATTCGGGCCGAAACCGCTCCCGGCGAAATGTTCAAGCGAAACCGTCACCTCGTCGGGCGCTTTTTCATACTCCGCAAGGCCGCGGATCAGTTCCAGCAGGCGCGGGCAGTCTTCTCTTTCTGCTCTTCTTATCATGCTGCAAAAGTACGGATTACTGCCGATATAAAAACAAAACAGGCCGCATTATGAGTGCGGCCCGCTTCCGGTTATTTCAACAAATCCTTTAACAGCGGCATATCCTTTACTTTATACCGTTTGACAAAAGCGTCTATCTCTGACCGGCTGAAAAGGTCGCTGTCAAGAATCATGGCCTCTGACGGGAAAGGGCGGGCATTCGTGATCTTCACGTCTATCACCGCAGGAACCGTACTGGCGGCCGCTTCGTCGAACACCCCGCGCAGCTGTTCGCGCCGGGTCACCGTAAAGCCTTTCGCCCCCATTGCCTCGCCAATCTTTGCGTAGTCCGCACCTAACAGGTCGATGCCGTATTTGGGCTGATGCGTATCCTCCTGTTCTCCTTCGATAAACCCGAACGAGTCGTTCGAGAAGACGATATTGATTATGGGCAGGCCGTACTTTACCTGCGTAATTACGTCCTGCATCACCATTGCAAATCCGCCGTCGCCGCTCATGGTGAACACCTGCCTCTCCGGAAAACTGAGTTTCGCGGCGATGCCGCCCGGAACCCCGTAGCCCATCGGGGCGAAAAGCCCCGAAGTGGTGAAACGCTGGCGGCCGCCGTTCATATCGAGCAGGCGGACGGCGTGCATGGTAACGTTGCCCACGTCGGTTACAAAAACGGCGTCGTCCTTTGCGATCCGGTTGATCTCCCTGAACACCGGCTCGACGCGCAGCGGAACCTCGCCGCTGTTTTCGAATCTTTTCAGCCAGTTCCGCCAGTTGACGCGGTTGGTGCGGTTGGCTTCCAGCCATTTGGATGTTTGCTTTTTATGAGCCGCCTCAAGCAACAGCTTAAGTGATTCCTTAGCGTCGCCTAAGATCGCGGTGTCGGTTCTGTGGCGTTTCCCCAGCTTCGAGGGGTCGATGTCTATCTGGATGAACTTCGCTTCGGGCGGAAACATCACCCTTGCGAACGGAAAGTCGCTGCCGGCGAAGAGTATCAGGTCTGTCATCGCAAGCGCTTCGTTGGCGGGTTTCGTGCCGAGCCTGCCCGACACCCCGAGCAGATTTTCCGTGCTTTCGGGAATTATGCCTTTTGCCAGCGCGGAAAGGATCACCGGCATGGAGCAGTGTCCGGACATGGCGAGAATCTCGTCAGCCGCATCTCTCGCCCCCTGTCCCACGAACATCACGGGGCGTTCGGCGGCGGCGATAAGTTCAGCCGCAGCTTCTATGTCTTTTTTGTCCGGGACGGGAAAACCCGACCTGCGGTTCGCCGCCGAGGAGACATCCCGGTCGGGAATATTGACATAGCCGTAATCGACGGGTATCGTAACGACCGCCACGCCTTTGCGTTCGATGGCTTTGCGTATCGCGTCGTCGACCACGTAAGGGAGGCTTTCGGGATTCATCACCGTGCGGTTGTAGACGCTCACGTCGGCGAACATCGGGTTTTCGTTCATTTCCTGGAACCAGTCGTAGTTCATCATTTCGGATGAGGTCTGACCGACCAGCGCCAGCACCGGGACACGGTCCATCTGCGCATCGTACAGGCCGTTGAAGAGATGAGTGGCCCCAGGTCCGGCGGTTCCGAAACAGACCCCGATCCTGCCCGTCAGTTTGGCGTCGGCCGAGGCGGCAAGGGCCCCAGTCTCCTCGTGCCGCACCTGAATGAATTTAATGGAACCACGTTCGTCGTAGAATGCGTTCATAACGGAATTGAACGACCCGCCGGGTATGCCGTAAACGTGGTCCACGCCCCAGCTTTCGAGCACCCGTAGCATCGCCACGCCCGATTTTACAGTCCTGTCCATAAATGCCTTTAGTATGATCGATGTCTTTTACGGGAGTTTTCTGCAATTCCCGTGCCCAACCACCCCGGCACTTCGTGCCACCCCTCCTAAGGAGGGGAAGAAGGCATCCCTCAGCGGCGTTTTGCCCCCCACTTTGGAGTGATGCCCAGGAAAACCTCGAAGTTTATTCCCGGCATCGGGCGTGAAAGGACGCTTTCGTACTCCTCGTCGAAGAGGTTCTTCACCGCGCACTTCACCGACAGGTCGGCCCATGTGAAGCAGAACCGTTTTTCGAGCGAAACGTCGCTCATGAAATATGGCGGCACGCGGGTGATCGCGGTGGCGGCGTTGCTCGTGTCGGTGTAGCGCTCGCTGTACCAGCACCATTTATAGTCGAAACTCCACGTCCGGAAAGTCAGCCTGCCGGTCACGGCCGACGAAAATTCGGGGATGTAGACCAGCTGTTTCCCGACCGAATTGTCGGCCGGGCTTACCGGTTCGCCCAGATTTATCGAGGGCGTCCACGCGAAACTGCCGTTCAGGTTCAGCAGCCAGTCGCGAGCGAGCGCCACATCAAGCACTCCTTTAAATTCAACACCGTAAGCGTGTACCTCTCTGATGTTTACAGGCGACATATAGTCGAGCTTCCGACGCCACATTATCCAGTCGTCGATGCGCGAATCGAACCACGCCGCCTCGCCGTGAAGCGTGCAGCGCCCCTCGCACCCCGTGGTGAACTCCGCGCCGAAGTCGTATGTGAACCCCCGTTCTTTCCGCAGACCGGGGCTCCCTCCGGGCTGGATATAGAGGTCGTTGAGCGTCGGAAAACGGAAATTGCGCGACACCGAGCCCTTGAGCATCACGTTCCCGCGGCGCGAAAGAGTGTATTCGGCGAAAAAGGCGGGGATCGGGGGCGACCACTCCGCGCCGAACATCTCCTCGCGCAGCACCAGCGAAAGACCGAGCCTCTCGACGGGCCGCCATTTCGCCGACACCGCGCCCGACACCTCCACCCGCGCCTGGTCGTTGACGAGGGTTTCGACATCGCCGTCCTTGTTGACGCTGCGGTCGCTGCTGCGGACAAAATGCTGCTGCACCGAGAGGTTGGCCGTGAAAAGCCATTTTTTGCCTATATAATACTCGCCGTCGGCCGAGCCGTAAAGCGTGTTGACGCGGCTCCGCGAGCGTATCATCTCCACCCATACTCCGTTGCCGACGCTGCCGGAGTTGTCGTAGCGCATCGCCGTG
Source organism: Rikenellaceae bacterium (assembly GCA_031554415.1). Taxonomy (GTDB): domain Bacteria; phylum Bacteroidota; class Bacteroidia; order Bacteroidales; family Rikenellaceae; genus UBA940. Next base: position 7,557 of record JAVBVG010000045.1, on the reverse strand, counting down.
CCGATATAGCCCGCCCTCGCGCCCGCCCGCCATCTGCTGCGCGACATATCCCACGACACGACCGCGCGGAGGGTCCGCTCGCACATCTCGTTGACGAAATCCGACGCCTCCTTATAGTCGGTCTTGGTCGTCGGGACACCGCGCCGCGAATCGAGATACCACGCCGAAAAACCCACCCTGCCCGCTTTCCCGGCATTGTAGTATGCCTCCTGCATGACGTGGAAGTCGTTGAAATAGCCGTGGCTGTTCCTCTCCACGGGGTAGTACGAATCCACGATGTTGTAATCTTCGTCGCAGACGATCTCCTTTTTCCGGTAGTTGCGGTATTTGAAGTCGTTGCGCGACGAGGAGTATGCGGCCCGCGTCGAGAGCTGCCAGCGGCCGCCGCCGTAGCCGAGCCTGAGGAATTCGTCGAAAGTACGGTACATTCCCACACCCTGAACGTATTGCAGGCTGAACCCCTGCGCGTCGGCCGGTTTTGTCTGCAGCACCACCGCGCCCCCGAGCCCGCCGCCCGTAAGGTTGACCGACGAGGTTCCGTGGAGCAGCGACGCGCCGTCGACGAAATAGGACGGTATCATCGAGAAATCGACCATCCCCAGCATAGGCGAAGTGATCTTCATCCCGTTCCACACGACCTGGGTGTGCGAGGGCGATGTCCCCCGGAAAGCGACGGTCGAAAGCGTCGCGCGGCCATACTCCTTGACATAGACCGAAGTGCCGAATTTCAGCGCGTCGGACATCTGCGCGGCGATATTGTCGTGCAGCACCGACGCCGGGATATCCGTTTCGCGCGTCCCGATCTTTTTCATCGGGCGCTCGCCCATCACCTCGATCGGACGGAGCGTCAGCCGCCCGCCGACCGTGTCGACTATATCGGGATCCGCCACGGGAGCGCCTTTGTACGGACTTTTGCCGAATCCGGGTACCATGCACAAAAGCAGTACGGACACGAGGAGCAGTATCTTGATCTCCCTCATCACAGCCAGCAGAATGCGCCGGGGGTGATCCCGACGGTGAATGAATCCAGCAGTTCGCCTTCGGGCGAAAAACGGCTGACGCGTCCCGGCTGCACGTAGTCTATCGCATCGGCCACGTAGACCTCGCCGCTGAGCGGATTTACCGTAAGCGTGTAGTAGAGAGTATCTTTATATGGCAGGAAAGGTTCCGAAGGCAGGTTTTCGGCCGTTACCGGCATCCGCCAAACCGACCCGTCGATATAATAAAGCGTTTCGCCCGCGCCGTCCAGCGCGAGGTCGGACGCGATGCCCCCGGTCCCGAATGCGAAGCGTTTTTCGACCGTGCGCGTGGCGGCGTCGATGCGGAAGAGCGCGGCAGGCTCGGCTCCGTCGTAACTGCCCTCGCACAGAACCCATATCTTTCCGCGGGCGTCGAGGACCATCGACGAGGGCTGGTATCCGACCTCTATCCTGCCGCAAACCTCGTCCGCCGCGGTGTCTATCACAAGAACGGTGCTCTGGTTCGACCAGCAGGTGGCGAAAACGTATTGCCCCCACTGCTCCATCTGCTCGGTCGAAGCCGCGCCGGTTTCGATATGGCCCGTGATCGAACGCGTGCGTGGATTTACTATGAAAATGCGGGAGTCGTGGAGCTGCGTGACGTAGGCTTTTTCTTCGCCGAGAAAATGGATGCAGCGCGGCGAGGTGAACCCCGTGATGCGTCCCTTCTCGCGGAACGAGCGGGGGTCTACGGCGAATATGACACCCGAATTGTTGACGACGGTCCATACTGTCCCTTCGCGGAGCGTCATCGACTGCGCCACGTCGCCCAGGTTCATTCCGTTGGCGCGGGCGAAAACCTCGTTCTCCACACCGAGCGAAACCGGATCGTACCATGACAGCGAGGCGTTGCCATACATGAAATTACCCTCGCAGGCTATGAAAAGCCCCTGCCCGGTTACGTCAGTGCCGTCGAGCCCCGTGTCGAACCCCTCGCCGCCGCCGGGGACGTATTTCATGCAGCCCGCCATCGACAGCAGCGCACAAAGACAAATATATACGGATAAATTTACAGTCCGATCTCTCACCTGATTCCCGCAGTTGAAATAAATCAATTATTTGGATCAGGCAGGTCTTCTGGCTCGTTCCGGTTTTAACGCCTTCCCATCCCCGGCGGGACAGTGGCTCAGATTGTCAAAACCATTTGCAAAGAAGCTGTCTCAAAAATTCAAAGACAACGCCTGCGAAGCCGCGAAAACCGGAGTTTACTTAGTGTAAATGAGGATTTGAGCGGCGAGCGTAACGCAGTATTTGAGCTTTTGAGGCGGCTTCCTCAGGAACTTACAGCAACGGGTACTGCTGCCGACTCTCACGGCATTCCCTTTTAATTCCACCGGCGCGCGAAGCCCCGGCACGGAAACCAAATCGGAGGCAAAATTAAGATATTTTTCGGCTAAAAAGAAAAAAAGTCGCATCTTTTAATGCGACTCCCGGGTTTTGCCCTGCTCCTCTTCAAGGACTTGAACCTTGGACCCCCTGATTAACAGTCAGGTGCTCTAACCAACTGAGCTAAAGAGGAATTTTATGACCGAAACCTGCAAGCCCTTTTCAAAGCACGGACAACGCTGTGTCCCGGTTTCGGAGTGCAAATATACATCATTTTTTAATTACGCAAAATTTTTACTCGCAATTTTCCCGAATAATTTCACCGCAACCGGAAATCATAACATCCGGAAACGGAAAAGTTATTTTTCACCGCACAGGCATTATATGCGCCTTAAAAATGGTATCTTTGCGCGGATATAGCAAAAAACAGATGGACGACAGACGGAAAACAGTTTACGACTTTCTGGAGGGCAACGGCATCGCTTACGAATGCTACGACCACCCGGAAGCCCCCACCGTCGAGATCGCGCGGATGTACTGGCGGCAGGACGGTTCGACCCACTGCAAGAACCTCTTCTTCCGCAACCACAAGGGCGACAGGCATTACCTGGTCGTTTTCGACAGTGCCCGCAACCTCGCCATACACGACCTCGAAAAACGCCTGAAACAGGGTAAACTTTCGTTCGCCTCACCGCAGCGCATGGAGCGGTTGCTCGGCCTGCGCCCGGGGTCCGTCACACCTTTCGGGCTGATAAACGACACGGAAAACCATGTCCGCCTCTTCCTCGACAAAAACCTGCGGGACGCGCCGGCGCTGAGTTTCCACCCCAACGACAACACCGCCACGGTCGTAGTGCCGCAGGAGGGTTTCAGGCGCTACCTCGACCTCGTCGGGAACGGTTACGAATGGCTCGAATTGTATTGAATGTGAATTAAGACCTGGGCGTTATCGTCATTGCGAGGAAGTGTAACTGACGAAGCAATCCAGTCGTTTTTCTGGATTGCCGCGCCCTGCGGGCTCGCAATGACGTTACGAACAATATTTGTTGTTTCAACACTGAATTCGCTTATAAAGAATGCTTGGCAAGACCATATATATATTCGCCGCCTTTGCGCTGGGATGCCTGACCTGCCGCGCGCAGGACTCATCGCCGTTGAAGTTCGGCGAAACGGAGTGGAGTTTCGGCACCGTCCGCGAGGAGGGGGGCCCGGTGAGCCACATCTTCACCTTCACGAACACCGGGAAAGAACCCATTGCCATCGACCGCGTGACGGCTTCGTGCGGCTGCACCACCCCCGAATACACGCGCGGCCTTGTGAAGCCGGGCGAAAAGGCCGAGGTGAAGGTTACTTTCAACCCGATGGGCTATCCGCTCGATTTCAGCAAGACCGCGCTTGTGGTGAGCGGCGGCGGCAGGCACCACGACCAGCTCACGATCTCGGGCCACGTCACGCCGCGGAAGAAAACCGTCGGGGAGGAGTATCCTTACGAGATGGGCGGCGGGCTGAGGTTCGACAACTCGCTGCTGGCGTTCAGGCAGGTGGCCCAGGGCACTTCGTCGTCTATGGCGATCCGCTATAAAAACACCTCGCAAAAAGCGATAGCCCTGGCGATAAGCCCCGCAGAGTCCAGCGGATTGCTAGAAGTGCACGCTCCGGAAACCGTCTGCGCCGGGTGCAGCGGAACCATGACCATTACCTACGACCTGACCGGGAAACCGGGCAGCTACGGGGTGATCCACGATATGCTGAAGATCGCGGTCGACGGAAGGGAACTTGACCGCACCATCTACACGACCATGATCGGCGTGGACGATTTCGCGGGGGAAAGCCTTGAAACGGCGCCCAGGCTCTCGCTCGATTCGCAGTTCCGCAACTTCGGCGAGGTGCGGAGCCGCAAGGTACCGTATGTCTTCCGCCTGACGGCGAGCAACGACGGGGGCGAAACGCTCCATATACGCGGCGTCGACGAGAAAACGGGTTGCAAAACCACCCTGCGCGGCGGAATGACCATCGCTCCCGGAGCGTCGCTGCCTTTCGAGGTGATGCTCTACAGCGACAAATACGCGCCGGGGGAGATCGCCGAAAGCCTGATAATCGTGGTCGACGACCCGCTGAGGCCGATCCGCGAAATAAGAATAGCGGCTAAAATAAAATAAGTAACATGATTCAGAATTTAGTCCGTAACGTCATTGCGAGGGCGATAAGCCCGAAGCAATCCAGTTCCATTTTCTGGATTGCCGCGTCGACTGCGTCTCCTCGCAATGACGGCAACCTGATTATCAATTCAAATGAATAAAGACGGTATTTCATGTTTAAAATCCTGGAAAAGAGGGCTCTCACGCCCGACACGGTGCTGATGAGGCTCGAGGCTCCGCGCATCGCCCGGGCCGCACGGCCGGGACAGTTCGTCATAATCCGCGTCGACGAACGGGGCGAACGGGTGCCCCTCACCATTTCGGACTACTCGGCCGAAGAAGGTTGGGTGGCGATAGTAACGCAGACCGTCGGGGCCTCTACCCGGAAACTCAATTCGATGGGGGCCGGCGACGCCATAGTCGATTTCGTTGGGCCGTTAGGGAAACCGTCGGAATTCGTCCACGAACCTATCGAGAAGGTGCGCGGGAAGAAATTCCTGTTCGTCGCGGGAGGAGTCGGGGCGGCTCCGGTATATCCGCAGGTTAAGTGGCTGCACGAGCACGGGGTCGAGGCCGACGTCCTTATAGGCGCGCGGACGAAAGACCTTCTGATCCTGACCGGAGAGATGGAAAAAGTCGCGGGAAACCTCTATATCGCCACCGACGACGGAAGCGCGGGCTACAAAGGCGTCGTGACGGGCCTGATAAAAGAGCTGATCGAGGTCGAGGGCAAAAAATACGACGAAATCGTGACCATCGGGCCGATGATAATGATGAAATTCGTTTCACTCACCACCGCGAAGTACAACATTCCCACCGTCGCCAGTCTCAATACGCTGATGGTCGACGGGACCGGGATGTGCGGGGCGTGCCGCGTGAGCGTCGGCGGAAAGACCCTCTTCACCTGCATCGACGGGCCCGAATTCGACGCCCACAAGGTCGATTTCGACGAGGCGATGCGCCGCCAGGCGATGTACCGCGGACAGGAACAGCAGGCAAGGGATAAAGACCACGCATGTAAAATCGGATTGGACAAATAGGCGTATGGCGAACAAAATACCAAGACTCAACGCGCGGGAACAGGACCCCGCGGCAAGGGCGGCCAACTTCGAGGAGGTCAGCTACGGTTTCACGGCGGAAGAGGCGCAACTCGAGGCTTCGCGCTGCCTGCAATGCAAAAACCGCCCCTGCGTGGCGCACTGCCCCGTTTCGATAAAGATACCCGAATTCATCAAACAGGTTCTGGACGGCGATTTCGCGGCGGCATCCGATGTGATCTCCGAGGATAGCCTGCTGCCGTCGATATGCGGACGGGTATGCCCCCAGGAAACGCAGTGCGAGGGTTCGTGCGTGCTGGGGATCAAGGGCGAGGCGGTAAATATCGGCAAGCTCGAACGTTTCGTGGGCGACTGGGCGCTGGCCAACGACGCCTTCAAGCCCGAAAAATCCGCGCCGAACGGACACCGCGTCGCGGTCGTGGGCAGCGGGCCGGCCGGACTCGCGTGTGCATCCGACCTTGCGAAAATTGGTTACGACGTTACGATCTTCGAGGCGCTGCACAAGCCGGGCGGGGTGCTGGTCTACGGCATCCCCGAGTTCAGGCTCCCGAAAGAGAGGGTCGTCGCCGAGGAGATCGCAAAGGTCGAAGCGCTGGGCGTGAAGATCGAAACCGACGTGATCGTCGGCCGCACCGTGACCGTCGACCAACTGCTGGACGAAGAGGGCTTCGACTCCGTTTTCATCGGTTCGGGCGCGGGACTCCCCTATTTTATGAATATTCCGGGCGAAAACCTCAACGGGGTGCTTTCGGCCAACGAATTCCTGACGCGCGCAAACCTTATGAAAGCCTACGACACGGCCTATGACACTCCGATCTTCGTCGGCAAGCAGACCGTGGTCGTCGGCGGCGGGAATGTCGCGATGGACGCCGTGCGCACCGCGAAAAGGCTCGGTTCGGACGCTTTCATAGTCTACCGGCGCAGCGAGGCCGAACTTCCGGCACGCGTCGAGGAGGTCCACCATGCCAAAGAGGAGGGCATCGAATTCCGCATGCTGACCAACCCCGTCGAGATACTGGGCGACGCCAACGGCTGGGTTCGCGCCGTGAAATGCATCAAAATGAGGTTGTGCGAACCCGACGAATCGGGGCGCTGCCGTCCGGAGGAGATACCCGGCTCGGAGTTCGAGATCGAGTGCCAGGCTGTGATAATGTCGCTGGGGACTTCGCCCAATCCGCTTATCGCGTCGACCACCGGTGGGCTCGACACAAACCGACGCGGATGCCTCACAGCCGACGAATGGGGCGCGACGAGCCGTCCGGGAGTATTCGCCGGGGGCGATGCCGTTACGGGAGCCGCCACCGTCATCCTCGCTATGGGCGCGGGACGCAAAGCCGCCGAGGCGATAGACCGGTATATAAAGGAGAAGAGATAGCCATGGTTATAGCAGACAAAAAAAACCGCCGAAAATTTCGGCGGTTTTTTATTGATGGCAGGTGTCGCAAAATGAAGCAGCGGCGCTCTACAGGTGGACACAACGGACAGAGTAGCCTGAATTGCGTCCGTATTCATCCTTGATCAACGGGTAACGCTGGTGGGACTCGTCGCTGTAAAAATACAGAACCCAGGCACTGACAGCCGAATCCGATGAACCCGACCAATAGTACCCGGCGCCGCCATCGTCGCCGAGCTCACCGCTGAAGAGAAAACGCCAGCCAGTGGCGGCAAGAAAAATCGAACCGCCCGAACTCTTGTCGGTAAATTCATAGCCGTTTACACCGTTCAGGGTCGTCCATTCTCTTGCCACACTGTCCTCGTCGAACAGGGATGCCTGTTGCTCTTTGGTAGGGATGCGCCAACCCGCAGGGCACGGGTCGTTTGCCTCATCCCAGGCTTCTCCGGTCTCATTCGAAGAGTCCCAGCCGGTTACATCGGCGTTCACAGGCCATGCTTTACTGCGGTTCCACTGGTAGTATGATCCGAAATCTTCCGCCTTGTCCGCAAATGTGCCGAATGCATCCACATTGCACTCGGCCCATAGCACGCCGTTGATCCGTATGCCATTTTCGGATTCGG
>JAVBVG010000001.1:0-9044 GCA_031554415.1 Rikenellaceae bacterium | reverse complement strand
GAAATGAAAAATGAAAGAAGAAACAAGCCTGGCGGCTTGTAGGAAATATGCGGCGTAAATCAGTATCGCGAACCTTGCTGGATTCACGATACTGTTATAATAAGCGGCTTCAGCCGCACCTCAATTTTTCATTTTTCATTTCCTGCGTAACAGGCGGGCGATGAGTTTCGCCGTTTCGGTAATCACCAGAGGTGCGATTGATAATCCCAGAACCCATCCCCACTGCAGCCAGTCGAGGTTGGCGACGTGGAAAATGGTTTTCAGCGCCGGGATCTCCAGCACCACCCACATCATCGCCGAAACCAGCAGCAGCGCGCCCCACAGCCAGCCGTTGTTGAACATCCCGCGGAAAGCCGAGTGGCGCGGAGATCGGACGCCCAGCACCAGGGTTATCTGCGAAAAAGCCAGCACCGCGAAGGTCATGGTGTGAGCCACTTCGGGATTGTATTGTATGCCGATGCGGTTAGCCACTAGCGAAAGCCCGCCGATCATGATACCCTGCAGCAGGACGCGCACGGCGAAACCTCCGGTCATGATGCCCTTGCGCGAGTCTATGGGCTGGCGACGCATGATGTCGGGAGCGGCCGGATCGACGCTCAGCGCAAGTGCGGGAAGGCTGTCCGTTACCAGGTTGATCCACAGGATATGTATCGGCAGCAGCGGAGTGTCCCAGTTCAGGAGTACCGCCACCAACAGCACAACGATCTCGCCGGCGTTGGTCGAAAGCAGGAACTGGATCGCTTTCAGGATGTTGTCGTAGATGCGGCGTCCCTCCTCGACGGCCGTGACGATCGTGGCGAAATTGTCGTCGGTCAAAACCACGTCGGCCGCCTCTTTCGAAACGTCCGTGCCCGTGATACCCATCGCGACGCCGATGTCGGCGAGTTTCAGCGCCGGGGCGTCGTTCACGCCGTCGCCGGTCATCGCCACGATCTTGCCGTGCGACTGGAACGCCTGCACGATGCGCACCTTATGCTCGGGGGCGACGCGGGCGTAGACCGCTATTTTTTCGATATTGGCCGAAAGGTCGCTGTCCGACATTTTCGCAAGCTCGACGCCGGTTATCGCGCCGTCGCCCTCCTGCATTATACCCAGCTGGCGGGCTATCGCGACGGCGGTTATCTTGTGGTCGCCGGTTATCATCACCGGTTTGATGCCCGCCTCGCGGCAGGTCGCGACCGCAACGCGCACCTCTTCCCTGGGCGGGTCGATCATCCCGAGCAGCCCCACGAAAACGAGGTTCTTCTCGAGCGTCGCGGGCGAAACCTCTTTGGGCACGGCGTCTATCTCGTCCGTCCCGACTGCCAGCACGCGCAGGGCGCTTTCGGCCATCGACAGGTTGACGGCGTGTATCTTTTCGCGGTCGGCGTCGGTCAGTTTGCGGACCTTGCCGCCTTCGAATATGCGGTCGCAGTTGGCAAGAAGTTCGTCGAGGCCCCCTTTGATGGCGACAAGGAACTTTTCGCCCTTGCGCTTGTGGACGGTGCTCATCAGCTTGCGTTCGGAGTCGAACGGTATCTCCTCGACGCGCGGCATGTCGCTTTCGAGATCGTTCTTGCTCATGCCGTATTTCAGCCCCAGGTCGAGCATGGCCGTTTCCGTCGGGTCGCCGACGGTTTTCCGCCCGTCGCCTTCCTCGCTCACGCGTGCGTCGTTGGCCAGTATCGAGTAGGCCACCAGCGGCCGGCAGGCCTCGAAACCTTCGGCCGAAAGCTCCGCGACGTCCTCAGTTTTACCGTCGTAGTATATTTTCACGACGGTCATGCGGTTCTGCGTCAGCGTGCCGGTCTTGTCGGAACATATTACCTGCGTGCTGCCCAGCGTTTCGACCGACGGCAGCTTGCGCACGATGGCATTCTTTTTGACCAGCCTCTGCACCCCGATTGCCAGGACGACCGTAGCGACGGCCGGAAGCCCTTCGGGAATGGCTGCCACGGCGAGGCTCACGGCGGTCATGAACATCGTCAGCAGCTCCTTGCCGTAGAGCACGCCCACCGCGAAAATCGCTATGCAGATGACCAGCGCGGCTATTGCCAGCGTCCTGCCCAATTTGTCGAGCTTCTCCTGCAGCGGTGTTTTGGTGTTGGGCACCGACTGGATCATCGAGGCGATCCTGCCCACCTCCGAATCCATTCCGGTCGCCGTGACTATCCCTTTCCCGCGTCCGTAGGTGATGCTGGTCGATCCGAAAGCCATGTTTATCCGGTCGCCCAGCGGAACTTCGCCCGCAATGGCCTCCGTATTCTTCTCGACCGGCACCGATTCACCCGTCAGCGCCGCCTCTTCGATCTTCAGGTTGACGCTCTCTGTAAGCCGCATGTCCGCCGGGACCGAGTCGCCGGTTTCGAGCACCACCACATCGCCCGCAACCAGTTCGCGCGACTCTATGACGCGGATCTGCCCGCCGCGTATCACCTTGCAGTGCGGGGCCGACAGCTTTTCGAGTGCGTCGAGCGATTTTTCGGCCTTGGCCTCCTGCGCCGTGCCGATCACGGCGTTGAGGATCACGATGGCAAGGATGATCAGGGCGTCCGTGAAACCCTCGCCGTGCATATAGCCGATCACGCCCGAAATTCCGGCCGCGGCTATCAGCACGATGATCATGAAGCTCTTGAACTGGCTCAGGAACTTGACCAGCAGACTCGTGCGTTTCGTCTTTTGGAACTCGTTGTGTCCGTATGTTTCGCGGCGCGCGGCGGCCTCTTTCTCCGAAAGTCCGGATTCGGCGTTCGTATCGAATTGTTTTTCAACCTCTCCCGCGGAAAGGCCGTAGAAATTTTCCTGTGACATTATGTGTTGGTTTTTTATTCTGCAAAAATAGGTATATGTATGCAAATTTGCTGCCGTACCGGGTTTCAAAAAATGAAAAAATGAGAGTGATCGACCACCCCGCCCTGCGGGCACCCCTCCACAGGAGGGGAAGTTTAAAAACGGAAAGGGACCCGGCCGGGGTCCCTTTTCAGTAAAGCTATGGCGGTGCGGCGCGCGCACCCTAATATTGCGGGGAAAATTTACTTCACAGCGACAACATTGATAGCCTGAGGACCTTTCTTGCCCTCGTCGAGGTCGAACTCAACAGCCTGGTCCTGTTCGAGGCCACGGAAACCGTCGCCCTGGATGCCGGTGTAGTGAACGAATACGTCCTGACCTTCTTCGGTCGTCACGAAACCATAACCCTTGGCTGTGTCGAACCATTTTACTTTGCCTTTCATAGAGATAAAAAATGTATTAAAAAATAAACACGGGAACCTGCGCAGCCGGATAGACAACATAGTGCTGTTCCCTCAACACGGCAAAGAAAAGCAAAAGTTATTGATTTCCAAAATAATCAACCGTTTTTTTCGCACGAAAGCAATTTTTTTATCCTTGCAAGTCCGGCGCGGCGCAGAGGCGTGCCGTCGAAAATGCGGCGGAATTCCCCATCTTCCATCGCCTGCCAGCGCTCCGCGGGAAAATCGGCCGGATCGAAAACAGGATCGAAAGCGGGGTTGCCGCATTGCGGCCGATCCTTATTCCAGGGGCAGGCGTTCTGGCACTCGTCGCAGCCGAAAATCCATCCGTGCAGCTGTTCCGGGGCGGTTTCTCGCGTTTTTTCGATTGTAAGCGCCGAGATACAGCGGCTTGTGTCGACGGTCCTCTCGCGGGGGATCGCACCCGCCGGGCAGGCCTCCATGCACCGGCGGCACTCCCCGCATCCGGGACCTTCGTAAGGAGCGTCCCAGCGGTCGCACGCGGCGTCGGCGACGATCCCGCCCAACAGCAGGAACGAACCGTAACCCGGATTCACCAGCAGCGAGTTGCGCCCTGTCCACCCGAGCCCGGCCTCGGCGGCCCACGCTTTTTCGAGGATGGCCGAGGTGTCGCAGAAAACGCGGCCCGAAAGTCCCGGGCAATCGTCCTTCAGCCGTTCGAGCACGACCGTCAGCATCGCTTTTATCTTGGGCTGGTAGCTGGTCGAGAGGGCGTATGAGCAAACCTTGGGATTCGGGAAGCCGTCGGGATAACCCTCGCTGAGGCTGTTGCGGTAGTTGACGGCGCAGACGATGACGGTTTTGGCCCCCGGAACCAGGAGCGACGGATCGAGGCGGCGTTCGGGACGGTCGATAAGGTAACGCAATGCGCCCTCTCCGCTCGCCTCCAGAGCGGCGGCGAAACGCGGGGCGTGTTCGGCAAGCACCCTCGCCCGGGCGATGCCGCAAAGCGTGAATCCCGCCTCGCACGCGTACTCCTTTATCTTATCGTAAACAAGCATGATTTTTATCTCACAAAACTAACAATAATTCGATTTTTTAGCGTTACTTTTGTGAATTATTGATTAATATGGAATATTGTTTTCAAAACGATAAACAGGTATGGCGTCTACATTAGCGGAAGTATACAGGAACAGTATGGAGAAGTACGCCGAACGCGTTTCGCACGCCATGTTCGAGCGCGAGAAGGTAACGTACAGGGAATTCGGAGAGAGAGCCGCCGCGGTGCAGGAGATGCTGCTCGACGCGGGACTTTCGGCCGGCGACAAGGTGGCCCTGCTGAGCAGCAGCATGCCCAACTGGCCGGTCTGCTATTTCGCCGTGGTTTCAATGGGGATGATCATCGTCCCGATCCTGCCCGGGTTTTCGGGTGAGGAGTTCGACCAGATCATCGCCCACTCCGAAGCGAAAGCGCTGCTGGTGTCGGACAAACTCTACACGAAACTTTCGAAAGAAACGCTCGACAGCCAGAATATAGTCATCCGCACGAAAAACCTCGGCGTAATCCACAAAAAAGAGGGGGTGGCGCGCGGAACGGCCAAAGAGCCGGCGCCGGAAGATACCGCGACGATAATCTACACCTCGGGGACCACATCGTCGCCCAAAGGGGTGATGCACTCCCACTACGCGCTGGCAAAGCACATCGACATCTGCTACGATCTTTTTGCGATCGACAAGGATGACGTTTTCCTGTCGATCCTGCCGCTCTCCCACACCTACGAATGCTCGCTGGGTATGATCTACCCCTTCGCTTACGGAGCCTCGGTGGTCTATCTCGACCGTCCGCCCACCACCTCGACGCTAATTCCCGCCATGAGGGAGATACGCCCCACGCTGATGATGAGCGTCCCGCTTATCATGGACAAGCTCTACAAGACCCAGGTGCTGGCCAAATTCACCGGCAGCGCCACATGGAGGGCGTTCTATTCGAAGGCGTTCTTCCGCAAACTGCTGCACAAGCTCGCAGGAAAGAAACTTTACAAGGTATTCGGAGGCAGGCTCCGCTTCTTCGGCATCGGCGGCGCCAAGCTCGACCCGCAGACCGAACAGTTCCTCCTGGACGCAAAGGTTTTCCCCTATGCCATCGGCTACGGCCTCACCGAAACCGCGCCCCTCTTGGCAGGAGCGATACCGTCGAAGGTAAGGCTCGGCTCGACAGGCCCGTCCGTAATGGACGTGACGCTGAAGCTGATGGACGTCAACGAGAACGGCGAGGGCGAACTCATCGCACTGTCGCCGTGCGTTATGCAGGGGTACTACAAGAATCCGGAAAAAACTGCCGAGGCGTTCACCGCCGACGGCTGGTTCCGCACCAACGACCTGGCATACATCGCCGACGACGGGTTCGTATATATAAAGGGAAGGCTCAACAGCATGCTGGTTTCGTCGACCGGCGAGAACATCTACCCGGAGGAGATCGAGAGCATCCTCAACAGCCTCGTCTATGTGAGCGACTCGCTCGTAACCGAGGACCAGAAAGGCAAGCTGATCGCGCTGGTGCAGTTCAACTACGAGGAGCTGGAGCAGAAATACTACGACATGAAGGAGAACTTCTCCAACAAGATGGACGAGATCCGCAACGACGTCAAGAACTATGTCAATTCCAAAGTGTCGAATTTCTCGAAGATATCGGAGGTCGAGGAGCAGAAAGAGGAGTTCCAGAAAACCCCGTCGCTCAAGATAAAGCGATTCCTCTACAATCGTAAAAATACGCCGGCTGCCGAGCCTGCAGATAAAAAATAGGGCGCAAACCGCCGCCGGGCGAGGTTCACCGCGACAAAAAGAAAATCACTGCGTCAAAAACGCGGTGATTTTTTGTATGCGCGGCATAAATCTATACCTCAGTATTTTACAGTTCCGATTTTTATACTACTTTTGAAGTTGTTATAAAACCAATCAATTATTATCGACCAATTTTTTACTAACCTTTTTAATTTTTCCTGCAATGGCAAAACAACTTAAGGAACTCGTTCTTTTCGAAGGCGAAAAAGTACTGTACCAGGTGGAAGGCAACGCCTACAGCGACTCTTCTAACCCCCTTGCACAGCTCATCATGTTTTTCGTCAAGATCTTCTGGATCATTTTCGGCGTCAAGCTCAAAACCTACATGGTCGCCACAGACAGGCGCATCATCCAGGTGGACAAGAAAACCATCCTCTGGGGGATGATCACGGGCAACGTTTCCGTAGTTACCCTTAACAAAAATACGATCCAGAGCGTCGGCTACCAGCATGTGGTACGCTGGTTCTTCTGGAAGACCTCGTATTTCATCCTCGCCAACATGATGTCGGTGGTACACATCACATATAAAGGCAACCGCGACGAGCTCGGCAATATCGTAGCCGAATTCAGCCGTCTGGTTTCCGAATAATCATTCTTACAATGACTGCAGGGCTGCTCCGACGGGGCGGCCTTTTTTGTTACCTCCCTCGCAAGATGCCTCCACCGGCCTATGGCCGACAGTCGGCGCTCGGTCGATGCTCTCGGCCGCCGGCGGTGTTCCGACCGGCGACCTCGGGTCAGCCGTCTGGTTTCCGAATAATCATTCTTACAATGACTGCAGGGCTGCTCCGACGGGGCGGCCTTTTTTGTTACCTGTCATTATATTATCAAAATTATCACTACATTTGAAAGACATACTTTAAACTATCTGATTATGATCCGAAACATAGACATCATGAGGAGCGCCAAAGGCATCCTTCGCGGCAAATGGGGCTATTCGGCCCTTACCTCCTTTGTAATGACACTGATCGTCAGTATCTTCCCGCTGCTGCTGGCAGGGCCGTTCATGATCGGCTTCATCTGGTACCTGAAAACGGTAAGGGACGACCGGGAGAACGCGCGCATCGAGATCCTGTTCGACGGGTTCAACGATTTCGGCAGGGCTTTCCTGGCGAACCTTTTGATCGGACTTTTTGTTTTCCTGTGGACCCTGCTGCTCATTATTCCGGGAATCGTTATGGCGATGGCATACTCCATGACGATGTTCATCCTGGCCGAGGACAAGGAGGTTTCGGCGATGGACGCCATCCGCCTCAGCCGCGACATGATGACCGGATACAAGTGGAAATTCTTCTGCCTGAACCTGCGCTTTATAGGATGGTTCATACTGGTCGTACTGACGCTCGGCATCCTCGCTTTCTGGGTGGAACCCTATATGCGGACGAGCTACCTGCAGTTCTACGAAGATGTGAAGGCCGACTACAACGGGCGCAGGTAATTTGAGTATTTGGAAATTTGAAGATGTGCTGAGTACACCTTAACTCATGACTCATGACTTTAAAAGTGAAAACCGGCATTCAGCCGGTTTTCACTTTTATTATATCGGTTCCTTATACTGCGCGTCGGGCAGCGCCTCGGTTTCGCCCGGCTCCTCGAAGAGCTTTAGATAGGCCGAGATCGCGGCGTACTGCTGCGTGCGGTCGTAGTACTTTGCAACCTGCGCCAGCCCTTTCAGGTCGCGGTACTTCTCGTACCACACGTCTTCGACGAGCGCGGCCTTGCGCCCCTCGAACGTGAGGTAATACTCTATGTAATCCTGCAGGGTGTTGGCGTAATCCTCCAGCAGCACGTCGCCCTTTTCCATCGCCCCGGCCTCGTAGTAACCCTCGATGATTGGGTAGATGCTCCAGAAATCGAAATCGATCTGGCTGGTCGGGTACTCCTTCATGGCCCGGTCGAGCACCTCGACAGCCCTTTCCTTGTCGCCATGCTCCACAAGCCTTTGGGCGAGGCGGGCGAAGGTGTTGTAGGCCTGCACGAAACGCAGGTTGATGACCGACGTGTAGTCGACGTAGACTTTCGGATCGCCTGCGTTGCCGTATTTGTACCGGTTCATCACCAGGTCGTAGGAGTGTTCCGTGTCGATGCGGCCCGCGTCGAGGATGTCGAACGTGGTCTTGATCGGCACGAAACGGTAGGCCCATCCGTCGGCCTGGAGCCAGTCGCCGAGGCCTATGTCGCGCATGTTGCGCGTCATGGTGAAGTAGAGCGGCCGTTTCCAGTCGAAATTGGCCACCAGGTCGAGCAGCATCAGCTGCGTCTTGTCGAGGTAGCGGTCGGGGAGGGTGAAATGGATGGTGTCGACCATCAGGTGGGCGTCTTCCGGACGGACGATGCCCGACGCCAGGGCGTTCTCCTTATTGACCGGCAGGGCGATCTTGCGCGTGGGTATGTAATCGGTGCGTTCGCCGCTCGAGAGCTGACCCTGCGTTTTGGGATCGCGGCTCTTGACGAATTCCACCACCCACTGCGCCGGCATGGGCCTTCCCAGGCGGTCGTCGACGGGGATCAGGTCGTATTGGGAGTAGACGCTCTTGGGTATTGTGAAAGGCACGGGGGCAGATTCGTTGTAGGCGTGGGCCATCTCCTCGACGTACCAGTCCGCGCCAAGGTAGCTCATATTCATTATCCGGACGTCGGGACGGATGTTCTCGACCTCCTGGTTGTACCACAGCGGGAATGTGTCATTGTCGCCGTAGTTCATCACGATCGAGTTGGGCAGGCACGAAACAAGGAAATTGTAGCCTATGTCGTGGCCGATGTAGCGGCGGCTGCGGTTGTGGTCGTCCCACCCTTCAGCGCAGAGTATGACCGGCACTACGGCGCACACGGCCGTCGCGATGGCCGCCGAAGCCCACGTTTCGCGTTTTCTGAGGAGTTTACCCCATTTCGCCAAGAGTTCCTGCACCCACATCACCCCGAAGCCTATCCAGATGGCGAAGGCGTAGAACGAACCGGCGTAGACGTAATCCCTTTCGCGCGGCTCGGTGGGGGTGGTGTTGAAGTAGAAGA
>JAVBVG010000060.1:0-34345 GCA_031554415.1 Rikenellaceae bacterium | reverse complement strand
CTGCGCGGAGATAGTGGTTAATGATAAATGGTTAATGGTTAATAAAACAAATACAAAACAGAATCGCACGATTTTCCGCACAACGCTTTTGCCTTTCATATTTACTTTATCTTTAACCATTAACAATTAACCATTGATTTTAAGCGGATCCTGTTCTGTATCTTCCGGTTTGCCGTCCTCGTCGGCCTGTTTCGTCTCCTCGACGAAGTAGTAGGCGGCATAGTATGCGGCCTCGCTCTCCTCGTCATCCGGCACCAGCTTGGCGAATTTCACCAGGTCGGCGGTCTGCAATATCTCTTTAAGGTCGGAGTACCGGCGGTCGTCGACCAACCCCTCTTTTTTCGGTTTTTCGACCGCCGTGAGTATCTCGTCGGTGGTCATCTCCATGGCGCGGATGCCGAAACGGCCGTTAATGTACTCGCGCAGGATGTCGGTGATGCCGCTGTAATACTGCTTGTGCTTGTTGTTCTGCGGCAGTTTCTGATGCCTGAGCGCCTCCAGCTGGCGTATCGCCACGATGTGGGGCGGGACCGGCGGCTTGGGCGACAGGAACGGGATGTGTTTGCGGTATTTGACTATCATCCACACACCGAGGAGTATCGCCGCCAGTACGGCCACGGCAAGCGCGAACCATCCGCCTATCTCGCCGAATTTCAACGGGATGCCCCTCGGAGGCTTGATGTCGTAAGGCTTGTCCTTTTCGAGGTCTATATCGAACGCGGCCACGCGGATGCGCAGGCTGTCGCGGCTCTGGAGCGTGTCGACAAGGTTTTTGTCGAGGTACAGCACAGGGAAACTCCCGAGGTTGTATTCGCCCTCGTCGAAAATGGTCATCAGGTAGCGTTTGAGCAGCGTCTGACGGCGGCCGTCCTGCGCGAGGGTATCTTCGGGGAACTCGGCGAGCACCTCGACCTTCTCGCCTATTTTACCACCCGCAAGGAGGGGAAAATCGACCACCTGCATCATATCCTTCTCGACGCGCACCTCGAGCGTGAACCGGTCGCCGATAAGGATGCTGTCGCGGTCGAACTCCGCGGACACTGTCGGCACTTGTGCCGACAGGAATGAAGAATGAAGAATGAAAAACGAAGAAAGAATTACGCACAAAACTCCCATCCGGAAATTTTTCGTAATTCGTAATTCGTAATTCGTAAGTAAACTCTTCATCGTTTCTTAAACAGTTTAACCAACTCTTTGACATAGTCCTCGCCGGTATGGGCGACGGCGGTATCTATCTTGTAGTGCTTCAGCATGCTGTCTATCGCCGCGACGCGCGTCTCACGGGTGAGGCCGTATTCGCGGCGGACGGTTTTCGACGATGTGTCGACCCACAGTTTGCGTCCGGTTTCGGCATCCTCGAACTCCACTATCCCAAGGTCGGGCATCTCCTCCTCGCGGCGGTCGCCCGTGCGCACGGCGACGATATCATGCTTGCCCGTCGCAATTTTCAAAGCGTCGCGCAGGGGCTGTTCGTCCCCCTCCGGAAAGAGGAAATCCGACAGCACGAAGGCAGTCGAACGCTTCGGCAGCACATTGGCCAGGTAGCGCAGGGGCTCGGAAAGCGAAGTCCGCCTGCTGACCGGCTCGAACTCCAGCATCTGGCGGATTATCATCAGCACGTGGCTGCGGCCTTTCTTGGGCGGGATGAACTTCTCGACGCGGTCGCTGAAAAGCATGCACCCGACTTTGTCGCCCGTCTGGCTGGCCGAGAAAGCCAGCACGGCCGCGATCTCGGTCTGGAGCCCCTTTTTCGTCTGGCCGGTCGTGCCGAAGAACGACGATCCGCTGACATCCACCAGCAGCATCATCGTGAGTTCGCGCTCCTCCTCGTATATCTTGATATGGGGCTTCGACGAGCGGGCCGTAACGTTCCAGTCGATGTCCCTCACGTCGTCGCCCATGCGGTACTCGCGCACCTCGCTGAAAGACATGCCCCGTCCGCGGAAGGCGCTGTGGTACTGCCCCGCGAATATCTCGTTAGAAAGGCCCCGGCTCTTTATCTCGATACGCCGGACCCGTTTGAGTATGTCTTTTTCGCTGTCAGCCATTGATTTTAATGGTTAATGGTTAATGATAAATGGTTAATCAGTGCTGCGTAGCCATTAACCATTGACCATTAATCATTTATCACTAGGCTTAGGGGACTATAACGTTGTTTAAGATTTCGCTGATGATCTCCTCCGAGGTGATGTTTTCGGCTTCGGCTTCGTAGGTGAGGCCGATGCGGTGGCGCAGGACGTCGTGGCACACGGCACGCACGTCTTCCGGAATCACGTAGCCGCGGCGCCTGATGAAGGCGTAGCTCTTGGCGGCCTTGGCCAGCGAGATGCTCGCACGCGGCGATCCCCCGTAGCTGATGAGCGGTACGAGCGAGGCCAAGCCGTATTCGGCCGGTTCGCGCGTGGCGAAAATTATGTCGATGATGTATTTTTCGATCTTTTCGTCCATATAGACCTCCGTCACCACCTCGCGCGCCTTCATGATGTCTTCGGGCGTGATAACCCTGTTGGGGTGCGGCATGCCGCCTCCCGCGAGGTTCATGCGGACGATGTCGCGCTCCTCCTGCTTCTTGGGATAGGTGATCCTGACCTTCAAAAGAAAACGGTCGACCTGCGCTTCTGGCAGGGGATATGTTCCCTCCTGCTCGAGCGGGTTCTGCGTGGCCAGCACAAGGAACGGCTGCGGCAGCGGGTAGGTCGTGTCGCCGATAGTCACCTGACGCTCCTGCATCGCTTCCAGAAGGGCGCTCTGCACCTTGGCCGGGGAGCGGTTGATCTCATCGGCCAGCACGAAGTTGGCGAAGACCGGACCCTTGCGGACCGTGAACTCCTCCTTTTTCTGGGAGTAGATCAGCGTCCCGATAAGGTCGGCCGGCAGAAGGTCGGGCGTGAACTGGATGCGACTGAACCTGGCGTCGACGGCTTCGGCGAGCGTCGTGATGGCCAGCGTCTTGGCCAGACCCGGAACACCCTCCAGAAGTATATGGCCGTTGGACAGCAGGCCTATCAACAGGGAATCGACCAGGTGTTTCTGGCCGATGATTACCTTACCCATCTCCATATTGAGGGTATCGACGAACAGGCTTTCGCGTTCGATGCGTTCGTTCAGTTCCTTGATGTTAACTACAGGGCTCATCCGCAAATTATGAATTATGAATTATGGATTATGAATTTTTTACTTTTAAAGCGGCCTTTTCCAGGTTTCCCTTTTCTAAACGATATGGGCACAAATTTATTACTTTTTTCTTAAAAAAATCCGATAAAAAATTATCATCGCTTTTATCATCGGTTGTTGACAAATAATTCATAATCCATAATTCATAATTCATAATTCAATCCTATTTTTGCGGGGATGGAAGATTTATTGAAAAACCTAAATCCGGCGCAGCGGGAGGCCGTGGTGAATTTCCGGGGGCCGTCGCTGATAATAGCGGGGGCCGGCTCGGGAAAAACCCGCGTGCTGACCGCGCGGATCGCATACATGATCGAACAGGGCGTCGCGCCCCACAACATACTCGCGCTGACATTCACGAACAAGGCCGCCAACGAGATGCGCGAAAGGATCGAGGGGATGGTGGGGCGCAGGAGCCGCTACATAGTCATGGGGACGTTCCACTCGGTGTTCCTGCGAATCCTGCGGACCGAGGCCGACCGCATCGGCTACCCCCCGGCGTTCACCATCTACGACACGACCGACAGCGTCAGCCTCGTCAGGACGATCTGCAAGGAGTTGATGCTTCCCGACGACGTTTACAAGCCGAAAGGGGTGTACGCCAAGATATCGCGGCTGAAGAACGACCTCATCACGCCGAAAGTCTATGAAGAGGACCCTGTTTTCCTGACCGACGACCGCAAGCGTCAGCAGCCCCAGTTCATCGAGGTTTACAAGCGCTACGTGGCGCGGTGCAGGGCCAACGCCGCGATGGACTTCGACGACCTGCTGCTGAACATGGCGATGCTTTTCAAGCAGAATCCCGACGTGCTGGCCAGGTACCAGGAGATTTTCAAGTACATCCTGGTGGACGAGTACCAGGACACCAACCACGTCCAGTACCTGATAGTCAAGAACCTGGCAAAGGCGCACGGTAACATTTGCGTGGTGGGCGACGACTCCCAGAGCATATACTCGTTCCGGGGCGCGAGGATCGAGAATATCCTCAACTTCAAAAAAGACTTCCCTGCGGCGCAGGTCTACAAGCTCGAGCAGAACTACCGTTCGACGCAGACCATCGTCAACGCGGCCAACAGCGTCATCGGGCGCAACACGTCGAGCCGCGACCTCAAGAAAGATTGCTTTTCGGAGGGCGAAACTGGCGAGAATATAAAGCTGATAAAGGCCTACACCGACCGCGAGGAGGCCGAACTGGTCGCGGCCGAGATAAAGGAGATCGGGCGCGGCGGCACTCAATGGGAGGATATCGCGGTGCTCTACCGCGTCAACGCACGTTCGCGCGTGGTCGAGGAGTCTTTGAGGCGGCGCGACATACCTTATAAAATATACAGGGGACATTCGTTCTTCGACCGGAAAGAAATCAAGGACCTGCTGGGCTACTTCCGGCTGATCGTCAATCCGCGCGACGACGAGGCTTTCAAGCGCATCATAAACTATCCCAAGCGCGGCATCGGCGACACTACGGTCGAACGGATCGCCGCCGCCGCGCGCGACAATGGCTTGAGTATGTGGGAAATGACGACGGCAATGCAGGCCGAGGCCGCCACCGACGATGACAAAAAGCTCGCAAAAAAAACCGCGGCTTTCATGGAACTGATCCACGGACTCGCCCTGGAACGCCTGCAAAGAAGCCTTTACGATTTCGGGCGCGAAGTGGCCGTGCGCAGCGGCATCATGGGCGGGTTCAAGGCCGAGAACACCCCCGAGGCCGTTTCCGCGCTCGAGAACATCGACGAATTGCTGAACTCGATGGAGATCTTCCGCGAGCAGAAAGCGAAGGAGGCTGAGGAAGCCGGAACGCCGGCGGCGGATTATGTTGCACAAAACGAAGCCTATGCGTCTGAAGCTACACTCGAGGAGTGGCTGCAGAGCGTCGCCCTGATGACCGACATGGACGCCGACGAACCCGAGAACCGCAACAAGGTGACGCTGATGACCGTCCACTCGGCCAAGGGTCTGGAGTTCCGGACGGTTTTTATCGTCGGCATGGAGGAGGAGCAGTTCCCCAGCCTGCGCGAGGGCAGCCAGACCGAGCTCGAGGAGGAACGCCGCCTGTTTTACGTCGCGCTGACGAGGGCCAGGGAGGCCGCTTTCCTGTCGTACAGCGAGTCGCGTTTCGTCCACGGCAATATGACTTTCTGCCGCCCGAGCCGTTTCCTGCGCGAGATCGACGCGAAGTACCTCGACGGCAACATTCCAGGCGTGGAAGAGGCATACGTTAGCCGCAACCGGGAGTGGGGACAATCCGGCAAACCCGTTTGGGAGGCCCGGAAGCCGGACAGGCCCGGCAATTCGGCGACGGAAAAGCTGTCGGCGCCTTTGTACGGACGCCGCACATATTATCCGCCGCGCGAGCAAGAGCCGCCTCAAAAAGTAACTCCGGTAGTTCCGGACGCAAGATTCAAAAAAGTCGCCGCGACGCCGGCCCGTCCTGTGGAAACATCGACGAAACCCGCCCCGGAAGGTTCGGCTTTCGCTCCGGGTATGAGGGTGCTGCACGCCAAGTTCGGCAAAGGAACGATCGAGGAGGTCGAGATCATGGCCGGGGCGTCGAGCGCCTCCGACCTGAAGATAGTGGTCGCGTTCGACGACTCCGCCGCAGGACGCAAAACCCTCCTGAGCAAATTCGCCAAACTGGAAATCATATAATAGTGATTAATGATTAATCACTAATAACTTATAACTAAAAATGGACAGCAAAGTAAGGTGCGGATGGGTAACGGACGACCCGCTGTATGTGGATTACCACGATAACGAATGGGGGCGCGAAGTGACGGACGATAAAACCATGTTCGAATTTCTCGTTCTGGAGAGCGCGCAGGCCGGGTTGAGCTGGATCACCATCCTGAAACGCCGGGAGGGCTACCGCCGCGCTTTCTCCGGCTTCGATGTCGAAAAAGTGGCCGCTTTCACGCCGGACGACGTCGAACGGCTGATGCGGGACACCGGCATAATCCGCAACCGAGGCAAGATCGCCTCGACCGTCACCAACGCGCAGGCTTACATCGCGGTGCAGAAGGAGTTCGGCAGTTTCTGCGCCTACCTCCGTTCGTTCCTGCCCGACGGAAAGCCAATAGTCAACCGCTGGAAAACCCTCGCGGAAGTTCCCGCCTCGACGCCCCTTTCGGACGCGATCAGCAGGGATATGAAACGGCGCGGCTTCAGGTTCTTCGGCACCACCATCTGCTACGCCCACCTGCAGGCCACCGGCTATGTCAACGACCACGTTACCGGATGCTTCAGGCATCCGGATTACAAATTAGGAATTAGGAATTAGGAATTATGACTCAGAAAGAACGGTACGCAGGGATAATCGCGTGGTTTTCGGAGAACGTGCCCGTCGCCGAGACCGAACTCCATTACGGCAGCGCCTACGAACTGCTGGTGGCGACGATACTCGCGGCCCAGTGCACCGACAAGCGCGTCAATATGACCACGCCCGCGCTGTTCGACCGCTTTCCCACCCCCGAATCGATGGCGCAGGCCGATCCGGAAGATATTTTCCCCTACATAAAGAGCATATCGTACCCTAACAACAAGGCGAAAAACCTCGCCGCGATGGCGCGCAAGCTGATGGCCGACTACGGTGGCATCGTTCCGTCGGACCGCGATGAACTGGTGAAGCTGCCGGGTGTAGGGCGCAAGACGGCCAACGTCGTCGGCGCGGTGGTGTTCGGAAAGCCCGTCATGGCGGTCGACACCCACGTTTTCCGCGTCGCAAACCGCACCGGGCTCGCCGTCGACGCCAAAACCCCGCTGCAGGTCGAGATGCAGCTTACGGAAAACATTCCCGAGCGGCTCGTTTCGCTGGCGCACCACTGGCTGATACTGCACGGACGATACGTCTGCACCGCCCGCGCCCCCCACTGTCCTGAATGCGGAATCGCCCTATACTGCAAAAAACGGCAGGCGGAGCTTCGGAAAGCGGAAAAATAATCGTTACTTTTGTATAAAACATAAACGCAATGCATACAGACGAAACCGAAAACTGGGAGGCGCAAGGGCATAAGGCGAGGTCGGGAACGGGCTGGATAGAGGTTATATGCGGCTCGATGTTCTCCGGAAAGACCGAAGAGCTGATCCGCCGGCTCAAGCGCGCACGGTTCGCAAACCAGACAGTCGAGATATTCAAGCCGCAGATCGACGTGCGCTACGCGGTCGAAGAGGTCGTTTCGCACGACACCAACTCCATCCGCTGCACCCCTGTGGAATCGCCCGGAACCATCCTGCTGATGGCGACCGACGTCGACGTGGTTGCGATAGACGAGGCGCAGTTCTTCGACGAAAGCCTCACGGACGTGTGCCGACGGCTGGCCGACAACGGCGTCCGCGTAATCATCGCCGGGCTCGACATGGACTACACCGGCAAGCCTTTCGGCCCCATGCCCGCGCTGATGGCACAGGCCGAGTACGTTACGAAAGTCCACGCCATCTGCCTGCGCTGCGGCGGTATCGCTCAGCACTCGCACCGCCTCACCAAAGACGACAAACTCGTGCTGCTGGGCGAAACCGACAGCTACGAGCCCCTGTGCCGCCACTGCTTCAATAAGGCCGTGCGGGGATAATATGTATTTTTAACGTATTGTTTGGTTTTTCGGATTCCATTGATTAACTTTGCACACGATATGAGAAACTTCAACGCCATACATCACCATCACCATACTTCCGAGAGGTAGTGGCAGGGGTTGTGTATGTCGTCGAACGATACTGAAAGGCTTACCCTGCGAGGTGAGCCTTTTTTCGTGCCTGAGGCATGAAAAAAGAATGAAGAATGTTTTGCAAAAATATTTTTACGATATGATAAGGATTGCTATTCAAGCGAAAGGCCGCCTGAATGAACAGAGCCTCGAATTGTTAAGGGAGGCGGGCGTCGCGGTCGACGAGAACAAACGTAAATTCCTCACCAAGTCGGCGAGTTTCCCGCTCGAAGTGCTCTACCTGCGCGACGACGACATCCCGCAGGCCGTGTCGATGGGGGTGGCCGACATCGGAATAGTGGGCTACAACGAAGTGGCCGAAAAAGGCTACGCGGTCGAGGTGGTGCAGAAACTCGGTTTCGGCGGATGCCGCATCTCGCTCGCCATTCCCAAGGCCGAGGAGTACACCGGCCCCGCCTACTTCAACGGCAGGCGCGTGGCGACCTCCTATCCGAAAATTCTCGCGGAATATTTCGCGAAAGAGGGCGTCGGGGCCGAGATTCACGAGATCGCGGGTTCGGTCGAGATCGCTCCGGCGGTCGGTATGGCCGACTCGATCTTCGACATCGTTTCGTCGGGCGGCACGCTCGTTTCCAACGGTCTGAAAGAGGTCGAAAAGGTGCTCTTCTCGGAGGCCGTGCTGATCGCGACGCCGGGACTCGCCGAAGATAAGCAGGCCATACTCGAACAGCTTAAATTCCGTTTCGGGGCGGCTTTAGACAGCCGCGGTATGAAATATGTGCTGATGAACCTGCCCACGGAGTCGGTCGAAAAGGCGATCGTGATACTTCCCGCCATGCGCTCCCCGACCGTGATGCCGCTGGCGCAGGAGGGGTGGTGCTCGCTGCACTCGGTGGTGCGCGAGGAGGAGCTGTGGGACAAGATAGAACAGCTGAAAGGGATCGGCGCGGAGGGCATCCTTGTACTCGCGCTTGAAAAGATAATAAGGTAGTGACGTCATTGCGAGCGGAATGCAATGGAGCGCGGCAATCTGGATTGCTTCGTCGCCAACGGCTCCTCGCAATGACGATTAAAACAAGTTCTATATGATTCCTATTTATATAAATCCCTCGTCCGGGGAATGGGGCGGGCTGACGCGGAGGGCGGCTTTCGCGGAGGACGACATCGCGGCGGCGGTCGAAACGATCCTCGCGCGTGTCCGCCGCGACGGCGACAGGGCCCTGCGCGAGATCACCGCCGAAGTCGAGGGGCGCGTCATCGACGCCCTGGAGGTTTCGGGCGACGAGATCGCCCGGGCCGCGGCCGAGGTTCCGCAGGAGCTGAAAAGCGCCATGGAGGTTGCCGCGCGCAATATCCGCCGGTTCCATGAGGCGCAGCGTCCGGCCGAGGTCGATGTGACCGTACAGGCAGGTGTCAGGTGCGTCCAGAGGGCGATACCGATCCAGCGCGTCGGCCTCTATATCCCCGGCGGCACGGCTCCGCTCTTCTCGACGGTGCTGATGCTGGCGATCCCCGCACAGGTCGCCGGATGTCCCGAAACCGTGCTATGCACCCCCGCCGGAAAAGACGGTCGCGTTGCCCCGGCGGTGCTCTATGCGGCGCAGTTGTGCGGCGTGGAGCATGTCTTCAAGGCGGGCGGTGCGCAGGCGGTCGCGGCGATGGCCTACGGCACCGACAGCATCCCGAAAGTAGACAAGATTTTCGGCCCCGGCAACCGCTACGTTACCAAAGCCAAACAACTCGTAAGCGTCGCCGACGCCGCCATCGACATGCCCGCCGGACCGTCGGAGGTGCTGGTGATGGCCGACCGCGAAACGGCTGTTCCGGAGTTCGCCGCCGCCGATATGCTGTCGCAGGCCGAACACGGAGCCGACAGCCAGGCGATCCTCGTCTGCAACTGCCAGCAGTTCGCAGAACAGGTCGACCGGGCGCTCGAAAAACAGGCGGGCGAACTCTCGCGGCGTGAAGCCACAGTGCGCGCACTCGCGAACAGCCGCATCGTCGTCCTGCCCACGCGCGGCGAAATGATCGACTTCGCAAACGCTTACGCCGCCGAGCACCTTATAATACAGATGCCCGAACCGTGGGAGGCCGCCGCGCGGATAACCGCCGCCGGAAGCGTCTTCATCGGCAGCTGGTCGCCAGAAAGCGCCGGCGACTACGCCTCGGGAACAAACCACACCCTGCCGACCGCCGGTTGGGCGAGGGCCTGCAGCGGAGTGAACCTCGACAGTTTCATGCGCAAGATCACCTATCAGGAACTCTCTCGCGAGGGGCTTTCGTCGCTTGCCGGAACCATCACCGCGATGGCCGAAGCGGAAGGATTGGATGCGCATGCCAACGCTGTTGCCATCCGCATCCAGATGAAAAATTAAAAATGAAAGATGAAAGAAGTATTAATAATCTATTAAAACGCAAGCGAAGCCGCACCACAATTTTTCATCTTTCATTTTTCATCTTTCATAAATATAGAAATATGGATCCATTAAAATTAGTCAGAAAGAATATATTAAACCTGACGCCATATTCGACGGCACGGGACGAATACAAGGGGCCTCTGGGGGTCTTCCTCGACGCCAACGAGAACCCCTACCCCAACGGCTACAACCGCTATCCCGACCCCGCGCAGAGGGAATTGAAAGATATTCTCGCGGGCATCAAGGGAGTCCCGGCGGAGCGGATATTCATAGGCAACGGCAGCGACGAGGCCATCGACCTGGCGTTCCGCATCTTCTGCGAGCCGCGCACCGACAACGCCGTCGCCATCGCGCCGAGCTACGGGATGTACCGGGTCGCGGCGGCGATAAACGACATCGAGATGCGCGAGGTGCAACTGCGCGAGGACTTTTCGCTCGACGTTCCGGCGATTCTCGAGGCGGCCGGCGAACATACGAAACTGCTGTTCTTGTGTTCGCCCAACAACCCCAGCGGCAACCTTTTCCCGCGTGCGGAAATCGTGGAACTGCTCGAAAAGTTCCCCGGAATGGTGGTCCTCGACGAGGCCTACATCGACTTCGCCGACGAGGAGGGATTCCTGGGCGAAATAGACCGCTGGCCCAACCTTATCATACTGCAAACGCTGTCGAAGGCGTGGGGAATGGCGGGTCTGCGGCTCGGGCTCGCTTTCGGGAGTAAAGAGGTGATGGATATTTTCGCCCGCGTGAAGTACCCTTACAATATCAACGTCGTTACGCAGAGGCTCGTGGCCGACCAGCTGAGGCTGAGCGTCGCCGGGCAGGTAGACGAGATCAAACGTGAGCGCCGCCGTGTGATGGAGGTGCTGAAAGCCTCGCCCGCCATCACGAAAGTCCACCCGAGCGACTCGAATTTCGTGCTCATCCAGACGCCCGAACCGCGCAGGATGTACGATCGGCTCATCGCCGCCGGAATAATCGTGCGCGACCGTTCGAAGATAACCGGCTGCAAAGGGTGCCTGCGCATCACGATCGGAACGCCCGAGGAGAACGATCGGCTTATAGCCGAAATTAGGAATTACGAATGACGAATTACGAGATACGTCATTGCGAGGAATGAAAAGACGAAGCAATCCAGAAATAATTTAGATTGCTTCGCTACGCTCGCAATGACGGGACGATGAAAACTTTCCAAAATGAAAAAAGCATTGTTTATAGACCGCGACGGGACGATCATCGCCGAGCCCGCCGACGAACAGATAGACAGCTTCGAAAAGCTGCGGTTCCTGCCGGGAGCCATTTCGGGGATGAAGAACATCGCCGGGCTGGGCTACGAACTCGTCATGGCGTCGAACCAGGACGGGCTCGGGACGGACTCCTATCCCGAAGAAACTTTCTGGGGGCCGCACCGTCTGATGCTGTCGGTTCTGGCGGGCGAAGGAGTCTTTTTCGACGACCAGCTTATCGACCCCACTACGCCCCAGCAGAACTCCCCCACCCGCAAACCGGGCACCGGGATGTTCGGCAAATACCTTGCGGGCGATTACGATATGGCGGCGTCATACGTCATCGGCGACAGGATCACGGATATTATTTTGGCGAAAAACCTCGGCGCGAAAGGCATCCTGATACAACCCAGGGAGGTCGGCGCGGAGATGGCCGCGGCGGATGGGCTCGAAGGAGTCTGCGCGCTTATCACCGATGACTGGGCCGAGATAGCGGAGTTCCTGCGGTTGGGCGTTCGCACGGCTGTGGTCGAGCGCAAGACTCGTGAAACCGACATCGCCGTTTCGGTCGACCTCGACGGACGATGCGAGCCGCACGGGCAATTAATTTCACGTATTGACACAGGATTAAAGTTTCTGGATCACATGCTCGACCAGATAGTCCACCACTCGGGCATCTCGCTCGAAATCCGCGCCAAAGGCGACCTCGAGGTCGACGAACACCACACCATGGAAGACGTCGCGATCACCCTCGGCGAGGCCCTCGCAAAGGCCCTCGGCGAGAAACGCGGCATCGAACGGTACGGTTTCGCGCTGCCGATGGACGAATCGCGCGCGATGGTGCTTATCGATCTGGGCGGACGCATCGATTTCGAATGGAACGTCAGTTTCACCCGCGAACGCGTGGGCGACGTGCCGACCGAGATGTTCAAGCACTTTTTCAAGAGCCTCGCGACGGCCATGCGGGCCAACCTGCACGTCGCGGCACGGGGCGAGAACGACCACCACATCGCCGAAGGGATATTCAAGGCTTTCGCGCGGGCACTGCGCGCCGCCGTCCGCCGCGATCCGTTCAACCACGAACTGCCCTCCAGTAAGGGTATCATATAAAATAAGCGAACAGGGCGGTTCAATCTCACTGAGGGAGGCCCGACAGTCGCCGCAAAGCGGCGGCGCAGGATTAAGCCGACCGAAGTAACTACGAACTGCCCTCCAGCAAGGGTGTCATATAAAATGTCTTTCTGAACATAATGAATAATCTACGAAACAGGGGGTTTTTGTCAACTTCTTTTTGGCCGGCAAAAAGAAGCAAAAACCGGCCCGCCTTCCAAAAATCTACTCCGCCTCGCCTAAAACGGTACGCCTTGAGCTAACGCGGAGCTATCGCACATGGCGACTTCCATTTTAGTCGGCACCTGCGCTCACGATTTTTGAAAAGTGGGTATTTTCGATTCGATATTTTAAAAATGATAGCAATAATTGACTACGATACCGGCAACCTGAGGTCGGTCGAGAACGCGCTCGGGCGGCTGGGGGCGGAATACGTGCTGACCGCCGGCCACGGCGAGATACGCCGTGCCGACAGGGTGTTGCTGCCGGGTGTCGGCGAGGCGTCGACCGCCATGGAAAAACTCCGCGCGAGGGGGCTCGACGCACTGATACCGACGCTCACGCAGCCCGTGCTGGGCATCTGCATCGGACTC
Source organism: Rikenellaceae bacterium (assembly GCA_031554415.1). Lineage (GTDB taxonomy): Bacteria > Bacteroidota > Bacteroidia > Bacteroidales > Rikenellaceae > UBA940. The sequence goes on along the minus strand of JAVBVG010000060.1, from coordinate 21,173 downwards.
CAGTTGATGTGCCGCCGCAGCGAGGAGCGCGACACCGGGTGTATGGGGATTTTCGACGCCCGGGTGCGCCGGTTCGATGAGGCAAACGGGATCAAAGTGCCGCACATGGGCTGGAACCGGATCGGGGACCTCCGCACGCCGCTTTTCGACGGCATCGACGATGGCAGCTACATCTATTACATCCACAGCTATGCGCCGGAAATCTGCCCGCAGACCATCGCCGTAACGGAATACGGCGCGCCGTTCAGCGCGGCGCTCGGGCGGAATAACTTCTACGGCACCCAGTTCCACCCCGAAAAAAGCGGCGCGACGGGCGAAAAAATACTCGAAAATTTCCTCAAACTATGATAGAGATAATTCCTGCGATAGATATAATCGGCGGCGAGTGCGTGCGCCTGACTCAGGGCGACTACGGACAGAAAACCGTCTACTATAAGAATCCCGCCGACGTCGCCGCGCGCTACGAGGAGGCCGGACTTCGGCGCATCCATCTGGTCGATCTCGACGGGGCGAAGGCCGCGCGTCCTGCAAACCTGCGCGTGCTGGAAGAGGTCGCGCGCCGCACCGGGCTCGACATCCAGTACGGCGGGGGCATCAAAAGCGCCGAATCGCTCCGCTCTGTTTTGGGTGCAGGCGCCAACCGCGCCATCTGCGGAAGCGTCGCCGCGGCCCTGCCCGAACTTTTCGAGGAGTGGCTCGACGCATTCGGCCCGGAACACATAATCCTCGGAGCCGACATAAAGGAGGGCAAGGTCGCGACGCACGGCTGGATGCAGTCGTCGGGGCTGACCGCCGACGGACTGATAGGCCGCTTCAGCGTGGCGGGCCTCACGCAGGCCATCTGTACCGACATCTCGAAGGACGGAATGCTCCAGGGTCCCGCGTTCGAACTCTACCGCACGCTGCAGGACGAGTTTCCCGGCGTGGACATCACAGTCAGCGGCGGCATCTCGTCGACGGACGACATAGTGCGCCTGAATGAGATGGGGCTGAGGAGCGTAATCGTCGGAAAAGCGCTGTATGAAAATAAGATAACCCTTGAAGAAATTACGAATTACGAATTAGGAATTAGGAATTATGGTGGCTAAAAGGATCATCCCGTGCCTGGACGTGACGGACGGGCGGACGGTTAAAGGAATAAATTTCGTGGGGCTGAAAGACGTCGGCGACGCGGTAGAACTGGGGCGTAAATACGCCGACGAGGGGGCCGACGAACTGGTCTACCTCGACATCAGCGCCACGCACGAGGAGCGCCGCACGTTCACCGAACTGGTGGAACGCATCGCCGCCGTAATCGACATCCCCTTCACGGTCGGGGGCGGGATCTCGTCGCTCGACGACGCCGCCCGCCTGCTCGACGCCGGGGCCGACAAGGTTTCGATCAACAGCGCGGCCATCAAAGACCCCTCGCTCATCGACCGGATCGCCGCTAAATACGGCAGCCAGTTCATCATCGTCGCAATCGACGCGAAACAGCAGGACAACAGGGGGTGGCGCGCCACGACGCACGGCGGACGGTTATACTCGGACAAGGAGCTCTTCTCGTGGGCGCGCGAGGCACAGGATCGCGGCGCGGGCGAGATACTCTTCACCTCGATGGACCACGACGGAACCAAAAAAGGGTATCCGTGCGACACCTTCGCAAAGTTGGCGTCGGTGCTGACCATACCCGTGATCGCTTCGGGCGGCGCGGGATCGGTGCAGGACATCGCCGACGTGCTGACCAAAGGCAGGGCCGACGCGGCGCTCGCCGCAAGCATCTTCCACTACGGCGAAATACCGATACCGGTGCTGAAACGCGAACTCAAAAAATTGAATATAGATGTAAGGTTATAGATAATTATTTTCCACTTTTGGCCGGCAAAAGTGGAGCAAAACCGGCCCACCTTCCAAAAAGCTACTTCGTTTTGTCTAAAATGGTACAGCCTTGAGCTAACGCGGAGCTAACGCACATGGCTGATTTCTATTTTAGCCTGCAACTCCGTTTAACGCTTTTTGAAAAGTGGGAAATCCGCACAAGCTGACGCTTGTGTTAAAATTAGGAATGGAATAATTCTAAAGATTTTTCAGATATGACTTTTGATGATTTGAATCTCTCGAAAAACGCCGACGGACTCGTGCCCGCCGTCATCCAGGACGACCGCACGCTGCAGGTGCTGATGCTCGGATACATGAACCGCAAAGCCTACGAGCGAAGCGTCGCCGAGAACCGCGTGACATTCTGGAGCCGCACGCGACAGAAACTCTGGACGAAGGGCGAAACAAGCGGGAATTTCCTCGATATCGTGTCGATCTGGCCCGACTGCGACATGGACACGCTGCTCGTCCGCGTCGTTCCACACGGCCCGACATGCCACACCGGGGCCAAAACATGTTTCGGAACGCCCGAAGAGGAGGGTTTCATCCGCTACCTGGGCGACTTGATCCGCCGACGCCACGCCGAGATGCCCGAAGGGTCGTACACCACAAAGCTCTTCACAAAAGGCGTCAACAAAATAGCGCAGAAAGTGGGTGAAGAGGCCGTCGAAACGGTTATCGAGGCGGTCGCGGACCAGCGCAACGGGTTCCTCTACGAAGCCTCGGACCTGGCCTACCACATGCTCGTGCTTCTGGAACAGATGGAGTGCTCGATCGCCGACATCGAAAAAGAGCTGGCGTCCAGGCATAAATAAGCAATAAAAATCACTTTTCCGCCGTATATTTACATATGACGAGAAGGGAACTTATAGAGAATCTGCGCGCGGCGGCCGAACCTGTTTACGGGGAGCAGGAGGCCGCGGCGATAGCGAGGCTCGTGGCCGAGAAGCGCTACGGCTTCTCGCGCGCCGACGCCGCGCTGGAGCCGCTCGCCAACGTCGACGAAGGGGCCGGTTTCGGGCAGCTTCTGGCCGACATCGCCGCCTCGCGCCCGGTGCAGTACATTCTCGGGCGGGCCGATTTCTACGGGGTGGAACTCGAGGTGGGCGAAGGGGTGCTGATACCCCGTCCGGAAACCGAGGAACTCGTGCGGTGGGTCGTCGAAAGCGAACCCTCCGGCCGCGACATCCTCGACATCGGCACGGGCAGCGGGGCCATAGCCGTCGCGCTTGCGAAAAACATCGCCGGGGCCCGGGTGACCGGCATCGACGTGTCGCCCGACGCGCTGAAATTCGCCCGGCGGAACAATGAAAACACCGGAGCGGGCGTTATCCTGAAAGAGGCAGACATACTCGACGGCGGACTCGACCTGGGGCTGTTTGACGTCATCGTTTCCAACCCGCCCTATATTCCGTCCTCACAGGGCGCGCTGATGGCCGCGAACGTAACGCAATATGAACCGCAGATCGCACTTTTCGCGCCCGACGGCGACCCTTTGCTTTTTTACCGCGCGATCGCTAAATTTGCGCTCCGTTCGCTGAGGCCGGGAGGTTCGCTGTGGTTCGAAGGGCACGAAGAGACGGCTTTCAGGGTGGCCGACATACTTGCCGGGGAGGGTTTCCGCGATATAAAAGTCCGGAACGACATAAATTCGAAACCGCGAATGATAAGATGTAAGTTATGAACGCACCGAAGATAAAAAAGGATAAAACGCCCGAACAGGCCCTCGCGTCGATGATGAAGCTCTGCGCGAAGGCCGAAAAAAGCAGCGGCGACGCGCGGCGGCTCATGTACCGCTGGGGCAGAGCCAACGCCGACCAGGACAAAAGCCTGGCGCAGCTCACGGCCCAGACATTCATCGACGACGAACGCTACGCGGCGGCCTACGTTCGCGAAAAAATGCGCTTCAGCGGCTGGGGGGCATACAAGATACGCGCCGCGCTCTCGACCAAGGGGATCGCGCGCGACACCATCGGCCGCGCCCTGGGCGGCCTCGACCAGGAGGTGATGGACGACCGCCTCGAAAAATACCTGCGCCGCAAAAAACAGGTCGTAAAGACCACCACGCCCTACGAAATCCGCACCAAACTGATGCGCTACGGGCTTTCGCTCGGCTACGACTATGAAAAGGTCAGCGAGGCGGTCGAAAAAACGCTGAAGAAATGATTAATGGTTAATGATAAATGATTGGAGAAATTGTAAATAATATAGAGGGTAATAGTATTTTACGAAAACTCGCGCGAATCTGCTTTGCATCTATTATATTAACCATTAACCATTTATCATTAACCGTTGTTTCGGCGCAGCCGGCCGACTATTACCGCAGCCCGATAGATTTTCAGGTCAGCCTCTCGGCAAACTACGGAGAGATGCGCACAAACCGTTTCCACACCGGCGTCGACATCAAAACGCAGGGCACCGTCGGGCATCCGCTCTACGCGGCGGCCGACGGTTACATCGCGCGCGTTACCGTGTCCCCGGGGGGTTACGGACGCGCGCTCTACATCAATCACCCAAACGGCACCGCGACCGTCTACGCCCACATGAACAACTTCACCGAGGATGTCGAGGAGTGGCTGCGCGGGGAACGCTACTCGCAGCAGCGAAGCGACATAGACGCTTTCCCGGCCGCAGACCGGTTCCCTGTCAAAAAAGGCGACTTCATAGGGCTTTCCGGAAATTCGGGCGCGTCGCAGGGGCCGCACCTCCACTACGAAGTGCGCCGCCTGAGCGATTCACGCACGCTGAACGTACGCTCGCACGGCTGGATGCCGGTAGCGGACGATGTCAATCCGCGCATCATTAAACTATACCACATCGACGTCGACACAATCGCCGGGGTCCCGGTGCAGTCGAAAGCGAGGGCCTGCGACGTGAAGAAAAACGAGGACGGAAACTACTCGCTCGTGCGCACTTCGCCCCTGAAGGCGGGTCCGGCGAGCTACTTCGTCGTCGAGGCCACCGACCGCATGACTGGCGTCGACAACACCTTCGGCATCTTCCGCGCGCGCATGGAGATCGACGGACAGGAGGTCCTGGACTTTGTCAAGGACGAGCTGCTGTTCGCCGACAACCGCTACTGCTGCGCCTCGGTCTGGTACGACGTGCAGTGCAAGTCGAAGAACGAAGCGGTGATGCTGGCGCTGCGCAACGGCAACACCCTGCCGATGTATAAAAAAGCGGTCGACCGGGGCATCGTTTCGCTGCGCGGCTGCGACAGGCGCGACGTGAAGATCACAATTTACGACGACGCGCTGAACGCCGTGTCGCTGGCCTTCGCGGTCGAACGCAACAGCGATTACGCCGTTCCGGAACGTCCCGCCGGGCGTATCGCCTCCGACCGCCGCGACTTCATCAATTCGGAGAACGGGATGACGGTCATAATACCGAAAGGCGCCCTCTACGAGCCGATGTTCTACACCCAGGCGGTGGTCGAAACCGCCCTCGAACCGCGCCCCGACAGCATCCGTCCGCTTTCGCCCATCCACCGGACGGGCGACGGGCAGATGCCGCTCCACCGGGCGATGCAGATAGCCGTCGAAGCCCCTGTTCCGGCCGCCATGCAGCCGCGCGCGTGCATCGCAAAGGTTTCGGACGAGGGCTGCCTCAGCTATCTGGGCGGAACCTACGGCGAGGGGGCGGTGAAATGCGGCGTCCGCGACTTCGGCACTTTCTGCGCCGTGGCCGACACCATCCCGCCCGTGATCGAAGCGTCGTTCAAGAAGGGCGAAGATCTTTCGAAAACCCGAACCGTGACAATAACCGCGACCGACAATTTCTCCGGCATAGCCTGGTTCACGGGGAGCATCGACGGCCGGTGGATAATATTCGAACACAATTCGTCGAGCACGCGGTTCCAGCACACGTTCGACGCCGATCGCCTCGAAAAGGGCCGGACGCACTCTTTCGAGATGACCGTCCGCGACGGCGCCGGAAACACAACGAAATTCGCCTCCTCGTTTTACAAATAAAACAATCTGGCAATCAGATTATTGTCAACTAAAGCATACGATGGCAGGGTATTTGTGCCCGACTTGTCAAACGGATTTTACAATGGCATCGGGCGAAGATACCAGGCATAAGGAGTGGCTTATCGGGAAGATAATGGACGCCATGTTCGATACGCATGCCGACATATCCGAAGAACTCCATGCCGATCTGGCGGTGTGGCTGCTGGATGAAACGGACGCCGCTCTGAAGGAGAAACATATGAGGCGCAAATTCGACGAGATCATGGAGTCGCCTGATATAGGGATGCCGTCGCCGAAGAAACCGCACCCCGTGAAAAAACGGCGTGAAATGATCAGGCACTAAAAAGGCGGGAAAGTTTTTCCCGCCTCTCTGTTTTGGTTACATTTGTATCGATTATGAAGGTAACGGAAAACAAAGAGCTCGCAGGCCTCAACAGTTTCGGCGTGGAGGCCCGCGCGGCGCGTCTGGCAGAGTGGAAAACGGCGGAAGATCTCGCGGAATTCTTCGCGGGCGGCTCCGGCGGCGAGTGGATGATACTGGCCGGAGGGAACAACATCCTTTTCACGCGCGACGACCCCGGAACGCTGCTCCGGCCGGTTTCGCAGGGTATCGAAACGACGGGCGAAACCGAAGAAAAAATTTCGGTCAGGGCCGAAGCCGGCGTCGACTGGGACGATTTCGTCGGGTGGTGCATCGCGCGCGGACTGTGGGGCGCCGAGAACCTTTCGGGGATTCCCGGAACGGTCGGGGCGTGCCCCATCCAGAACATCGGGGCTTACGGCGCCGAGGCCAAAGAGATAATCGCGTCGGTGGAGTGTTTCGACGTCGAAAGCCGCGCGACGGTAACCCTCGCAGGGGAGCACTGCGCCTTCGGCTACCGCGACAGCGTCTTCAAGCGGAGCCTGAAAGGGCGCGTCATCATAACCGCCGTCAATTTCAGCCTGTGGCGGGAACCGCGGCCCAACCTTTGCTACAATGCGCTGGAAGAGGAGGTCGCCGCGCTCGGAGGGCCGACGCTCGAAAACATCCGCCGGGCCGTGACGGGCATACGCAACAGCAAACTGCCCGATCCGCGCGTAACGGGCAACGCAGGGAGTTTCTTCAAAAACCCCGTCGTTGACGACGACGCGGCGCACCTAATCGCCGCCGAATACCCCTCGATGCCGCTCTACCCTGCCGGCATGGCCGGAAAAACCAAACTCGCCGCCGGGTGGCTCATCGAACAGGCGGGATGGAAAGGGCGCAGCGAAGGACGCGTGGGGATACACCCGCGGCAGGCGCTGATCGTCATAAACCTGGGCGGCGCTACCGGAGCGGAGATCGTCGCTTTCGCCCGCCGCGTGCAGGATGCCGTGAGCGAAAAGTTCGGCGTCGAACTGGAAACCGAAGTCAACATAATATAAGTCCGCTTAATCTATACGCGGCTAAAAGCCGCGAAAAAATCCGAGCTTTCAAAAAGCGTTAAACGGAGGAGCAGGCTAAAATGGAATTCAATCATGTGTGCAACTCAAGATTGTACCATTTTAGACAAAACGAAGTAGCTTTTTGGAACCTCGGCCGGTTTTTGCTACTTTTTTCTGGCAAAAAAGTAGTTAAAAGAAATTCCATATATTGTAGATTCCTCGTAGATGCTTCGCATCTCACTCGGAATGACATTTAAAAGGCAGAAAAATGCTTTTAGACAAGTTTAAACAGTATATCAGGGAGAACGAACTGCTGCACGACGGCGACCGGGTGCTGCTGGCGGTCAGCGGCGGGGTCGACTCGATGGTCATGCTCTCGCTCTTCGCGCAGAGCGGATGGCCCGCCGGCGTCGCCCACTGCAACTTCCAGCTGAGGGGCGAAGAGGGCGACGAAGACACAGTGCTGGTCGAGAAAGAGGCCGCGCGGTACGGATTGCCCTGCTACAGCAAGCATTTCGACACGAAGGGCGAAATGGAGCGCACCGGCGAATCGGTGCAGATGGCCGCCCGAAGGCTGCGCTACGGCTGGTTCGGCGAACTCTGTGCCGAGCACGGCTACACCGCCATAGCCATCGCGCACCAGGCCGACGACTCGGTCGAAACGTTCTTCATCAACCTGTTCCGCGGGACGGGCCTTAGGGGTTTGACAGGCATCAGCGTCACCAACGGCCGGGTGGTGCGTCCGCTGCTCTTCACCACACGGAAAGAAATAGCCGATTATGCCATAGCGAACAAGATCAGCTACCGCGAGGACTCCTCGAACCGCTCCACGAAATATCTGCGCAACAAGATACGGCTCGGGCTGGTGCCGCGCCTCAGGGAGATCAACCCGCGCTTCACCGAGATGATGCGCCGCAATGTCGACCGCCTTACCCAGACACAGCACTTTATCGACGCCGCCATCGAAAACATCCGCCGCGATGTCGAGCAGAAAAACGGCACGACGACCGTTATCGACACCGAACGGATAGACCCGGCGTTCCCCGCCGGTTTCGTAATCTACGAACTGCTCAGCTCGGGCTACGGTTTCAAAGGCGACGTCATCGACCAGATCGCCGGCGTGCTCGAAAAAGGGTGGTCGGGCAAGCGTTTCTACTCGCGCGACTGGGTGGCCTACACCGACCGCGGGCGCATCATCATCGAACCGATAAGCGCCGAAGATCCGTGTGAGGTGACATTCGGCGAACACGCCCAGAGGGTTTTCGCGGGCAATTCGGCCTACTTCATCGAGCACCTCGACATCGACCGCGTCGAAACCCTCGACCTGCCGGAAAACGTCGCTTTGATAGACGCGGACCGCCTCGTGTGGCCGCTCCACCTGCGCCGCTGGAGAGATGGCGACCGCTTCATCCCCTTCGGAATGACCGGCAGCAAAAAAGTGAGCGACTACCTTGTCGACACCAAGGTTTCCGTACCCGAAAAACAGCGGCAGTTCGTCCTGGTCAACGGCGATGAAGAGGGCGACATCGTCTGGCTGGCCGGCCGCCGCCTCGACGACCGATACAGGATCACGCCCGAAACCGAGAATGTACTCAAGATCATCAGGGAAATCATATAACAGTTATGAATTATGCGAATTAAGGATAGAGCCCTCCCGTCATTGCGAAGGCGTCAGCCTGAAGCAATCCAGTATGTTTTTCTGGATTGCCGCGTCGCCTGCGGCTCCTCGCAATGACGTGTGCTGTTTTGTGGATTTCAACTCTTAATTCGCGTGAATTATGAATTATTAAACGCAGTTGAGCTCCTTAATTCATAATTCATAATCGGACAAACTCCAATTATGGCTAAAAGCTCAATAAAATTTAAGGATAGTGTAGCCGATTTCGAGGCGATACGCGCGGATATCGCCGCGAGGAAATTCGCGCCCGTCTACCTGCTCATGGGCGAGGAAGGCTATTTCATCGACGAACTCGCCGAACGCCTCTCGGAAGACGTGCTGAACGAGGCCGAAAAAGCGTTCAACCGAACCGTCGTCTACGGCAAGGACAGCGACGCGGGGGCCATAATAAACCTCGCGCGCCAGATGCCCATGATGGGCTCATACCAGGTGGTCATAGTCCGCGAGGCCCAGCAGCTCAGGAAGATAGAGGACCTTTCGCTCTACACCGTCAACCCCTCGCCGTCGACCATCCTAGTGCTGTGCCACAAGGAGAAGAACCTCGATAAGCGCTCGCAGCTCTACAAGCATTCGTCGGCCAAAGGAGTGGTTTTCGAATCTGTGCGCCCGCGCGACTACGAAATAAAAGAATGGCTGGGCGCTTTCGTCGCCCGGCGCGGACTGAAAGCCGAACCAAAGGCGGTCGAAATGCTGACCGAACACTTAGGAATGGATATCGCGAAGATATCGAACGAACTCACCAAACTGATGCTTTCGCTGCCCGAAGGGACGACGAAACTTACTCCGGAGGACGTCGAGAACAACACCGGCTTCAGCAAGGATTTCAACAACTACGAGCTGTGCCGCGCCGTCATTTTCCGCGACGAGGCGCGCGCAATGATGATCGCCGACCACTTCGCACGCAACCCAAAGGAACACCCCCTGCTCGTTACGGTTCTGGCGCTTTTCGGGCAGTTCAAGGAGATTTTCGTCATCAACTACTGCCGCTGGCAGGCAAAAAACAAAGGCACGGCGATGCCGTCGGACATGGACCTGATGCGAATACTGCGCCTGCCCGGCCCGTGGTTCGTGAACGAACTGAAACAGGCCGCCGCGCTGTGGCCCAACAAGGTAACCTTCAAGGTGCTGGGACTGCTGCGCGAGTACGACGCAAAAAGCAAGGGGATGAACAGCGGCGGAATGGACGACGGCGAACTGCTGCGCGAACTGCTGCTCAAGATTTTCCTCGAAAGATAGCCGGAACGCCGGCGGCGGTTTAGAGTTTGTCTAAAATTTATTCATCACATCTATTATGTCCATTTTTCGTGCTTTTTCCACCCGCCTCACTCGCCGTGGGAGCCGCCACGCCTTCTTCGGCGGGCGAAAAAATCATCAAAAAACTGACTAATAATATTTTGCGTGAACAAAATTTAGACAAACTCTTAGAATTTGTCACAAAATAATGACAGGCGAATACATATCCTGGAACGGGCGGGTGATCCAGCCGCAGGAGCTGGAAGTGCCGCTGCCGGAACTCCTGGCGGTGCATTACGTCTACCAGCGGGTGCATGCGCTCGCCGGACGGATGCTGCATCTGCCGGAGCACCTCGATATCGCGGCCCGGACTTTCCGCTATATCTACGGCACGCAGCCCGATCTCGACGAAAAAGCCGTCGCCGCGCAGATCGCGGAGGTTCTGAGGGCGAACCGATACCCGGCGCACGGAAGCTCGACGGCGCTGTTGTGCCTCTTTCCGCGGCAGGAGGGCCACGATCTTCTGATAATGTGCGAAAGGCTGCTGATCGAAAAGGGCTACACTGTTTCGAGCCTGCGCCCCGCGGCCGTGAGTTACGAATACGGCATCCCTTACGGCGGTTTCCCGACCGGTTTCCAGCTCTCGGCGGCGCGGATGCACGATATGCTGGCGCTGGAACACGGCGCGACCCGCTCCGTCAGGCGCGAGGGTAACGATCTGATTTCATGCGGCGACGCGCCGCTTTTCGGGATCAGGAGGAAAACGCTCTTCACAGCGCCGCTCACCGCGGGAGCCGTGGACAGCGTCGAGCGCCGCCTCATTATCGCGGCGGCGGCAAAAACGCGGATGGATTTTCTGGAAGAGGCCGTGCCCCGTTCCGAACTGAGGGATTTCGACGAGCTTTTCTATGCCGACGCGGCAGGGATAACCTCGCTCTCGGAGTGCGACGGCGCGAAATTCATGAGTTTGCTCGTATCGCGCCTTATCGACGCGATACGAGCAAACTTATGAGATGAAAGAAAGAGCATCTGGCGGCAAAGCAGAATGTATGCTATAATTTTTCATACATATTGTCTCGTTTTCTCAATTACCTTGACCATACTTCATCAGTTCATCGAGCTCAATCCCTTCCCCCTTTAAATAGCGATAATAGCCACGGAGTATAATTCCCGACATATCGTCCGGATGATAAACTCCATTAGCATTAAAATATTTTGAAAGACGCGAACCGCGCCATAATTGCCAGTTATTTCTCATCCACAGCCCAAATCCGAAGTGCGCTTTCCCTATAAATTCCCCTTCCGTCCATTCTTTTACTTCTATCTTTGTTGAGTCATCCCAAAATGAATCAATCTGCTTAAAAGAATCATCAAGGTTCATTGGAATATATACACCGCGCAAAGTATCTGTCGTAAAACGAACAGCATCTTCCTGTCGCCATTTTTTCTCTACGGTTTGGAAAGGTTTAATGATTTCATCATGTGCAACTTGTCCGTTGTTTAAATAATCCTTAAACGAAATCAGAACTATTTTTTGAACATGAACCGGATATTCTATTCCAAGTTTAGCATAATATTTTTCAAGTTTTGTTTTTTCTGGAGAATGCAGCCCTGTTGTCCAATTAGAAATCGTTCTGTATTCTCCACCCCATGGATAGGACAACATGATTAAACTATCGTTGCCTGTAGTTCTAATAATCGATTTTAAACTGTCGGGGCAATCAGTTTGAAGAATATTCATTGCTTCATCTATATTCTTCGGTACTCTATTCCTCTGACTAAAAGTAGTCAAAGAAATCAGCGTTAATACGATAGTTAAAATTATTTGTTTCATATCATATCCGTTTAGAATCACTGACAATGCGAATTAAGAGTTGGGCTAAAGCCCGAGGTGGTTGCTGTATGCTGAATCCGTTGGCTAAAGCCAACGGCAATATGATATAAATTTTATCATTAACATCGGTTAAAACCGATGTGATACGGCGGATTTATCCGCCATAAAAAAGAAAATTCAATTTTACATTGCCGTCTGCTTTAGCTGACGGATAAAGGAAGATAATAACTTGCAGGGTTTTAACCCAACCCTTAATTCGCATTGACAATGAAGTTCCATATTTTCATATATAAACGTGGCTAAAAGCCGCACCCCAATCTTTCATTCCTGAGATTCATCCTGAATCTCAAGGTTGTCGGGCACGCGCTCGGCGAGGGCGTAGGACATCCGGCGCACTTCCCGGGCCTGCATATGGTAATTCCCGTCCGTCCGTTTCAGGGTTTCGGGGTCGACCGACTCGCCGAAGATCAGCCGGAAGTGCTGACCGCGCTGGCGGAACATCTCGTCCGGAAGATACAGCATCTCGATATTCCCTTTGATCCCCAGGTTTTTGCGCCAGCTGGATATCCTGTAAAAACGTTTCGACAGCCGCCCCTCGACATAGACCGGAACTATCAGGCGGCCGGTCTGGTTGGCGCGCTTGATGAAGTTGGGACGCCACTCCACGTCCTGCACCTCGCCGCCGATGCAGCGCGAGCACAAGCCCGCCGGAAAGGTCAGCACCGGAACATCCCCCTCGAAAGCCTCGCTGAAAGCGTTGGCGTAGTCGCCCCTTTGGCGGCCGTGCTTGTTGACCGGGACGAAAATCCCCTTCAGCGGATCGAGGAACATCAGTATATCGTTGACTATCACCCGCACGTCGCCGAAATGCATCCCTATCCTCTCGGCCAGCATCATCCCGTCCATCCCCCCGAACGGGTGGTTCGACGCGAAGATGTAGCGGCCGTTTTTATCGAGTCTGTCGAGCCCTATGGCTTCGTAGGTTACCCCGGCGTAGCTGAAAAATCCGCGCAGGAACTCGAACGGATCGCCGTTGTCGTAGGTTTCGAGTATGTAGTTGATCTCGTCTTCGTGGATCGTCCGGCTGAGCCAGCGCACCAGCGGACGCGGAACCCACCTGCTGAGTCTGGGCGCTTTCGCCTCGAGCACACCTGCCACAGATATTTTTGTCATGCGAGAAGAATTATGAATTATGGATTATGAATTATGAATTTAAAGTGCGGTATCTGCCGCCGGTTTTAACCACCCCGCCGCTTCGCGCCACCCCTCCACAGGAGGGGAAGAAAAAACGTCGCGCAGCGACACCTTCGACTCATGACTCATAACTCATGACTTTTGACTCCTAAATTGTTGAAAACTTTCGCAAATATACGATTTTTCGGCTTTGAAAAAGGCACTCGATCAGCTATCTTTACACCCAAATATACTTTTGTGAAGTAATGGAGTTTTACCACACCCCGGTGCTGCTCTCCGAGTCGCTGGAACTGCTTGACATAAAACCGGATGGCACGTACGCCGACCTCACTTTCGGGGGCGGCGGGCATTCGCGTGCGATACTCGGAAAGTTGTCGGCGCAGGGGCGTCTCTACGGTTTCGACCAGGACGCCGAGGCCAAGGCAAATATTCCGGACGATCCGCGTTTCCGGTTCGTCGAGGGCAACTTCCGGTTTATGCGCGGACTCCTGCGCGAACGGGGCGTGGAACAGGTCGACGGGATACTGGCCGACCTGGGGGTTTCGTCGAGGCATTTCGACGCGCCCGAACGCGGTTTTTCGTTCCGCGCCGACGCGCCGTTAGATATGAGGATGAACCAAAACGGCCGCCTGACCGCAGCGCAGGTGGTCAACACCTACGAACCGGCGCGGCTGATCGAAGTTTTCCGCGACTACGGCGAGCTGGATTCGCCCCACAAGGCCGCCGGACGCATCGCCGAGGCGCGCAAGGGAGCGCCCATCCAGACCACTTTCGAGCTGATCGAAGCGCTGCGTCCGCTGATCCCCAGGAATGACGGGAGCAAGTACCTGTCGAAGCTGTTCCAGGCGCTGCGCATCGAGGTCAACCGCGAGATGGAGGCGCTCAAAATGGCCCTGGAGCAGAGCCTCAAAGCGCTGAAACCGGGCGGGCGGCTGGTGGTCATTTCGTACCATTCGCTCGAGGACCGGCTGGTGAAGAATTTCATGAAGACGGGTAATTTCGAGGGGCAGGCCGAAAAGGATTTCTTCGGACGCGTCGAAACGCCGTTCGAAATAATAACCCGCAAGGCCGTCGTCCCCGGCGAGGAAGAACTGGCCCGTAATCCAAGAAGCCGCAGTGCGAAACTCCGCTGTGCGGAGAAAATGAAAGATGAAAAATGAAAGATGAAAGATTGCGGTGCGGCAGATGCCGCCGGTTTTAACCACCCCGTCGCTTCGCGCCACCCCTCCACAGGAGGGGAAGAAAAACCGCGCGCAGCGCACCTTCGACTCATGATTCATAACTCATAACTGAGAATGGAAAGAGTAGAATACGATCCCGAAATAGACCCTTCGATCCGCGAAGCGCAGGAGGATGCAGAGCGAAAGCGCGAGCTTTCCGCCATGATACGCCTTGAGATCGAGCGGATGGCGAAGGAGGAAGAGGTGAAAAAAGAGAAAGAAGCCGAAGAGGAGGAACCCGATCCCGAAAAGGAAAAAGAGGAACAGGAGCTCGACGAGAGGCAGAGGCGGCGCGAGGAAAAGGCGAAGAAAAAACAGGAGAAGGCCGAAAAGAACGCCCGCCGCGCGGCCGAAGGACGACGGGCCTTCCAGTCGGTCTTCACGGGCAACATCCTCTCGGCCGAATGGGTGCGGAAGATGATGCCCTATATGCTGGGATTCGCGGTGCTGATGATGCTCTACATCGCCAATATTTTCCACCTGCAGCGCCTCCACCGCAGCCAGCAGAGGCTGGAGGACGAGATACGCGAACTGAGCATCAAGGCCGTCGGATACTCGGCCGAACGGGCCCAGAACACCCAGCGCAGCGCCGTGGTCCGGAGGCTCGAACAGAAAGGGATACCGCTGAAGGAGTTTCCGGAACCGGTAAAGACCATAGATTCAAAGTAAGAAATGAAGAAGGGGCAGCCAAACATAAAAAAAGAGATCATGGTTCGCGTAAAGCTGCTTTACGTGCTCTTTTTCGCGTTGGGCATCGGCATCTTCGGGCGGATCATCTGGCTCCAGTACGGACCCGAATCGAAAAAACTCAAAGAGAAGGCCGAAAAGACCAATTTCACGCTGGCCCGCGTCGACGCGACGCGCGGCGAGATCATGGCCGACGACGGACAACTGCTGGCCACTTCGGTCCAGAAATACTACGTGGGAATCGACTTCCGCGCCGAAGGGCTCAGCTCCGACCTCTTCGAGGCCGGCGTCGACGGACTTGCCGAAGGGCTGGCCCGGAAATTCGGCGACCGCAGCAAGGCGCAGTACAAGGCGTTCCTGCAAAACGGCTGGAACAACCGCGACAAAACGCGATACCGCCGCATAACCCCGCGCCTCGTAACCTACAACGAACTGCAGGAACTGCGCACCTTACCGCTGCTGAACCTGCCGAAGAACCGGGGCGGATGGTCGACCGAGGTGGTTACGGAAAGGGTGCGCCCTTACGGAAAACTCGCCGAGAGAACGATCGGGAAAACCATCGAAGTGCGCGACTCGGTCATAAAGCCCCACCGCGACTCGACCAAACGCCAGATCACATACGTGCTGACCGAAAAGGGGCAGAGCGGCATCGAGTTCTCGTTCAACGACCAGCTCAGGGGGCAGAGCGGATGGCAGATGCAGCAGAGGATCACCAACAACTTCTATATCCCCGTCGCAAGCAGCGAGCTCAACGTCGAGCCGGTCAACGGACGCGACGTTACGACCACCCTCAACATGGACTTCCAGGACGTGGCCTCGTCGATGCTCGAATCGCAGCTGGTGAGGTACAACGCGCAGTGGGGGACGGTGGTGCTGATGGAGGTGGCGACCGGAGAGATAAAGGCCATGGCAAACCTCACCAACCGCAGCGGAAACTGCGTCGAGGACTTCAACTACGCGCTGGGAGGGGTTTCCGAGCCGGGATCGACATTCAAACTGGCCTCGCTGCTGGCCCTTCTGGACGACGGGATGAACCTCGACGACAAGGTCGACGTGGGGAACGGCCGGATGGAACTGCCCGGGGGAAGGAGCATAAAGGACGACCACGAGCCCGAAAGCCGGATGCTCACGCTGAAGCGCGTCTTCGAGACCTCGTCGAACGTCGGTTTCGCCCGGGCCGCCGAGAAACGCTTCAAGGAGAAGGGGCGCGAAAAGGATTACGTGGACTACATCGTCAACCTTGGTTTCGACCGCCCGCTCGGCACCGGGATGGCGGGCGAGGCCGTTCCGCTCTTCCACAGACCCACCCCGGAACAGGTCAAAGCCGGACGCTGGCACGCCAACTCCATCGCATATATGTCGCACGGGTACGGCTTCGAGATCAGCCCGCTGCACACGCTCACGCTCTACAACGCCGTGGCCAACAACGGACGGATGGTGAAGCCCATGCTCGTCAGGGAGCTTTCGGAGTACGGCACCTCCGTCCGGACATACCAGACCGAAGTGATCAACCCCGGCATCGCACCCCAGCGGACGATAAAGAACGTGCAGATATGCCTCGAAGGGGTGGTCGACGAAGGGACGGCGACGGTGCTCAAGAACCCCTACTATTCGGTGGCGGCGAAGACAGGCACGGCGCAGCAGCTGACCGGCGGAAAATATATCGGCGGCTATGCCGGACAGCTCTACCTGGCGACCATGGTGGGGTATTTCCCCGCCGACAACCCACGGTACAGCATCATCGTGGCTATCTGCACGCGATACGGTTCGGGAGCCTACAACATCTACGGCTCGACGCTCGCCGGCCCGGTCTTCAAGGCGGTCGCCGACAGGGTCTATGTCACGCACCACGAATGGCAGGAGCCCGTCGACCGCGCCAATCCGAAAGTCGTGCAGCCGCCCGGCGTAAAGGGTGGACTCGCGAAGCCCGTGAGAAAAGTGTCCAGGGAACTCGATATCAAACTTGCCGACGACGCGCGGCGGGGCGACGAGTGGGTGAGCGCCAGGGCCGACTCGACGACAGTCGCTGTTACCGCCGTTACGGCGGTCGCGGGAACCGTTCCGGCGGTGGTCGGGATGGGACTCAAAGACGCGCTCTATGCCATCGAGAGCCGCGGACTGAAGGCCGATTTCGCGGGAAAAGGTAAGGTGGTCGCGCAGTCGCCCGCGGCGGGCGAAACCGTCCGTCCCGGAGCTACCGTAACTATAACATTGAGATAGCATGAAATTAAACGACATACTCAAAGAGATCGGGGTTCGGGAAACCATCGGCCCTGCGGACGCGGAGATCGCCGCGCTGACGCTCGATTCGAGGGCGGCGGCGGAAGGGTCGCTCTTCTTCGCGCTGAAAGGGACCGCCGGCGACGGACATGAATACATCCCCTCGGCGGTCGAGAACGGAGCCTCGGCGGTCGTGTGCGAACAGATGCCAGGCGAAACCGCAGAGGGTGTGGCTTACATCCTCGTCGAAGATTCGCACAGGGCGATGGGTGAGGCGGCGTCGGCTTTCTACGGCCACCCGAGCCGCAAACTGAAGCTCGTCGGGGTGACCGGGACCAACGGGAAAACCACCACGGCGACCCTGCTCTATGACATGTTCCGCGCGCTGGGACACAAATCGGGACTGCTCTCGACGGTCGATTACCGCATCGGCAACGTCGTGCTGCCCTCTACCCACACAACGCCGGATCCGCTGAGGATCAACGCTATGCTGGCGACGATGGTCGAAAAAGGTTGCGAATACTGTTTCATGGAGGTCAGTTCGCACTCGGTGGTCCAGCAGCGCATCGCCGGGCTGGAGTTCGCCGGGGCGGCCTTCTCGAACATAACCCACGACCACCTCGACTACCACGGCACTTTCGCCAACTACATAGCGGCCAAGAAGGCGTTCTTCGACGGACTCCCGCGCACCGCTTTCGCCGTTACCAACATAGACGACCGCAACGGCCGCGTTATGGTGCAGAACACCAAAGCGGCGGTAAAGAGCATCTCGCTGCGCTCGATGGCCGACTTCCGCTGCAAGATCGTCGAAAAGCACTTCGACGGGATGCTGCTGGCGATCGACGGGGTGGAGGTGTGGGTGAATTTCATCGGGAGGTTCAACGCCTATAACCTGCTGACGGTCTATGCCTGCGCCCGGATGCTGGGCGTCGCCAAAGAGGAGGTCCTGAGGGTCATGAGCACCCTCGCGCCGGTCAGCGGACGTTTCGAAACGGTGCGTTCGAAGAGCGGCATCACCGCCATCGTCGACTACGCCCACACGCCCGACGCGCTTCAGAACGTGCTGGACACCATCGCCGAACTGCGCCCGGCGGGTCAGAAACTCTACACCGTCGTGGGTTGCGGGGGCGACCGCGACGCCGCGAAACGTCCGATAATGGCGCGAATCGCCGCCGCCAGCAGCGATTTCGCCATACTGACCTCGGACAATCCGCGTACCGAAGATCCGGCGGCGATCCTGGCGCAGATGAAAGCCGGACTGGAGCCGGGGCAGAAAGCCATAACCATCATCGACCGGCGAGAGGCGATAGACGCCGCAGCCGCGATGGCGCGTCCGGGCGACATAATCCTGATCGCCGGCAAGGGGCACGAAGATTACCAGATCGTCGGTACGGAAAAACGCCATTTCGACGACCGCGAAGAGATACGCAAAGCATTTGATATCATAGACTTAATATAACGAAGGATATGTTTTATTCACTCGGAGAATACCTGCAGCGGCAGTTCGACATTCCGGGAACGGGGGTGTTCCAATACCTTTCGTTCCGCGCCGCGGCCGCCATAATCGTCGCCCTGCTGATAGCGATGGTGTTCGGCTCCTCGATCATCAAATTACTTAAACGCAAACAGATAGGCGAAGACGTCCGCGAACTGGGACTCGAAGGGCAGGCGCAGAAAAAAGGCACCCCCACCATGGGAGGCCTCGTGATCCTGGCGGCGATAATAGTCCCGATCCTGCTTTTCGGCGACCTGGGAAATGTCTACACCCAGCTGATGCTCATCTCGACCGTCTGGCTCGGCATCATAGGCTTCGCCGACGACTACATCAAGGTCTTCCGTCATAACAAAAAAGGATTGGACGGCAAATTCAAGATCGTGGGGCAGGTCGGCCTCGGGATTATCGTCGGCACGGTCATGTGGCTCAGCCCGCAGATCGTGGTGAAAGAGATCCAGAATCCGCAGGCCGACGAGGTGGTGCTCTTTTCGGGAGAGCAGACGCTGCAGTCGGGCGAACCGCAAAAGACCACCAAGACCACCATCCCGTTCCTCAAGAACAGGGAGCTCGACTACGGCTGGTTCACCGGCGAGAAGGGCGATAACGGCCCCGCGACGTGGATCCTGTATATGCTGGCGGCGATATTCATCATCACGGCGGTGTCGAACGCGGCCAACCTCACCGACGGGCTCGACGGCCTCAACACGGGCGTCGCGATCCCTGTTGTCGTGGTGCTTGGGGCGTTCGCGTACCTGTCGGGCAACATCATCTACGCCGACTACCTCAACACGATGTACATTCCCGGCGCGGGAGAACTGCTGGTATTCGCGGCGGCGATGGCGGGCGCGCTCGTCGGCTTCATGTGGTACAACGGCTATCCGGCACAGGTGTTCATGGGCGACACCGGCAGCCTGGCCATCGGCGGCATCATCGCCGTGTTCGCACTGTTGATCCGCAAGGAACTGCTGCTGCCCATCATGTGCGGCGTTTACCTGATAGAAACCTGCTCGGTGATAATCCAGCGGGTGTGGTTCAAGATAACGAAGAAGAGATACGGCGAGGGGCGGCGCGTCTTCCTGATGTCGCCGATCCACCACCATTACCAAAAGAAAGGCTACCACGAATCGAAGATCGTCATCCGGTTCGTCATCGTTTCGATCCTCATGGCGGCGATTACATTAACCACCTTAAAAGTACGCTGACGCGAACAATGAAACATGAAAGATGATAGATGAAAGATTGTGGTGACGCTGCGCGTCGTTTTTAAAAAGCCTGCGGCATATGCCGCTCATTAATTTTTCATCTTTCATTTTTCATCTTTCATAAAAATTTTGACCATGGAAAAGAATAAAAGAATAGTAGTACTTGGAGGGGGCATAAGCGGCTACGGCTCGGCGATCCTCGCGAAAAAGCAGGGGCTCGACGTATTCCTGTCGGACATGGGCACCATCGCGCCCAAATACAAAGCGCGGCTCGAAGAATGGGGTGTGCCTTTCGAAGAGGGCGGGCACACCGAAGAGCTCATTCTGAATGCGGACGAGGCGGTCAAAAGCCCCGGGATCCCAGACAAGGCGCCGATCGTGAAGGCGCTCATCGAAAAAGGTGTCCCGATAATCTCGGAGATCGAACTGGCCGGACGCTACACCGACGCCAAAACAATCTGCATAACCGGCTCCAACGGCAAGACCACCACCACCACACTCGCCTACCGCATATTGAAGGAGGCCGGTTTCAACGTGGGGCTGGGCGGCAATATAGGCGAAAGTTTCGCCTACCAGGTGGCGACGGCCGAACACGACTGGTACGTGTTGGAGCTGAGCAGTTTTCAGCTCGACGGAATGCGCGATTTCCGCGCCGACGTGGCGGTGCTGATGAACATCACGCCCGACCACCTCGACCGCTACAACTACTCTTTCGACCACTACGCCGCCAGCAAGATGCGCATCGTGCGGAACCAGCGCCCGGAGGACGCTTTCATATACTGCGCCGACGATCCCAAAACGGTCGAAATGATGCCGCAGTACGACCTTGGGATGCGCCGCCTGCCTTTCTCGGTGAAGGAGAAGCAGAAACAGGGCGCGTGGCTTTCGGACGGAATTATCAAAGCCTCGGTCGGCACGAAAAAGCTCGAGGTCGACACCGCGGCGATGAAGATACACGGCATCCACAACGCCTACAACGCCATGGCAGCGGGAATGGCGGCTATGGCGGCGGGGGTTCCGGCCGAAAGCATCGCCGGCACGGTCCTCGCTTTCGAGGGGGTCGAACACCGCCTGCAGCACGTCGGCGAGATCGACGGCGTGGAGTATATCAACGACTCGAAGGCCACCAACGTCGATTCGGTGTGGTACGCGCTGGAGAGCATGACAAAGCCTGTCGT
>JAVBVG010000095.1:0-16276 GCA_031554415.1 Rikenellaceae bacterium | reverse complement strand
GGGACACGGATCGTTGTCATCATCCCAGACTTCATCCGGTGGGGTATTGTCCCAGCCGGTCACGGCGCCGGTAACTGGCCAGGCGGTAGGGCGGTTCCACTGGTAAAACATTCCGGGATCTTCGGGCCTGGCGGCGAATGTGCCGAAAGCGTCCACATTGCACGCCGCCCAAATGACACCGTTTATCAACACGCCGCTCACGGTTACGGCGCAGGAGACCTCAATGTCGCTGCCGTCGTTGGCGGTGGCGGTGATTTCCGCCGCGCCGTCGGCCGCAGCGGTTACCAGGCCGGTCTGATCCACATCAGCCACAGCGGGTGCACTGCTGCTCCAAGTTACGCTTTTATCTGCGGCTTCGTCGGGCAGCACTTCCGTCACACTAAGCTGTAATACTTCGCTTGCCGCGAGTACGGCGGCGGTTTTGTCGAGAGTAATGCCCGTTACCTTGACGGGATCGGGATCGGGATCGGGGGGGGGAACTTCGTCGCACGAAACCAGCGCCACAGCGGCAAGCAACAGAATAGACAGGGATTTTTTCATAAGTAATATTATTTAGGGGTAAATAAATACGTTATGAATTACTCCGAAATACCCGACGGGTATTTCTGCAAAAAGCCTTCGCTCTCCTACCACACCCTGAAGAAAGCGCCCTGAAGAATCATTTTTCCTCGTAGACCCAGATGTTGAGGTCTATATCCCAGTACATGTTGATCTTGTTGTAGGCCTGACGTTCGGTCGGGGCGCTGAAAATGCTCACCATCCAGTAGCCGTTGCGCGGATTGACGATCTTTTCGACCTTCAGTTCGGGAAACTCCCTCTGGATCTTTTTCATGTAGTTGTCGGCGTTCTTCTCGATCGAGAAAGAGCCCGCGATCACATGGAAACGGTGCCGGGGAGCCGACTGCTGCAGGTTTTCGATTATCACCTCTTCGGACGTAACCTCCACCTCCTCGATCACCGGTTCGACCACGGGGGCGACAACCTCGGTCTTGGGTTTTTTCTGTATCCCGCAGAAGAAACCGTTGCCGAAATAGCTCAGCAGTATGAGTGCGACGAGGGCCAGCAAAAGGCCTCCGAATATCCAGGCCCATATAGAGCCGCCTCTTTTTCCTTTTTCCATAACTATCAATTCTTCTTCGTTAGTGGGATTAAGCGCGGCATGCAGCGGCGGTGCGATCACGAACTTTTCGTCCTTTATCCCGCCGACTTCATCAATATCCAGACCGTTGTCGGACCCGGCGCTTTCGAGCCACGATTTATATTTTGTTCTGGCCTCCCTGTCGTCGATATCTTCGGCGGCGGCCAGCAGGAAAACCACCGATTCGCCCTCCGCTATTTCGGCGGGATTGAACACCACGACGTTCTGGGGCGGAATTATACGGGTATCGGAGACTTTTTTGGCCTTCCTCCTTTTGACTTCGAGGGAGCCTACTCCCGGAAGAACGACGCTCTGCCGTTTGACCAGCGCGTCGAAGATCACTTTATCGACGGTACTCATGCGTTCATTTTTTTTTCTTGGTTGCCTTATTCTTTGTTGGATTTATGTTGTACCTGCTGCTCAGCCCGCTCCATTTTTTTGCGTCGGGATCGAGTTTGTATTTGGTGAAAGGCCATATTATCATGACTATGCCGACAAGGATGAACGGGATGCTGAGTATCTGCCCGATGTTGAGAGCCATATTGGCTTCCTGGGCGATCTGCGGGTTTTTGACGAATTCGATAATGAACCTCGACAGGAATATCCCGACGAGCGCCAGTCCGAAGAGGAGTCCGGGACGCCTGCTCGCCATATTCCTGCGGTAGTAGAGCCACGCGAGTATCCCGAAAAGCACCAGATAGCACAGCGCTTCGTATATCTGCGTGGGATGTACGGGGAGTTCTCCCGATCCTCCCTCGGCTAACGGCATATGCCAGTGGCGGTCGCGGACGAATTCGAAGCCCCACGGAAGGTCGGTCGGACGGCCGTAAATCTCGGAGTTCATCAGGTTGCCCAGGCGGACTATAGCGCCCCCGACCGTAACGGGTATGGTGATGCGGTCGAGCGGCCAGATATAGGGCAGCCTGCCCCTGCGGGCGAAACCGTACAGCCCCACCAGAAGCCCGATGGTAGCCCCGTGGCTGGCCATCCCCCCCTGGCGGATGTTGAGAATTTCGAGCGGATGCTGGAAATAGTAGGCCGGTTCGTAGAAGAAGCAGTGCCCTAACCTCGCCCCGATAATCGTGGCGAGGGTTCCCCACCAGAATACCGAATCGGCGAGTTTGGGATTCATCCCCTCGCGCTTCACGAAATTGATGAAGAACAGGGCGCCTATCAGGATGGCGAGCATCCACGCGAGGCCGTACCACATGACCTCGAAATTGCCTATCCTGAAAAGCACCGGATCGGCGTTCCACGTTACCGTCAGAAAATTCACCATCTATACATTCAATTGATTACAAGAAACAAATATAGTAAGTTTTGCTTACAAAATACCGTTCCAGCCTCATATTTTACTTAACGTAAACGAGAAAGTGCTTCCCACGCCCAGTTCGCTGCGCAGCGTGATGGTCTCGCCGTGCGCCTCCAGAATGTGTTTCACGATCGCCAGCCCGAGCCCCGTGCCGCCCTGTCCGCGCGAACGGCTCTTGTCGGTGCGGTAGAAACGCTCGAACACGCGCGGTATGTCCTCCCTCTCGATCCCCTCGCCGTTGTCGGAAACCTCGACCATCACCTTGTCGAACATATCTATGAAGGTGATCTTGGTCCATCCGCCCTCGGTGCCGTAGCGTATCGAGTTCGAGATTAGGTTGACGAAGACCTGCCCCACGTACCTGCGGTCGCCCGTCACATAGAGGCTGTTGGGCGTGTTGGACTTGAACCGTATCGTGATACTGCGCGCCGCGGCCTCTATTTCGAAGGTTTCGGCGATCTCGCGGGCGAGGGCGACTATGTCGAAGCGGGTGAATTCGAAATTGGGCACTCCCGACTCGAGTTTCGAAATCTCGTCGAGGTCGGTGACTATGTTTATCAGCCTTTCGATGCTTTTCTCGGCGCGTTCGAGATAGAGGCGGTTGATGCTTTCGTCCTCGATCCCGCCGTCGAGCAGCGTCGAGATGTAGCCCTGAATATTGAACACGGGGGTTTTGATCTCGTGCGACACATTGCCCAGATATTCGCGCCTGTACCGCTCGGTCTCCTCGAGGCGCTCTATCTCCATCTGGTTGCGGTCGGCCCAGTCGGTGATCTCGGCGCTGACGGTTTCGAGCAGGTTGGCTTTCTTGAGCAGGGTATCCTCCAGTTCGCGCGTCTTCAGGTTACGCTCGAAGACGATCTGGTAGATTGGCTTCATCTTGTAGATGACGAATTTCTTGACCACCAGCCGCGAAAAAAGATAGGTGACGACGAAGGTCGAGATGCAGACTATGAGCAGCCCCCACCAGAAAAAGTGGAACACGCGGACGACGACGCTGCCCGATATTATCACCACGATCGTCACCAGCAGGGCGATCAGCAGGGCGGCATGGTCGATCGAGCGGATCTTAAGCCGCACGTTCTCTTTCAACTTGTCGGGCAGCGGACGCGCCATGGGTTTAAACGAAATTATGGATTATGAATTATTTCATGTAATTCTTCATCAGCCGGGCGATATACTTGCCGATGATGTCGAATTCGAGGTTCACGACCGTTCCCGGCACGATGTGCCTGAAGTTGGTGTTCTCGTGGGTGTAGGGGATTATCGCGACCTGGAACGAGCCCTCCTGCGAATTGACCACCGTCAGGCTCACTCCGTTGACCGTCACCGAGCCCTTTTCGACCGTCACGTTGTCGCCCTGCCGGTCATACTCGAAAGTGTAGTACCAGCTTCCGCCCGCCTCCTCGACGCGCGTGCAGAGGGCGGTCTGGTCGACGTGCCCCTGCACGATGTGGCCGTCGAGCAGCGCGTCGGGCCTCATGCTGCGTTCGAGGTTCACCATATCGCCCGGTTCGAGCAGCCCCAGGTTGCTCTTTAAAAGGGTTTCGTGCATCGCCGTGACGGTGTAGCTCTTCTCGGTGAGTTCCACCACCGTCAGGCACACCCCGTTGTGCGCGATGCTCTGGTCTATCCGGAGTTCGCCCTCGAACCCCGCCTCCAGAGTGAAATGCTTGTTCTGCTGTTCGGTGCGTATTTCCAGCACGCGCCCCATTCTCTCAACAATTCCTGAAAACATAATTCAAATCAATTTTGAATTATGGATTATGAATTATGAATTAATATACGTGCGAAGCACACCAAAATTCGTAATTCGTAATTCGTAATTCGTAATTTTCTAAATGGTTTTATTTATAATGACCGCCCGGACAAGGTAAAGCTCCCTGACCTGCGATTCGTCTATGCGTATCTCGTCGAAATTCTCCTCGTCGACCGGCATCAGGCGCAGCACTCCGCTGTCGACGTTGCGCCTCACGCGGCGCAGCATGGTCGCGCCCTCGGCCACAACGAGGTAATCGCCCCCCGGAATAAGGCTTTCGGGGGGCACCTGCCGCAGCAGCACGATCGAACCCGAGGGAATGGCATCGCCCATCGCGCGTCCGTAATAGACCGCCCCGAACTCGGCGTCCTCGACCATCGGCAGCGAAATGTAGTTTTTATCTGCGAATTTTTGCGGCGCGGCGACATATTTTTCGACGTCGGCGTCGTAAAAAGGTATCGAAACCCGCTTCAAGGTTTCGTCGGTGAACATATCCCCCTCGCCCGTCAGCAGCCACGCCTTGCTGATCTGGGGGTATTTTGCCGAGATCATCCCGGCGAGCTCGCGGCTGATGCCGTTGTTTCCCTTTTTGATCTGGTAGAGGTTTTCGCTTCGGTGCAGCCCTATTGAAAAGGCGAACGAGTTGACCGACAGTCCGGTCCACTTCACCACGCGTTCTATTCTATGCCAATTATTGAGCAAGTCCTTTGTTTTTTCTATAAATTATGCCATCTTTGTGCTCCCGCAACCCGCGTTGCGCGGCCGGTCCCGTAGTTCAATGGATAGAATTTCAGATTCCGGTTCTGACGGTACAGGTTCGATTCCTGTCGGGACTACAAGGGCGTCGCAAGATGCCCTTGTCCGTTTTAAAATATCGTCGAATCAGTTTCCGTTTTTTTTGCTAAAAAGGAATAAAATTCGGAACTTGGGGAACTCAAAGTACGTCCGCCAAAGATACAATAATTTCCACCGGAAACTACAATTTAGTATTGAATTCAACACCGCCCGCGCACCAATGATAGATAAGGCCACAGTAGACAGGATTTATTCCGCCGCAGACATCGTGGAGGTGGTCAGCGATTTCGTCACGCTGCGCAAAAAAGGGGTCAACTACCAGGCGTGCTGCCCGTTCCATAACGAAAAAACGCCGTCGTTCGTGGTTTCGCCGACAAAAGGGCTATACAAATGCTTCGGATGCGGCAAGGGGGGCAACGCCGTGACTTTCGTGATGGAGCACGAAAGCATGAGCTACGTCGAGGCGCTGAAATTCGTCGCGAAAAAATACGGCATCGAGGTGCAGGAGCGCGAGATGACCGAGGAGGAAACCCTGCGCAACGACAACCGCGAGAGCATGCTGGCGCTCAACAGCTGGTCGGCCGAGTGGTTCAAGGAGGCGCTTCACAACACTCCCCAGGGGATGAGCGTGGGGATGACCTACTTCCGCCACAGGGGTTTCTCGGACGCGATCATCGAAAAATTCCAGCTGGGCTACTGCCCTTCGGGCGGCGACAGCTTCACGAAAGCGGCGCTGGCGGCAGGCTATAAGGAGGAGTTCCTGACCGGCACCGGCCTCACGATCATACGCGAAAGCGGCGGATATTACGACCGCTTCTCGGAGCGGGTGATGTTCCCGATCCACTCGATGACGGGGCGAGTGCTTGCTTTCGGCGGGCGCACCCTGCGCACCGACAAGAACGTCGCCAAATACCAGAACTCGCCCGAGAGCGAGATATATTCCAAGAAACAGACGCTTTACGGCATATTTTTCGCCAAGAAAGCGATTTCACAGCTCCGCAACGCCATACTCGTCGAGGGCTACACCGATGTCATATCGATGCACCAGGCGGGCGTCGAGAACGTGGTGGCGTCGTCCGGTACGTCGCTCACCACCGAGCAGATCAAGCTGCTGAAGCGTTTTTCGGACAACGTGACGGTCATCTACGACGGCGACGACGCGGGCATCAAGGCGTCGCTGAGGGGCATCGACATGATCCTGCGCGAGGGCATGAACGTGCGGGTGGTGCTGCTGCCCGACGGCGAGGACCCCGACTCCTTCGCCCGCAAGCACAACGCAACGCAGCTCCAGGACTACATCCGCGAACACGAGGAAGATTTCATTGCCTTCAAGTCGAAGCTGCTGATGCGCGAAACGCGTGGCGACGTCATCAAGCGCGCGGCCGTGGTTACCGACATGGTCGAGTCGATCGCCGAGATACCCGAAGCCATTCCGCGTTCGATGTATATAAAGGAGTGCGCGAAGATCATGGACATCGACGAGCAGCTGCTCATCTCGGAGGTTGCCAAGAAGCGTCTTACGGCCACTTCGTCCGACGCGGAATCGCGCGAGTTCATCCGCCGCCAGGAGGCGGTCCGCCGTGCCGAAAGCGTTGCGCAGGTCCCCCTTACCGGCGTTATAGCCGGCAGCAGTATCGAAGAGCTCGAAAAGGAACTGGTAAAATACCTTTTGAAATACGGCCACGAGGGTTTCGACTTCCGCGACGGCAAAAATATCGTAGAGCTGAATGTCGCGGACACCATCATCGGCGAGCTTCAGGCCAATGGTCTTTCACTGCGGAATCCCCGTCTGCACGCTCTGTACGACACCTACTCGACACAGCACGACGAATTGGGCAAAGGGATCGAAGTTCCCGCGCATTACTTTATTACGCATCCCGATCCCGAAGTTTGCAACGCGGCCGTGGACCTGTTGACAGCCGATGACATCTATGTCATAAGCAAACTTTGGAAAAAGCACGAGATGGTTATTGCGACCGAGCGCGAACGCCTTCCGGACGCCCTTCCTCGTGCGGTGATACTCTATAAATCGAAGGTTATAGAGGAACTTTCGGCCGAGCTCCGTGCAAAGCTGAAGGAGCAGGAGTTGCCCGACGACGAATCTACCGATATTCTTCGGCGCATCACGGCCCTCGACCGCGAGCGAACCAAGATCGCCAAACGCCTCGACCGCCTTATTCTCTGACGATCATCTCTATTTACCCGCTTTCGTGGTGATGATCACCACCCCGTTGGCGCCCCTCGAACCGTATATGGACGAACTGCTGTCTTTCAGTATGGTGACGGATTCGATGTCCCGCGGATTCAGCATGCCGTTGACGGCGCTGAAACTCCCGTATTCGGTGCCGTCGACCACTATCAGCGCCTCGTTCCTGCCGTGGAAGGATTTGCTCCCACGGATGATAAGCTCGTTGCCCTGGAAATAGACCCCGGCCACCCTGCCCTCCATGTAGCTTTTAAGATCGACATAACCCTCCACCCCCTTCATATCGAGATGGCCGGTCGATGCGGTATTGTCTTTCGCAGACACGGTGCCGTATCCGACGTCCAGTTTTGTATCCCCGCCCTCCATGCCGGCCAGCTCACGCCCTTTCGTCATGGTGAGGCACAGCGAGTCGAACCCCGCGACCGGAAACTCATACACGTTATTTCCCGCGACCACGCTCAGGGTGTCGGCATCCGTCACCCTGAAATTGAGCGTTCCCGAATCGTCGGGCAGGACGGCCAGGCCGTCGCTTTTGAGAAACGCATAAAGCTGCGGACTTTTGATCCGTTTGCCTTTTTCATTACATACGGAAAACTTCAGGTCGCGCTTTTCCGCCGTTCCCTGAGCGGCCGCCGAAAGCAGGAGGGCGGAGAGCGAAACGGACAGCGCAGACAAAAACAATAACGGTCTTTTCATGACTTTACAGCATTATCAGGTTTCTGCGGAAGGCATTACCCGGTAAAAATAGGAAATTTATCAGGAATTACCAATCCGTTCGCTCCTGTTCATAACTTTGATAGTAATTTGCGCGGGCGGGTTTGGGCGTAACCGATTCTTTTGAATATCTTTGCCATGAGTAAAAACACCGAGCGCCGCAATGGAATTAAGCAAGATCACCGCCATTTCACCGGTGGACGGCCGTTACCGCGAGGCCGCGCTGCCGCTTGACGAATACTTTTCGGAATACGCCCTCATCCGCTACCGCGTGCTGGTGGAGGTGGAATACTTCATCGCGCTGTGCCAAATACCCCTGCCGCAACTCGCCCCGATAAAGGAGAAGAATTTCGCCGACCTGAGGGATATCTACCGCAGCTTCACGCTCAAGGATGCGCTCCGCGTCAAGGAGATCGAACGGACCACCAACCACGACGTCAAGGCGGTCGAGTACCTTATAAAGGAGAAGATGGACGACCTGGGGCTGCACGACTACAAGGAGTTCGTACATTTCGGCCTCACCTCGCAGGACATAAACAACACGGCGACGCCCTATTCGATCCGAGAGGCGGCCCACGGGGTCTACTATCCGCTGATCGGCGAACTGCTCGACAGGCTCCGGGCGATGGCAAGGGAGTGGGAGAACGTGCCCCTATTGGCCCGCACCCACGGACAGCCCGCATCCCCCACCCGCCTGGGCAAAGAGATGATGGTCTACGTCGAAAGGCTCGAAAAGCAGATACAGATGCTGCGCGACGTTCCGGCTCCGGCGAAATTCGGGGGCGCGACGGGCAATTTCAACGCCCACTACGCCGCCTATCCCGGCATCGACTGGGTGGCGTTCGCCGACGATTTCGTCAATAACACGCTCCACCTGACGCGCTCGCGCTACACCACGCAGATAGAGCATTACGACAACATAGCCGCAATTTTCGACACCTTCAAGCGCATCAACACCATCCTGATCGACTTCTGCCGCGACGTCTGGACCTACGTTTCGATGGACTACTTCAAGCAGCGCATCAAGGAGGGCGAGGTGGGTTCGTCGGCGATGCCGCACAAGGTCAACCCCATCGATTTCGAGAACGCCGAAGGCAACCTCGGCATGGCAAATGCCATATTCGAACACCTGTCGGCCAAGCTCCCGATATCGAGGCTCCAGAGGGACCTGACGGACTCGACCGTCCTGCGCAACACGGGCGTGCCGATGGCGCACACCGTCATCGCGTTCAAGTCGATCCTGAAAGGGCTGTCGAAGCTGATAATCAATACCGAGGCCATCGACCACGACCTCGACAGCAACTGGGCCGTGATAGCCGAAGGCATCCAGACGATACTGCGCCGCGAGTTCTACCCGTCGCCCTACGAGGCGCTGAAGTCGCTGACGCGCACCAACCGCCCGATAACGAAAGAAGACATCATGGCCTTCATCGACGGGCTGGACGTAAGCGAAAAAGTAAAGGACGAACTGCGCGCACTGTCGCCACGCACCTACACCGGGATGGTATTCTGACAATTAGGAATTAGGAAATAAGGCCACTTTCATTGCAGGAACGCGGCGACGAAGCAATATAAGAACAAAAAGTAAAACCATATATAAAACATAAGATTATGAAAAAGTACAAATGTGACGTTTGCGACTGGGTCTACGACCCGGCGGAAGGCGATCCCGACGGCGGCATAGCCCCCGGAACGGCTTTCGAGGATATACCCGAAGATTGGTCGTGCCCTGTCTGCGGCGCGGGCAAAGACGACTTCTCGGCTATCGACGAATAGTATCAAACGCGGGCGAAATGTCCGCGTTTTTTATTTGGTTCGCGGCCCGGTTTACATTACCTTTGTCTGCGAAAATCCCCCTTAGTCAAATGAAAATCACGTCGGCAAAGTTTGCGTTCAGCAGCGGAAAAATATCGCAGATACCGCGCGACGGACTCCGCGAATTCGCATTCATCGGCCGCAGCAACGTGGGCAAATCGTCGCTCATCAATATGCTGGTGCGGCAGCAGGGGCTGGCGAAGGTTTCGGGAACGCCTGGCAAGACGCGCCTGATAAACCATTTTTTGGTCAACGACACCTGGTATCTGGTCGACCTTCCCGGCTACGGCTACGCGAAGACATCGAAAAGCACGCGCGCGGAGTTCGGCAAGCTGATAACCGACTACGTTACAAAGGCCGGAAAGATGTGGTTCCTGTTCGTGCTGGTCGACGTCCGCCACGAGCCGCAGAAGATCGACATGGATTTCCTGGAGATGCTGGGCGAAGAGGGGATACCTTTCGGGATCGTCTTCACGAAGGCCGACAAGCTGGGAACCAACGCGCTGGCGTCGAACGTGGCGAACTACAAACAGGCTCTGCTGAAACAGTGGGAGGAGCTGCCGCCGGTGTTCGTCACTTCGTCGGAGAAACGCACGGGCGGCGGGGAGATTCTCGATTTCATCGGCAGTTGCCTCGAAATCGAAATGAAAGATGAAAAATGAAAGATGAAATAAGGTACACGGCTTTGGGCCGTGTAAAAAATCATCCGCCATTTATAAATCATCCTTCATTGTTCTTTTGTCATAAAAACATTTTTACTGAATATAATTTTTCATCTTTCATTTTTCATCTTTCATTCTAAATAGAGATGGGCCACCATACCTTAAAGATCTTTGCCTGCCGCAATTCGCGGCCACTCGCCGAAAAGATAGCCGCCTCGTACGGCACGGCGCTCGGCGATTCAGCCTGCATCAGTTTCAACGACGGCGAGTACCAGCCGGCGTTCAACGAATCGATCCGCGGCTGCACGGTATTCATCGTACAGTCGACCCCGCCGCCGGCGGACAACCTGATGGAGATGCTGTTGATGATCGACGCGGCGCGGCGCGCTTCGGCGCACCGGGTCATCGCGGTGATCCCCTATTTCGGATGGGCCCGGCAGGACCGCAAGGACCGTCCGAGGGTTTCGATCGGCGCCAAGCTCGTTGCGAACCTTATTGTAGCCGCCGGGGTGGACCGCATAATGACGATGGACCTGCACGCCGACCAGATACAGGGATTTTTCGACATTCCGGTCGACCACCTCTACGCGAGCAAAATATTCGTGCCCTACCTGGAGTCGCTGAAGATAGAAAACCTTTCGATCGCGGCGCCCGACATAGGCGGCGCCAAACGCGCCAGCGCCTATTCGAAGCATCTGATGGCGCCCATGGTGATCAGCCACAAACAGCGTGAAAAACCCAACGTGGTGGCCAAGATCACGGCCATCGGCGAGGTAGAGGGGCGCAACGTGGTGATCCTCGACGACATGATCGACACGGCCGGCACCCTGACTCTCGCGGCGCAGATGCTGATGGACAGCGGGGCTGCGAGCGTGCGCGCCGTGGCTACCCATCCGGTACTTTCGGGCCCCGCATACGACCGCATCAACGCGAGCCCGCTTTCGGAAGTTATCCTGACCGACACCATTCCGCTGAAAAAAGGGGAGGATCTAAACAAATTCACGGTTCTGACGGTGGCCGACATCTTCGCCGACGTCATCGACCGGGTTTACAGCTACCGGGAAATAAGCTCGCAATTCATTTTTTAACACAACCTGCGAACTGAAACAAACGGGCGGCGCTTCATCTAGCGCCGCCCGTTTGTTTCGGTCCCGGCCGGGATAACTGGGATGACGGCTGGATTTTAAAATGCCCGGATATGGATTAAGTATGCAGATTTAGCGCAGCCGACAGTCCTATATTTGTATAATTTTGATCTATTCAAAAATAAACCGTTTGTTTTCCAATATTATTTGGACTTTTCAGAATATATTTTCTACATTTGCTAAGAACTACTAATCGAACCTTAGATTTGTCCCGGAGCGCTCCCTAACCTGAGCACTCCGGGTTTACTTTTGTCGGAACCGAGGTCTGCCAAGCAGGCCGAGCTCATCGACGGAGACCCGCAAGTCACCGCGTAGCGGCGGGGCGAAAATAGCCGACGGAGGTAACTTTCGGCCGGCGGCGGTTTATTTTGCCGCAAAAAGTCCTTGTCCGAAGCGGAATGTTTTAATGGGTGATATTCTCGACGGCGAACTTCGTAACCTCGGTGGAAATCTCGCCTAACGCGCCCGCATTGGCGTTGACGGCGGTCTGGACCTTTATGAAATCTATCGACGGGAGATGCTTGGCGTCGCCGTTCGCGTCGACGGCGCCGGATATTTTGAAATAGGTTTTCCGCCCGCCGTTGGTGCCGGAATCGCGGTCGCCGCCCCAGTTGTCGGCGTAACCCCAATCGTAAGGGGCGTTGATCCACTCTCCGGATGCGCCGTCAAAGGTGCTGCGGCTTTCGAGAAGGGTTCCGGTGAGCGTATAGCTGGAGGATGTAATCCATGCCGGGTAATAGCTCGGCTGCGTGTGGAAGCTGACGCGTGCGACGGTTCCGCTTCCGCCCCGGTCGTCCGTCCATTCGACGCCTGCATTTTCTTCCTCCGGCCTGAGATAGGTGACGGAGTACCCCTGCACCGTGCCCGTTTTACCGGTTTCGCTGCCCGCAAGCTCGTACCAGGCGTCGTCGTCAGGCAATCCGTTGCCGTTCTCATCCCGCATCACCCACACCACGCCCGGCTCGGAACTGGAGGCCATCTGGTTTCCCGAAACCGAAAAATCATAGCCGCCCTTGTTCGCGATGCTTGTGCCGAAACCCACGACAATATACCCGCCGAAGCCTCCGAGCGATACGAAGAGGCCGTTTGCGAGCCGTTTTTCGGCGAATTCACACGCCTTTTGCTGGGTGTCGACGCCGTTGAACGCGGGCAGTTCGCCTATGAACTGCCCCGGTGCGGGAGTGTACTCGAAAACAGTTACGGGATCGGATGTTCCGTCGTAGACGACATCCCTGTTGCATCCGGCAAGCAGCGCGGCGGCAAAAACAACCATATAGATTCGGTGATTCATATCGCCGGCAAATATAAGAGTTTGTCTAAAATTTATTCATCACATCTATTATGTCCATTTTTCGTGCTTTTTCAACCCGCCTCACTTGCCGTGGGAACCGCCACGCCTCCCTCGGCGTGCTAAAAAATCATCAAAAAGCTGGTTCATAATATTTTGTGCGAACAAAATTTAGACAAACTCTAAGTCAAAAAAAATATTTGCCGCCGGAATGGAGCCTGATCCGTTCCTGGAAATAGCGCGGTTCCTCGCCCTCGACCGTTTCGAAGGAGCCGATAAAAAGGCGCATGGTGCTGAACCCCGCTCTCTGGGCCACCTCCTGCAGGGACATCCCGGGAAATGCTATTATCAATTCGCGGGCTTCGTCGACGCGAAGCTCGTTTATCCAGCGGCTGAAACTCCGGCCTCCTTTGCGGCGGATATACATTGCAAACGCCGAGCGGGGCAGTCCGAGTTTCTCGCTCACCGAGGCGAGCGTTATTCCGGGCTGCAGGAACCCCTTGCCCCCGATCCACTCCGCGATCGTGGCGGCCATATCCTCGCGTCCGGCCTGCGCTCCCCCGCCCGCTCCGTCGAAAAGAGGTTCGAGCGCCGGGGCCATGCGCGGGAAAACGCGGGCGTAACCTATATACCTTATGGCATAGTATACGTAGAAAACCCCGACGAGGCCGATAAAGACAATGAACGGCATCGAGGGAAGGAAAAGTGAAAAACCGGCCAGCAGTCCGAGTGAAAACGCCAGGTAATACGCCGTGCGGATCCATCTCAGGTGGAAACCTTCATCGTCGGCAAAATAGTTGTTTATGGCGACCATATAATCGCGGTATTCGCGCCGGAAGATGTTTTCATATATGGCAAGCAGCAGAAAGTACAACCCGCACACCACGTAGAAAACCATATCGGACAGTCTTTCGCTTCCCCATATGTAAACGCTTACGAGGGCAAGGTCGACAGCGACTACCGGCAGAAGTGACGCCGCTATGCGACTGAACGACAGCGACATCGGATTTACGAGCGAAAGTATTGTGTACTGGCACATCACCCCTTGAAATGTCGCGGCGACGAGGGTTATGATGCGGACCAGCGGATTCACCTCGTAGGTGTGCGGCACGCCAGCCCATACGGCGAGAAGGCATGCCGACGACAACAGCAGATATCCGCCGGCAAGGATATATCGTGAAACGCGGTAAGGGGCGAGTTTTCTGTCGCGCGGCATCGCCACCGTAAAAAGGCATAACGCCATTACACCCACAAGAAGCGCGGTAATGGTTGTTACTGCGGCATGGATGATGCTGATTTGCATATAATTATAAGCCTGTAAGATTTGGGCAGGCAACACAAAAATAGCAAAATATGTCATTCCATATCCGCATTTATTACTATTTACAATAATTTAACCGAAATAGATTACTTTTGGTGCCTGATGAGCCTGAAAAACAAATACTGGTTCCACATCGCGGCGGTCGTAACGATCGGCGTGTGGGGAACTACGTTCGTGTCGACCAAGATTCTGATAAACAACGGAATGTCGCCGACCGAGATATTCACCTGGCGCTTCCTGATGGCATACATCGGCATCTGGTTCTTCGCCCCGAAGAAATTGTTTTCCGGCAGCTGGAAGGACGAGCTGCTGATGGCGGCGGCGGGGCTTACCGGCGGTTCGCTCTACTTCATCGCCGAGAACACGGCGCTCGAAACCACCCTCGCGTCGAACGTGTCGCTGCTGGTCTGCACCGCGCCCCTGTGGACGGCGATGCTTTCACGCATTTTCTACCCGCGCGACAGGGTCGGCTCCAACCTGTGGATAGGCACTCTGGTGGCGCTGCCCGGAGCCGCTCTGGTGATCTTCAACGGCAGCTTCATCCTCGACATCAACCCCATAGGCGACATCCTTTCGATTGTCGCGGCCCTTTCGTGGGCCTTCTACAGCATCGTGATGCGCGACATCGGACAGCGCTACCCCGTCATGTTCATCACGCGCAAGGTCTTTTTCTACGGCCTCGTAACGCTCATCCCGTTCCTGTTCCTGCCCGGGGCGAAATGGCATCCCGAAGCGCTCAAATTACCGGCCGTGTGGGGCAACCTGCTGTTCCTGGGGCTGGTCGC
Organism: Rikenellaceae bacterium; assembly: GCA_031554415.1. Lineage (GTDB taxonomy): Bacteria > Bacteroidota > Bacteroidia > Bacteroidales > Rikenellaceae > UBA940. The sequence continues at coordinate 1,336 of JAVBVG010000095.1, read as the reverse complement.
GTCGCTGGCGTGCTATGCCGTTTGGAACAGGATAATGAAGGAGATCGGCATAGTCAAGGCATCGAACTACATATACCTCAACCCCGCGTTTACGATGGTAACGGCGTGGCTGATCCTCGGCGAACCGATAACCTGGGCTGCGCTGGGCGGCTTCGTCCTTATCGTCGGCGGCCTGCTAATAGCCGAGAAAGGGTTTGCACATTTCGGCAAAAAACATTAGTATTTCTATGGCTAATTGTTTATTTTTGTGAAAACCCCTTAAAACATATCCTTTATGAAAAAGACATTATTCTCAGCGCCGCTGGCTGTTCTGCTTGCACTTCTCGTCGGTTGTTCCGAAAAGGAGGGCGAGGGCTTATCCCAGAAAATATCTTTTAACGGATATGATTACGAATGCACTGATGTTTATTTCACTAAACATTTAGGCACCATCTACCTGCATATCGGCAACAGGGACGACGATGTCGTCGGCGACGGCCCGGAGGGAAAAGCTTTTTATATAGATATACGGTTTCATTTAGGAAAGACGGATATTTCGGAAGTGGAAGGAACCTACAAAATAACCGAAAGTCCTCCGGAATATATCGAAACAGTTATCCGGTATGTTGAGTCGAAAGAGACGAAAACCCTGCCCGAAAGCTATTGGATAACCGGCGGCACCCTGAAAATTTCAAAAGTATCCGATGGTAACTACAGAGTCATTCTGAACGGCATTTCCAAAGAGGCTATTGACGATGATCCGAGCTATTCAACCGATGTATTGCTGCCTGTGAAAGCAGCATACTCAGGGCCTATTCCAAACTCCTGGGGGTACAATGAATAAGGCTGAAATCCAACTTATAAAGTCGCTGGGCGACAAGCGCGGACGGGCGGAAAACGGACTGTTCGCGGCCGAGGGCGAAAAGCTCGTGCGCGAACTTACGGCGTCGGATTTCCGCGTCCGGAAAATTTATTTCACGGAGGGCGTTTTCCCAGGTGCGGACGCGGAACATATTTCACCTAAGGAGATGGAGCGGATCAGCCACCTGAAAACTCCGACCGGGTGCCTCGCGCTGGTTGAAATCCCGGGGTACCGGTTCGATCCGGCGGCGCTGAGAGGGCGGCTCACCCTTGCGCTCGACGAGGTGCAGAATCCCGGCAACATGGGCACCGTCATACGCCTCGCCGACTGGTTCGGGATCGAAAACATCGTCTGCTCGCCAGGCACCGCCGACTGCTTCAATCCGAAGGTCATTCAGGCCACGATGGGGGCGATAACGCGCGTCAGGGTGCATTACGGCGACCTTGCGGAGATGATCGCGGCGGCGGGAGTCCCTGTATACGGCACTTTCCTGGA
>JAVBVG010000074.1:0-17677 GCA_031554415.1 Rikenellaceae bacterium | reverse complement strand
CAAAAGGGATAACTGACTCTGGTCATACTTCTTAAATGACATACACAAGCGGCTTTATATCAATAATATAAAGATAATAATTATCCGCAAAATATCAAAATATTGCTGCAAAAAAAACCTGCCTCTTTTTGAGACAGGTTCTTTCATTTTTCTGCCGCTCCTGCCTTGGTGTAGGAGCGGCTTTCTTTTGGAGTGCAACAATGTTTCAGAGATGTAGTATAACCTCCCTATACCTTTACCCACAAAGGGTAAAATATGGCATTCGGGTTACGGTATTACGCGGACTTGCAGAGCAAGTTCAAAGGGTCACTCTGGCGGGTTGAGGTCGCTGAGCGAGACTATGCCGGCGTGCCCGAAGAGATGGCCTTCGAGGGCGGCGAGCCTTTGCAGATCACCTGGGAGCGGCGCGGCGACGAGTTCTACGTTCCGGTCAAGGCCAGCGAAGCTGCCGTAAATATCCTATGCACCGAGAATTTCAAATACATCGGCCTGTTCACCTCCGACCCCCGGCGATACCGCGTGTCGGTGTTCCGTAATGGGGCGCTCTACTGGCGCGGCTACGTGGTGGCCGACCTCTATTCGGAGAGCTTCACCGCCCCGCCGTACCAGGTAAGTATCAAAGCGGTCGACGGATTCAATCTGCTCCAAAGCATCCCCTTTGCCAATCTGGACGGCACGCCCATCGAGGGCAAGCGCACGCTGTGGCGACTGCTCTCGGACTGTATCGATCTGCTGGAGTTGGAGATCGACGTGGCCGACTGGATGGACTTATACGCTGAGGGCATGGATGAGGCCATCTCCCCGATGCGGCAGGTTTACGTCGATATGGAGCGCTTTTATCAGGTCTACACCGAGCCGACCTACCGCGATGTGCTGGAGTTGTGCCTGCGCCCGTTCGCCGGGCAGATCTTCCAAAGCAACGGCTCGCTGCACATCCGGCGCACCATCTCGCTGTACCGTGAGAACCGACCGTTGAGTTTCTACGAGATAGGCACGAAATTCCCCTCCGGCTTCCTTGTCGACCATCGGGGCCGCGAACTGCTGACCTCGACCGGCGACAACATCGTCACCGAGGCGGCCCGCGACCGGATAGAGAGTATGTGGGACGGCGGCTTCGACGTGATGGGCGAGTCGACGATGGACATCGTCCCGCCGTTGCGCAAAGTCACGGTTACTGTGAAAAACAAGATGAGCGCCGACCTTATCCCGCTGCTGGGCTTCTACAAGCTGAACAATTGGTTCGACTACATGGGCTTTTTAAGCCTGACCAACGCCACGACGCTGCGTATGGAGGGCGGCTCGAACAATCAGGGCTTGCAGATGTTCACCCTCGGTTATCCCGTCCAGCAATGCACCTACAAATTCAAATGGGAGTTCCTGCTGCGCTCCCGACATTGGCAATACGGCGGTGCGCGGAGCACCTACGCTCGGGAATACACCGTCAAAGCCCGCTACGGCCTGCGGGTCATCGGAGGCGGGACTACTTATTATCTGCTGGACAGCGGCTCCTGGAGCACCGGCGCGGAGTATTTCGAGGACGATGTCAAGACGACCGCCGAGGTCAACAAGAAGATCGAAATCCAGGGCATCCCCGTTTCTGGCTACCTCTATTTCGTGATCATCCAGTCGGCCGCCGCTTCGGGCGACACCCGCTACGGAGTGGACGAATCCATCGACTTCGCCAATATGACCCTCTCCATTGACACGGGCGACGATTACGAAAAATCGCTCTCCTACGAGGCGATTCTCAACCACGCCAACAACGTGGACATGGCCATCAGCCTGCCCATCGCTGATGTTCCCAATATCCCGAACCAGACACTTATTTATTCGCTCTACTTTACCAATGCGGCGGGCAAGCCGACGCGGATGTGGCACACGCGGGGCGGCAACGACTATAACACGCTCATCAACCACCTCGTGCAATGCGCGTTGAGGTATCGCCAGCTCCCCAGCCGCCGTGTCAGCGGGGAGATGTTCACGGGCCGCCACCTGGATATGAACTCCGTCATCCAGGACTCGAAATACCTGCGGGCGGGATTCTACGTCAACTCCATCGAGCTGAAGGCGGTAGAGGACAGCCACGAGACGGAGTTGGTGGAGATGCCGGGTTTGATCCGTACCGAGGCCCCGCCGCCGGGCGACGACTGCATCCTGCTCTCGCGGCTCGATTTCACGGTCAAAACGGCAATTATGTGCGGAAGCATCCTCGTGCTGCTCTCGACGGCCAACCGGATCTACACCTACGATCCGGCCTCGCGGCACGTCCGGCAGATATTGAGCTACACCAAAGCCGTGAGCATCCACCCCGCCGACAACACCTTCGCGGTGGTGGACGGGGCCGGAGTGAGCATCGTCGACTACCGGGGCGTGACGCTGGCCCGGCACGACAAAGCGGGCTACACGCTGCCGGCGACATACATGGGCGGCTACATCTACCTGATGATCCAGGGCACGACCACCGACCGCAACAATGGCCAGACCATCTACCAGAATTATTATTACCTGAACCGCCCCGGCTACATATATGTAAGCAGTACCTCTTCCCGGCGCAGCTATGGCTCAGGCTACACCACCTTCGCCGGAGCGCTTACGGGCATCCTCAAATCCGACTCGGCTATCGTGGTCAACACCGCGAACGGCGCATGGCTCCACGACAAGCGGATCAACACCGAGCTGACGGCCACCGCCTATCCCGCCGGGACGGAAGTGAAGACCATCTCGGACTACTTCATGGCCGAAAACCTGAACGGCGCGTTCCGGATCTACCGGCGCGACTCTTTCGCGGACCGCACGCTGATCAAAAGCATCACGGGCAAGGCCGATTTCGCCGACCACACGCTGGGCGAGGTGGCCTACGCTTCCGGGGGCACGCTCTACATCTGGACGTACATCACCAACGCCGTGCGGCAACTGCGCAACACCGCCGGAACCGCCAGTCTGCTCCGGGGACTGTTCTACATCAACGGCGAGCTTCATATCGTGCGCGACACCGCCATCTACAAATACATCCCATAAGCCTATGGAAATCATCAGCCTGATATTGAATTTAGTCCTGGGCACGGGCCTCGCCGGGACGCTGCTCTTCTTCCGGCCGAAGCGCCGGGAGGCCAAAGCCCACGCCGACAACGCCGAGATCGAAAACACGGAGAAAATCATCCACCTCCAGTCGGAGCATATCGGCCGTCTGGACGGGCGGGTGGAGAAGCTCGAAGAAAAGGTCGACAAGCTGGAGATCATCATCGAGAAGAAGGACTCCGAGATCGAGTGCAAGCAACTCATCATCCGGCAAGCCTACAAATGCTCCACCCCGGCCGACCAATGCCCCGTGCTGATTATGAAAACAGAGAAAGAGAAAAAACTTAAAGAAAAACCGCATGAATCCGAAACCTAACGCTCCGAGCCGGGGCCTACGCAACTGCAACCCCGGCAACATACGCCTGTCGCCGACCCGCTACCAGGGCGAGGTCGTCCCCTCGCAGGACAAAGCCTTCAAGCAGTTCCAGACGATGGCGTGGGGCTACCGTGCCATGTTCGTGCTGTTGCACACCTACCGCAAAAACGGATACAAAACGCTGCGGCAGATGATCAACCGCTATGCGCCACCGTGCGAAAATGACACGGGGGCTTACCTGAATACCGTGTCGGCGCAAGCCCACGTATTTGCCGATGTGGAGTTGGATACCCTCGACCCAGCCGAGATGATTCCCGTCGTGTCGGCCATGTCTCGTGTCGAGAATGGCGTGGCGGCGGTCGAGGCCGACGTCCGCGCCGGGTGGGACTTGTTCGTGAAGCACAAGCCGTAAGGCGCATTATGATTTTTTAATAATTGAATTTCAATAATCCATGAGCGGACGCCGCATAGCCGACCTGCTGATCAAGATAGGCGCTGACAGCTACGAGTTTTCCCAACACACCAAAAAGGTGGAACAGGGACTCGACGGGCTGTCCAAGCGCCTCGACTCGTTGGGCAAGGAGCTGTCGTTGAAACTGACGGCTCCCCTTGCCGCAATGGGTGCGGTGGCGTTGCACAATTACGACATCCAGGCGCAGGCCGAAGCCAAGCTGATGCGGGCGCTCGACGGCCGGGCCGACGCGCAGAAGCGGCTGTTGAAACAGGCATCCGAGCTCCAGAGCCGCTCGACCATCGGCGACGAGGCGATCATAGCCCAACAGTCCTACTTCGCCAACCTGAAGATGAGCGAGGCGCAGATCAAGCGCTCCACGGAGGCGGCCATGCAGATGTCCTACGCCTTCAAAGACCAGGGGCTGACCTTCGAAACGGCCTCCAAATACATCGGCCAGATGTATGGCGGGACGGTCGGGCGGCTTGGGATGCTCATCCCGCAACTCAAGGAGTTCACGGCCGAGCAGCTCAAGAACGGCGAGGGCATCAAATATATCCTCGAAAACTACAAAGGCTTCGCCGAAACCGCCGCCAACGAGGGACTGGGCTTTTTGAAGCAGATCAAAAACCAATTCGGGGATCTGATGGAGGAGTTCGGCAAGGCGATGATGCCGGCGGCGCAGAAGATCGGCGAAAGCATCAGGAAAATTATCAGTTGGTTCCAGGCGCTCTCGCCGGAAACCAAAAAAGTGATCGTGGTGGTGGCCGCCGTCGCCGCAGCCGCCGGGCCGGTGCTGATCGCCCTGGGCAGCCTCGTGAAACTGCTGCCGCTACTGAAGGCGGGCTTCACGCTGCTGGTCGCCCCGATCACGCTCGTGCGCACGGCGATCAATACGCTCACGGCGGCCATCGCCACCAAGCCCATCGGGCTGCTGCTGACGGCGCTGGCGGCGGGGATTACACTTTTTATGGCGTTCCGGAAAAGTACCGACGACGCCACGCAAGCCGCCGGGGAGCACACCAACAAGGTGATGGACGAGGCCCGCGAAGTCAACGGCCTCGTCGCCAAACTCACCTCTGCCAACACCTCCGAGAAGGAGCGCAAGGAGGCGCTGGAGGGACTAAAAAGCATCCAGCCCTCCATCGTCGAGGGGCTTAACGCCGAGTCGCTGGAGTTGGCCACGCTGAAGAAGCGGGCGGCCGAGTACAACCAGCAATTGGTGCTGCGCATCGCGCTGGCCCGCAAGCAGGATCAGGTGGCCGCCGCCATCGAGTGCCAGACCGAAGCCGGCGTGAAGCAGGCCGAGAAGGAGGCGCAGATTTACGCTTACCTCTCCGATATCGGTGCGAAACTGGCTGCCAATCAGTTCGAGTTCGGGCGTCACAACCCCAACAAAGGCTTCTTCGAATGGGCCAAAGCCTCCGAGCAGCTACAGCGCAACCTGATCAACCACTTCAACGACATCATGGCCAGCGGCGACACGATGGCGCAGAAAGCACATCGCGTGCAGCAGATGTTCAATCCGGGGGACCGTTTCCGCGACCAGATCCGCATGGACGGCGTGAGCGCGTCGAAGCTGGGCCGGATGACCCACAGCGTTTCCGGCTTGCAGGAGGATGTGAACGATGCGGCAGAGATCGTCGCCCAGGCCGAAGCCGAGGTCAGGAACTTTGCCGAGGCATTCTCCTCGTCGCTCGCTTCGGCCATCTATACGGCCGCCGATGCAGCAGACGGGCTGGGCGGCTCGGCCGAGGGAGCATCCAAACGCACACAGCGCAGCATCGCCGAGCTGAACGAGGAAATTTCGCAGTTGGAAGAGCAGAAGCGGGCGTCATTCGATCCGGCCGAGATCACTGCGTTCAACAAGAAGATCGCCGGACTCAAAAGCGAGGTCGACCGCCTGAACAAACTCGGCACAGGCGGGGCGCAGCAGGTTACGGGCCGCATCGCCGAGATCAACGCCGAGATGCGCAAGCTGGAAGAGGCCAAGCAGAAGGCTTACGACATCCGGGAGATCGCCGCCTACAACGACAAGATCGCCGCGCTGAAGAAGGAGTTGGAGGGTCTGAATTCGGTAACGGTCGACTTTCTCGACCGCAAACCGATGGAGCCTGTCCTCACGGGCAACCTCGCCAACCTGCAACTCATCGCGCCGGAGATCAAAATCAAGATGCCCGACCTGAAGCCCTACGTCGACAAGGTCGGCGAGCAGATGAAAGCCATCCACGACAAGGTCAAGGAGGGAATGTTCTCTTGGGCGGGCGAGATATCCGAGGGGCTGGCGACGGAGATGCGCGAAACGGAGCAGATCGTCAAGACCTACCCCGTCGCGCTGACCGAAAAGGGGTGGAATTTCACGGCCGCGCTGGACTTTGTCTACAGCAAGGTCGAGGAGGCGTGCCGGTCATTCGACGACTCGCTTTCCAACTTCCTGTCGAACAGCATCGTCGCGGCAGCCGAGGCCATTGGCCAGATTATGGCGGGCGACCTGGGCTTCGGCGGGCTGATGAAGGCGATTCTTTTACAGTTCGCCGGCTTCCTGAAACAAATCGGCACGCAGATGATCCAGTTCGGGGTAATGATCGTGGCCTTCAAATCGGCGCTAAAGTCCGTGCTGGCCAACCCCTGGGCGGCCATCGCCATCGGAGCGGCGATGGTAGCCGCCGCAGCCGTGATGACGGCGCTGATCAACAAGAGTGCGAAAGACAACGCCCCGAAGCTGGCGAAGGGCGGGCTGGCCTTCGGGCCGACCTACGCGATGGTGGGCGACAACCCCAACTCCCGCGTCGACCCGGAAGTGATCGCTCCACTGTCGAGGCTCAAGGAGATGATGACCGCCGGCGGCGGCACGGCCAACGTGAATATCACCATGTCCGGCGAACTACGCGCCAAAGGCCGAGACCTGGTTTACGCGCTGGGCAAGGAGAATTTTAAGACGGATATTTTGGGAGGATAATATATGGCAGGCGTAAGAATAAAAGATTTACAGGACGCGAAGGGGCTGGTCGATAAATTCGACGATTTTCAGTTCGCGGTCGACTCCGGCAACCCGGACACCACGATGCGGCTGTCCGGCAAGGAGTTGAAGGGCGTGATCGGCACGCCGAAGCACACGCACGCCATCGAGGAGGTCACCGGCCTGCCGGGGGAGTTGGAGAAGAAGCTCGACAAAGCCGGCGGCACGATCACCGGCGACCTGCGGGTGGAGGGCAACACCCGCGTGAAAAACCTCCAGGTGGACGAGTACCTCGAAGTGCCGGAGCTAAAGTACAACCGTATTACCGCTACCGGCAACGAGTTCTGGGTGACCGACGGCGGGGTGGTCGACGACGTGTGGGAGGACGCCGAGGGCATCTTCGGCGTCGAGCTGAAAGCCAAAGAGGGCGAGACCACGATCAACTTCCAATTCAAAGATATCCTGCGCGGCATTTTCTACACGGAGAACGCCGAGGGAAAACCGTCGGGTTTCAAAACCGCCTATTTCGAGGTCACGGGCGTGATCAACCAGACCAGCTTCTACTGCGTCGCCCTGAACGGTGTGCCACCGCAACGCTTCATGACCCTCGCCCGCCAGGGCAACAAGTCGGACGAGCACCGCCAGGGATCGGTCTACATGGACGGCCTGAATAAATATCTGCGCGTGAGCGACAAGGTCACCGGCGAAAATATCGATGTGCGCAATATCAAGGTGCAGATCGGCAACCTCTCCGAGATCAACCACCCGACTTTCGGGCAACTGCAAGGCTACGGGGCGCTGCTGGAGAACGCCTACATCTGCGGGCGGCTCGTGCAGCGCGACCCGCAGACGGGCGAGGATTGGGTGGTGGGGGCTGTGTCCGTATCCGGTGAGCAGGTTTTTCATTACGATGAGACCGACCGGGTGACGCCCGACCAAATCATCATCACGGCCAAAGAGCAGGGCTTCACCTCGGCCCCCGGAACGCGCCAATGGCAATACAAGAACGGCACGGAGTGGGTAACGTTGGACACACAGCACGTTCTTACCTATGTCCTCACGCCGGACGCGGAGATTTGGCAGGGGCGCTCGACGCTCACGCTGCGCTACATTGTGTCGGGGGTCTACTACGACATGATCACCGTCGCAAAGGTTCGCAATGGCGACGCCGCTTATCTGGTGACCGTCGACTCCTCGAATGGCAACCAATTCCTGAATGGCGAGATGGTGACCACGCTCACCGCGACCGTGTTCAAAGGCAGTCACGACATCACGGATAAAGTGCCCTACAACGCCTTCGATTGGATGCGCCTCTCGGATAACCCCGCCGGTGATACGGTATGGAACGAGCTGCACCGGGGTATGGGCAGCCAGATCACCGTCACGGCCTCAGACGTGTACCGCCGGGCCGTGTTCTCGTGCGAAGTGCGGATACCTTAAAAAATGAACGGGATGAGACGCCAGCGGACTTTGCGGCAATATTCGGCATACCCTGCGAGGTTAGCTTTCAGATCGCGCTCCTCGTCGATGGCCCGCAGGGAGATCACCACGACAACGAGTGCCACGGGAATCAGCCCCCACAGCGACCCCAGCGCCGGGGGCGTGAAGAGCAGCATGACCGAAGCCCCGGTGTACATCGGGTGGCGAACGACGGCATACGTCCCGGTCGAGACGACCTTCTGCCCCTGTTGGACTTCAATGGTGGCGCTCAAAAAGGAGTTTTCACGAAAGACCTTAAATATGAACATCATCGAAAGGAAAACCATCCCCGCCGAGGCATGGGACAGCCACAGGGGCACGCGCGACCACAGGTGGCCGTAATCGAGGGACGAGAGAATATATATGGCGATGAAGAGCAGCCCGGCCATCGACTGCACGACCTTCTGCCACGCCCGCTTCTCGGCCACGGGGCCTACGGCGAGCCTGCTTTGCAACAGGGACTTGTCGCGCACGAAGATATAGACCGTGATGATGACCACGGGGATGAAGAACGCGGCCAGGTAGATCCAAGCCTGGGGATAATTCACCCAAGCGAGCGGGAATCCCGGCGCTTTGAGCGGTAGGAACAGGGCGACCCACATCACGCAGAAGAGGAACGTCATCCCCGCGAGGCTTTTCAGAAGCAACACGGCATTTTTCATAACCGAGAATTTACACTACAAATCTAAAAATAAAAACGCTATGGCAGTCATTTCAAGAGGTCAGATCACCATCGTAGACCTGTCCGACGGCAAGTCGATCAACCTGTACCTGGGCAGCAACGTCGCCGCCACGCAGATTTTCAACAAGGAGAATTCCACCTACACGCCCAACTGGAGTGCGTCGCCTTATTTGGTGATCACGCCGGAGGTGTACGTGACGGGCGTATCCACCAACCAGGTCGCCCGCCTGAAGGGGCCGCCCACCTGGAAGATCAACGGCAGCGCCACGCTCACCACCTACGGGGCGACGGCGGCGACCACGGCTCCCTACGCCCTGACAATCAAAAACAACATGGCCTCCTACGCGCAGATGCAGGTGGAGTGCGAGGTCGTTTACGTCGATCCCGACTCCACGGCCGAAACAAAAGCGAAGGCCGTGATCACCTACACCAAGACCGAGAACGCGGGCCAGCTCATCTGCGCCATCGCCTACGCGCCGCTGGGTACGGTATTCAAGAACGACAACGTGACCACGCTCAAAGCCCATTGCGATATGTGGCGCGGCTCGACCATCGACAACACCCTTGTGACCTACAAGTGGTATCGGCTCGGCAGTGGCGTGTGGACGGAAATCACCTCCACCAATGCGCAGGGCATCACGGGTTACACGACCAACGAGATCACCATTCCCGAAGCGGCCGTACTCAACTTCGAGTCGTTCAAATGTGAGATCAAAGACACCGACCCGGCCAGCGGCACGTACAACACCACCGTCGCGGATATCATATCGTTTGCCGATATGTCCGACCCGTACCAGGTGGAGATCACGACGCCACAGGGGACGACACTCACTTCCGGCCTAACATCCACAACGTTGACCGCCAACTGCTGGCAGAACGGGGCGCTGCTGCCGGACAGCTTCTTCACGGGCGCGACCTGTCGCTGGCGCAAGTTCAACAAGCTGGGCGTGCTCGACACCGCGTGGGGATCGTCCGGCGTCAAGACCGGACGCTCGATCACCGTCACGCGGGACGAGGTGTCGGTGGCGGCCACCTTTACGGTCGAGATCGACAAATAACCATGAGCCGGATCGGTCGAGCCGTCCGGCGGTATCTCGCCTCCGGATGGAGAAAGCTCAAAAACTTTTTTATCAACCTTAAACGCAAAATCATGGCAATCATAGGAAGGGGGCAAGTTACCGTCCACATCGCCGAGCAGGGGGAGAAGGGAGATCCGGGCACGCCCGGAACCTCCTCGTACCTGCACGTCCGCTACTCGGCCGCCGCGAACGGCAACCCCATGACCACCACCCCGAATACCTACATCGGCATCGCCGTGACCACTTCGGTCACGGCTCCGACCAGCTACACCTCCTACGCCTGGTCGCGCATCGAAGGCAAGGCCGGGAGCGATGGTGTACCCGGCACATCGTCTTTCATCCATATCCGCTATTCAGCCAATGCCAACGGCAACCCGATGACCACCGTGCCTGGCAAGTATATCGGGGTGGCGGTTACCGAGTCGGCAACAGCACCTACGAGCTATACTGCCTACACATGGGCGCAACTGACCGGAGACAAAGGCGATAAGGGAGACAAGGGCGAAACCGGATCGGCGGGTACTGCCGGGCCAGGCATCGTTTACCGTGGCGCGTTTTCGGCATCGTCAGTCTATTATAACAACACCCTGCGCCGAGACGTGGTGCTGTTCGGCGGCATATATTATATCTACAACGGTACTAATGCCGCTTCCGCAGCATGGAACGTGGCAAATTGGGAGTCTTTCGGCGCGCAGTTCTCGTCCGTGGCCACCGACCTGCTGCTGGCACAGCTCGCCTACATCGAAAATCTCGGAGTGAGAAATCTGACGACCGCGCCATCCGGCCAGCGCGTCGAGATCACGGCGTCCAAGAATTCAATGGCTTTCTACACAGCCGCCTCGCCGACCACGCCCGTCGTGGAGATCAAGACGACCAGCGACCCGGTCTACATGGGTCAGGGCGCGGGTTTCCAGATAAAGCAGACGGGCATCAACTTTTCCATCTTCAAAGGCATTCTCCATCAGGGCAGCGAAGGGAGCGGTATCTCCGTGCCCGTGCTGCCCTGGAGCCAGCCGGAAACCATCGCCCAGAATTGCATCCTTCAATCGTACACCAACTCGAACACCTCGAAATACAAAACCGGCATCTACATCGCCATGAGTGGCACACAGGGAACGGCCTCGACAGCGGACAAAATGAACGCCATCCACTTGGAGAGCGGGGGTATATTCGTGGGCGGCGAGTACGACGTGCTGCGCTCCAGCAATGTGTTCGCGGGCCTTTGCGCCGCAGGGACGGTAAGTTCGGCTGGAGCACTCCAGCGCAGTTGGGTGCTTTCGTTTATGGGCGGCTACCTGACCAGCAGCCGCACCGGGACGGGGCGTTACCGGATCACCTTCTCGAACACCTCGTACCTCTACAGCGCCAACGACTACAACGTACTCATCATACCCAACGGCCCGAACACGGCCAACGCCAATGTCGGGGCCTACGGCTGTACGATGGCCCGCACGTCGTCCTACTTCGACGTCTACATCGGCGACGACGCCTCGCCCAACGACTGCGGATTCACCTTTATCGTGTTTTTGACAAGTAAATTCTGGAGCTACTAAAAACAAACGCCATGAAACAATACGCAAAATTGACTGATGGAGTGCTGGTGACCACCTGCGCCGCCGCCAAGGACACGTATCTGATCGCGCAGATCACGGCCGACGGATTTCTGCCATACGATGACAGCGCTGAAAAGCCTGCTGTCGGGGAGTTCCAGGCCGCCGTTCCCGCTTACCGGGAGTCGGCCGAGGGGATATCCCTGCGCTGGGAAATCGTCGAAAACAGCCCCGAAAAAATCGACGCCGAGATCGCCCGCCTCCAGAATGAACTGTCGGCCACTGACTATCAAGTTATTAAGTCCTATGAATATACCCTGGCCGGCGAACAGCCGCCATACAATATTATGGCGGTCCACACAGCCCGTCAGCAAATCCGTGACCGGATCAGGGAACTGGAAAGCATTGTAGACTGAAATACAGCCTGAGACATTGTCAAGCAACCCAGCATCCGTTAAGAGGATACTGGGTTGCTTTGATGTTGATAAGATTATTAAAATAACACGGAGAGGTATGCGAATAATGAGGATATATTAAATATCTTTGCGTGTCACGTCAATTATGACCCCTCCGATGAAAGAAATCAATAGGCTAAAGATTGTTTTGGTCGAGAAAAAGAAAACCGGTAAATGGCTCGGTGAACAGATAGGGAAAGATCCGGCAACTGTTTCACGCTGGTGCACAAACCGTGCGCAGCCAACTTTAGAAACCCTGGATCAGATTGCTCAGTTATTGGGCGTCGACCGGCGAGAACTCCTGAATAAAAGCGTAAAAGAACAATAACGATATGAAGAAACCGACATTCTCTGGGCACGAGTCCTTTCAATGTAAAACTCAGTGGCTGAAAAGAGGATATGATTTTGTGAGTGAGGGTAACAACTTCAATGATGAAGATGCAGTTCTTCAGCTTGGGGTGGGTAAAAATATGGTGTCCTCTATTAGATATTGGATGAAAGCATTTGGGCTATATTCTCAAGAGAATAACCTAACCGAAATAGCAGATTACATCTTTAATAATGTCGAGGGTAAAGACCCTTATATTGAGGATGTCGCTACCTTATGGCTGCTACACTATCTTCTGGTAAAAACGAATACTGCGAGCACTTATAACATTGCGTTTATAGATTTCCATAAGCAACGCAATGATTTTGAAAAGGATAATCTATACAGCTACATACGCAGACTGTGTTTTGAGAATGGGTATCAGTATTTGTGCAACGAGAATACGGTAAAAAAAGACATCAACGTCCTATTGCAAAACTACATAGAACCCGACAGTGGGAATTACGAAGATTACTCCGCTCTCCTGCTGGATCTAAACCTTATCCGGAAGGTTTCAAAAAATACATATTGTTTCAACAACTTGAATCATACCAGCGTTACACCGGAGATATTTTTATACGCCATTCTTGCCGAAAAAGAAGGACTGAGTATCTCTTTCGATATGTTGATAGAGATAGCTCTTATTTTCTGCCTGACAACGAATGATCTACTCGAGGTAATCAAGCAGATCTGTGACAAGTACCCCAACCATATCGTATTCTCAGATGTCGCTGGGGTTAGGCAGTTGCAGTTTAAGATAGAGCTTTCGCAGCAGGATGTATTAAATGCATATTACGACAACGCCAACTTATGAAATTCAACCCTTCTATAAATATTGAGCTTAACTCGACCGACGAGCTACGCTACATTCCAACGCCGAATGCAAGAGGCGTTATCGGGAATATTGTAGACAGCTTCAATTCGGGCATCCATTCATTTAACATCATTGGATCTTACGGGACCGGAAAGTCAAGTTTCATTTTAGCTCTCGAAAAAAACCTCGCCGAGGATACAGATATTTTAATCCCCAATAAGGGACAGTTTAACGGATACAAGAAATTCCACTTCATAAATATTGTCGGTGACTATGCCCCAATGATGGAACTTATCAACAGGAAACTGGGGTATGCAGATAGTTCCGACGCAAAAAATTTCTTTGATTCGTTCGAGTCGTATTGTGATAGTATAGAGCGTAAAGGCAAGTTCTTATTTATCATGATTGATGAATTCGGGAAAATGCTGGAATACGCTGCTAAGAATAACCCTGAGAGGGAGTTGTATTTCCTCCAGAAGTTCTCAGAGTTTGTAAACCGTCCTAAAAGAAATATCATTTTAATTACTACTCTCCACCAGAACTTCAACTCATATGCGAAAAAACTATCGCAAGAGCAGAAGAATGAATGGACCAAGGTAAAGGGCCGGTTTAAGGAAATTGTCTTTAATGAGCCTGTTGAGCAGTTATTATACCTGGCGGCGTCTCGTCTCGAGAATGCCCAGCCTTCGATTGCGAATAAGGGGTTCAAAGACTTGTATAACATTGCCCTTGATTCAAAATTCGTAAGCGAGACAATAAGCTATGATACGGCAAAGAAGCTCTACCCTTTAGATCTTTTTGCGGCAACCGCGTTAACACTGTCCATACAACGCTATGGGCAGAATGAGAGAACACTCTTTACCTTTCTTGAAGCCAAGGGGAGTAACTCCCTCGCTGAATTTAAGGCGTCAGAGCATCGCACTTATAGCATTGCAGATGTTTACGATTACGATATTTATAATTTCTACTCATATCTCTCCGAGGTCAATTCAGACTCTACAAACTGGGCGGCAATACGTGTCGCTTTAGAGAGAGCTGAGTCGTGCTTGCCGGTTGAATTAATCCCTGATGCGTGCAAGCTGGTTAAAGCGATAGGGATGTTCAACCTGTTTGGCTCTGCCGGCGTTAAGATAGAACGTGAGGTGCTGGAAACGTATGCACAATATGCGCTGGATATCAACAATGCGAGCCAGATACTTGATAAGTTGCAACATTTTAAGATAATACGGTTTGCGACGTATAAATCCCAATATGTCCTTTTTGAAGGCACTGATATAGACATTGAGGACGAGATGCTTAAGGCATCAAGCGTTGTGCCTAAATCAAGAGACTTTATTGATAAGTTGAAGGAACATTTCAATTTCAGGATTGATACTGCGATTGCGGCTTATTATCGGAAAGGCACTCCACGGTATTTTGAATACATCATTGATGACTCGCCGACACCTCTCGTTCCTACAGATGAGATTGATGGCTACATAAATCTCATCTTCAATAATTCGCCCCGTGCTTTAGACGAGATAATGACTGCCTCTCAAGGATGTGAGGAGGCCATTTTATTCGTGTATTTTCAGAATACAGAAGATGTCATTAACCATATATGGCAACTTGACAAGCTGGAGTATATCCTCAATACCGTAATCATTGACAAATCGGACAAAGTCGCTATCCGAGAAATAGAAAACTTGATCGCATACGAGAAAAACCTACTCAACAAGTCTGTTATTGACGCAATGTTTACTTACAGCGATAAAATCGTTTGGGTATATAATGGCGATGTAATTCGACTCAGGAGCAAAGCGGAATACAACAAATTGCTTTCTGCGATTTGTGATGAGGTCTATCCGGATACGCCCAGATTCATTAATGAGCTTGTAAATAAGCATAAACCAAGCGGTGCGATATCGCTGGCTCGTGTCAATTATTTGCAGTCTCTCCTGGAGCACGCCGATGAAAAACTTCTGGGCTTCCCTGATGACAAGTTCCCACCGGAGAAAACGATATATTTATCGCTTCTTTATAATACCGGCATACATAGGCAAGTCAACGGAGTAGTTTATGAATTGGGAGAGCCGGCCGAAGAGTCATTTATGCCATTGTGGAAAGCTTGCGAGAATTTCTTTCGCAGTTCCGCGGAAAAACCGAAGAAGTTAGGCGAACTTATAAAACTGCTTAGATCTCGCCCCATTAAACTCAAACAAGGTGTTATCGACTTCTGGCTGCCGAGTTATCTGATCATTAAGAAGAATGATTATTCGTTATATGATTCCAATGGAACATATATCCCTCAAATTAACAAGGAGACTCTGGAGCTACTGCAAAAATCGCCGGCGGAGTTTTCAATCAAAGCGTTCAATGTAGAGGGAGTCAAGCTCGACCTGTTCAATAAATACCGGGAAGCCGTTAATCTTAATTTAGGCGAAGGTTTCTCCACGGAGAGTTTAATAGAAACGATACGGCCGTTTCTGGTTTTCTATAAAAAGCTCAATGATTACGCAAAACGCACTAAAAAGTTCAACAACGGGAAGACGCTGAAATTCAGAGAAGTTATTGCTAAGGCAAAAGACCCGGAGAAAACATTTTTTGAAGATCTCCCCAGGGCTATGGGATTTAGCGATACATCCATTGCCGACAATAATGATGTTTTGCACCGGTATGTAGAGCTTCTTCAAAAAGCGATTAAGGATTTGAGAAGTTGTTATGCCGGCCTCATCGACAGAATTGAAAGTGCATTGATCGATGCATTAAATCTCAAGTCCCATGAGTACGCTCAGTACAAAGTGGAACTGGAGGGCCGATATAAAAATATTAAAACCCAATTGCTTACTACTAAGCAAAAAACCTTTCTAACCCGAATTACCACCCCGATGCAAGATCGCACGGCCTGGTATCAGTCTATATCTTATGTAATTCTTGATAAGCAATTAGAGGCGTTGCTGGATGAAGAGGAAGAATACCTCATCGATAACCTCATCTACTTTTTCAAAGAATTAACCAAGTATGTGGAGATATCTGCCGGTAGCGTTGATGAAAACGACAAGTTTTATCGGTTTGAGATGATTTCTAATGAGGGAGAGCTCAAACCCCATATTTATAGGCTTAACTCTCACAAAGAAGCGAAGGCTATTGAATTGGAAAATAAAATCCAAAAACTGTTGTCTGGAGATAACGACCTGGACGTGTTCACTTTGCTCAATATCTTGAAAAACAAATTGGAATCATGAACAAAGTTAGACACGTACTCGGAATCTCTGGTGGCAAGGATAGTGCTGCCTTAGCCATATATATGAAACAGAAGTATCCGGACCTGAATGTGGAATATTACAACTCAGATACCGGATGTGAGCTGGCAGAAACCATACAGCTCGTAGATAATCTCGATTCATATCTTGGAGGAGTAGTCAGGCTGGTCGCGGCAGAAGGTAGCCCGGAGCCAACCCCGTTTGATCACTTCCTAAAAGCCAGTGGGGGCTTTCTCCCCTCCCCGCAGGCCAGGTGGTGTACCCAGAAGATGAAGTTGGCCGAGTTTGAACGCTACGTCGGCGATATTCCGACAATATCGTATGTCGGTATTCGGGGTGATGAGGAGCGAGAAGGTTATGTTTCGACAAAACCTAATATCCAAGCTATCTTCCCTTTTAGGAAAAATATATGGAGCCTCGATGTGATTCATACCACATTCAAGAATGAGAACAAAGATCTGATTGCCGAATTATATCAACGAATCGCTCCGGAAGATATCAGAGAAGAAGCTGTTGCGATAGCGAACACGCCATTGACTAAACAGTACTTTTATAGTAAAAAAGTATATTCACTGTTGGATTTGAGTATCAAGACCTTTAATAAGGTTGTATTTGAGTTCTTAAAAACGACTGATTATCCTGTTGGGAAACTTGAATATTTCCCTCTTGTGGATAATGAAGATGTTTTGGTTAAAGAGGATATATTCCGGCTGCTTGAGGAGAGTGGCGTTGGTGTGCCGGCTTATTATAACCCGGTTGAATTTGAGGTCGAAGGCAAGAAAGGCGAATACTGCAGAAGCCGGTCTGGTTGCTATTTTTGCTTCTATCAGCAACGAATAGAGTGGATTTGGCTTTATGAACAACATCCGGATCTCTTCAAAAAGGCGATGGAATATGAGAAAACCGGCTATACATGGATTCAGGGCGAAACATTGGAGGACCTGATAATGCCCAGCCGGATCAGGCAGATTAAACTGGATCACATAAAAAAGCAAGAGGCTCTGAAGGCTAAGAATAAGAGCTCATTGTTGATCGACCTATTCGAAGATGATGAGGTAAACTGTGCAAACTGCTTTATATAGATAATTATGTTGACGAACATACAACTACCAGCAGATCGCCATTACGAGAATAAAACTCCATTTGAGCCAATCGAGTTTTATTTAAATGCTTTGTGCAATAGCACGAAGTGGGATTTATTGCTG
>JAVBVG010000058.1:0-14413 GCA_031554415.1 Rikenellaceae bacterium | reverse complement strand
TAGAAATGCTTAAAGAAGGAAGATGAAATACGCACTTGTGACGTCAGGTTCGCGCGCCATAGCGCGGGCGGTATCCGTCGAAATGGCGCGGATGGGCTACGCCGAGCTGATAAATTACGCCTCGCGGCGGGACGCGGCGCTCGAAACCAAAGCCATGGTCGAAGAGTTCGGCGTACCGGCGGAACTCGTCCCTTTCGACGTGGCCGACGGCGAGGCGGTGGACAAGGCGCTGATGGATTGGGCCGAAAGCCATCCGGACGACTATATCGCCGTGCTGGTCAACAACGCCGGGATTCGCAGCGACACGATGATGATGTGGATGCAGAACGAACAGTGGGATTCGGTGCTGGACACCAATCTCAACGGCTTTTTCTACGTCACCCGCCGCGTGCTGAAAGATATGCTCACCAAACGTTTCGGCCGCATCGTCAACGTCGTTTCGCTCTCGGGGCTCAAAGGGCTTCCGGGACAGACCAACTATTCGGCGGCGAAGGCGGGGGTGATCGGGGCGACGAAAGCCCTGGCCCAGGAGGTCGCCAAACGCTCGGTTACGGTCAACGCCGTGGCTCCGGGCTTCATCGCCACTGACATGACCGCTGATCTCGACGAAAAGCAGCTTAAGGAGATGATCCCTGCGGGACGTTTCGGCCGCCCGGAAGAGGTGGCCAAAGCGGTGGCTTTCCTCGCGTCGGAAGATGCGGGCTACATAACGGGAGAGGTAATCTCGATAAACGGAGGACTTTACACATAGATATGAGACGAGTTGTAATAACGGGGATGGGTATCTGGTCGTGCATCGGCAAAAATTTAGACGAGGTGCGCGATTCGCTTTACGAGGGACGTTCGGGCGTCGGAATCGATCCGGAACGCACGGAGTTCGGATACCGTTCGCCGCTGACGGGTATCGTGGAGCGTCCCGAACTCAAGGGGACACTCGACCGAAAGACTCGCGCCTGCCTCCCCGAAGAGGGCGAATACGCCTATATGTCGACGGCCGAGGCGCTGAAAAATGCCGGGATAGACACGGAGTACCTGGAAAACAACGAGGTGGGCATCCTTTTCGGCAACGACTCGACGGCCGGGGCGGTTATCACCGCCAACGACATCGCCCGTGCAAAAAAAGACACGACGCTGATGGGTATGGGGGCTATTTTCCAGTCGATGAACTCGACCGTGACGATGAACCTCTCGGTGATCTTCAAACTCAGGGGCGTCAATATGACCATCAGCGCGGCCTGCGCCAGCGGTTCCCACTCCGTCGGACTGGGCATGATGTTCATCCGCCAGGGGCTGCAGGACGTGGTGATCTGCGGAGGCGCGCAGGAAACCAACCTCTATTCGATGGGGAGTTTCGACGGCCTGAGCGCTTTTTCGGTTCGCACGGACGATCCGGCTAAAGCCTCGCGCCCGTTCGACGCCTCGCGCGACGGACTGGTTCCGAGCGGCGGCGCGGCGACGCTCATCCTCGAAGAGTACGAACACGCCGTGGCGCGCGGCGCGAACATAATCGCCGAGGTCGCCGGATACGGCTTCTCGTCGAACGGCGGGCATATCTCGCAGCCCAGCGACAAGGGATCGTACATCGCAATGGAACGCGCACTGAAGGACGCGGGAGTCGCCGCCTCGCAGATCGACTACATCAACGCCCACGCGACATCGACGCCTCTGGGCGATATGTACGAGGCGATGGCCATAGCGGATCTTTTCGGGGAGTACGGAACGCCCGTCTCCTCCACCAAGTCGATGACCGGCCACGAATGCTGGATGGCGGGGGCGAGCGAGATAGTCTACTCGACGCTGATGATGCAGAACTCTTTCGTGGCGCCCAACATCAACTTCGAAACGCCCGACGAGCACTCGGCCAAGCTCAATATCCCGGCCTCAAGGCTCGACAAAAACATAGATATCTACCTCTCCAACTCCTTCGGGTTCGGAGGGACCAACAGTGCACTTGTAATCAAAAAATTATAAAACCAAACAGAACAGTAATGAACAATATGACACGCCAACAAATCATCGACACCACCAACCTCTTCCTTGTCCAGGATATCGAGATCGACGAAGCCGTGCTCAGCGACAGCGCCAGTCTGAAGGAGGATCTCGGTATCGACTCTCTCGACTTTGTTGACATCGTTGTGATAGTGGAACAGTATTTCGGCTTCAAGATCAAGGCAGAGGAGATGGGCGGAGTGAAAACCCTGGGCCAGTTCTACGACTATATCGAAACCAGGATCAATGCCTGAAACCGGCTCCGTCAAATGGCAGGGACGTACACGCGGAGGTGATTTCGGATTAAGGTTCCTGCTTTTTTTTGTAAAGCGTTTCGGTATACGCGCCAGTTACGCTTTGCTGAGGGCGGCGGTGCCGTTCTTCATGGCCGCCTCTCCGGGCAACTGCCGGGCGATCTACCGCTATTTCCGCCGCAGGCACGGCTACGGACGGCTCAAGGCGCTGCGAAAGACCTACCGCAACCATTATCTGTTCGGACAGCTGCTCTTCGACCGCTTCGCCGTCATCGCCGGCAGGGGGGATTCCTTCAAAGTGACGATCGAAGGCAACGAACTTCTCAGGCAGATGGCTCTGCAGCCCGAAAGCATCGTTGTGGCGGGCTCGCACGTGGGCAATTTCGAGATCGCGGGCTACCTGCTCTCGCAGGACCTCAAAACGATCAACGCAGTGGTTTTCGGAGGCGAGGCGGCCGCGATGCAGAACCTGCGGAGCGGAGTTATGACGGGCAACAACATACGCATGGTGCCGGTGGCCGAAGACATGTCGCATATCTTCGCCATAAACGCCGCGCTGTCGGCCGGAGAGATAGTGAGCATGCCGTGCGACCGGGCATTCCTGGGGCGAAAGAGAGTCCGCCGCGATTTCATGGGCGCCGGGGCCGTTTTCCCGATGGGCGCTTTTCTCCTTGCCGAACGGTTCGGCTCCAACATGGCGGCCTTTTTCGCCATGAAAGAGGGGGGAATGAATTACCGGATATTCGTCGAACCGCTGACGCGGGAGGGCGAAAAAAACGACGCCGACACACTGCAGCGGAGATACGTGGAGGTATTGGAGCGCATGGTGCGCCGCTACCCCGAACAATGGTATAATTTTTACGATTTCTGGGGGGAGGACGCCGCAGGGAACAAATGAACGGAAAAGGCGACATACTGTTGGTATCGGCGAACGTGCACACTTCGCCCTACCCCGTCTATCCGCTGGGGGTGTCATACCTGAAAAGCTACATCGCGCGCGCGATGCCCGGACGGCGGGTAGACTGCGCCGACATGAATTTCATCTCCCCGGAGGAACTTTCGGAACTGCTCCGCACGGGCGGGTACGGCTACATCGGACTCTCGCTGCGCAATATCGACGACAACAACTACAACACCAAAAGCTCGTTCATCGCGTGGTACGGGCGGCTCGCCGGGATAATCAAAGAGTGTGCGCCCGATGCCGTATTCGTTGTCGGCGGCGCGGGATACTCGGTCTTTCCGGAACTCCTGCTGCGCGAACTCGGCGCCGATTACGGCATCAAGGGCGAAGGCGAAAGCAGCCTCGCGGAGCTTATCGCCTGCCTCGAGGATGGACGCTGCACCGACCGGATAGAGGGGTTGGTCTACCGCGACGGGGAACGCACGGTCGTCAACCCGCGCGAGAATTACGCGGAATCGCTCTCGCTCGACATCGAGCCCGGCTGGCTGAACTACTACTGGGACGGCAGCGGGATGCTCAACATACAGACCAAGCGCGGATGCCCTTACGGGTGCATCTACTGCAGCTACCCGCTCATCGAGGGACGCAGGGTGCGCATGCTCGACGCGGAGCAGGTGGCGGGCACGCTCGAAACGCTCGCCGCCCGCCACGGCATAAACTACGTCTTTTTCACCGACTCGGTCTTCAATCTCGACAGGGAGTACAACGCCGCGCTCTGCGAAGAGATCATCCGCCGGGGAGTGAAAATGAGCTGGGGGGCATATTTCTCGCCCCACGGGATGACGCGCGACGAGCTGACGCTCTACAAGCGCGCCGGGCTGACGCACATGGAGTTAGGCACGGACTCGTTCAGCGACACGCAGCTCCGCAATTACGGAAAGAGCTTCACATGGGACGACGTTCTGGAAACTTCGCGGCTGGGCGACGAACTGGGCATTTTTTACGCACATTTCCTGATCCTGGGAGGATACGGCGAAACGGAACGGACGCTGCGGGAAACTTTCGAAGCGTCGCGGCAACTCACCAACACGGTCATCTTCCCCTACATCGGAATGCGCATGTATCCCGGAACGCGCCTCTACGACATCGCCCTGGCAGAAGGACGCATATCCGCTCCGGAGGAGCTGCTGGCTCCGGTATATTATATCGCAGAAGGGATCGACACGGAAGCCCTTCGGGATATGGCGCGGGAAACCGGCAGCCGCTGGGTATTTCCGGACGACGGCACCGACGCGCAGATGGCGCGATTCAGGGCCCGCAAACGCCGCGGCCCGCTTTGGGAATATTTAAGATATTGATGATGCAGAAATTCGACATACTGGAGCTTATACCGCAGCGGCGGCCGTTCGTGATGGTCGACGAACTGGTGCATTACGACCCGGTGGTAACGCGCACGCGGTTCACGGTAGCGCCAGAGTGCATTTTCGTCGAAGACGGACGCCTCAGCGAATTCGGCCTCGTGGAGAATATCGCCCAGACCTGCGCGGCGCGCATGGGCTACATGAACCTCACGGGCGGCGAGGGGGTGAAGATCGGATTTATCGGCGCGATAAAGCGCCTCGAAATATTGCGGCTACCCGAGGCGGGGAGCCTGCTCGAAACCACTATCGAAGTGGTGGGCGAAGTCATGGCCCTGACGCTCGTCAACGCACGCGTGGAGTGCGGCGGCGAGGTGCTGGCCCGGTGTGAAATGAAAATAGCCATAAACGATGAGTAACATGGAACTTTCGGCCGAGAAACAGGTGGAGGTCCGCTTCAGCGAGGTCGACTCGATGGGAATAGTGTGGCACGGCAGCTATGCGAAATATTTCGAGGACGCGCGCGAGGAGTTCGGGCGGAAGTACGACCTCGGCTACCTGCGCATCTTCGGCGAGGGATTCTACGCCCCGCTGGTGCAGCTCGATTTCAACTACAAAAAACCGCTGGTCTACGGCGACAAAGCCATAGTCGGGGTGCGCTACATCCCCTCGGCGGCGGCGAAGATATGCTTCGAATACACCATTTATTCGGCCGCCGACCGCAGCGTGATAGCAACCGGAAACTCGGTGCAGGTGTTCCTCGACAAGAACTACGAGTTGCTCTGGACAATGCCCGCCTTCTACGAAGATTGGTGCCGCGAGAACGGTGTTTTACTGTAAATTAAATGCTGCGCGCCTGTGTCATATCGCATTCGATCCTTTCGCCGCTGTCGTTTGGCAGCGGCGGAAATTTCGATGCCGTGGCCGGGGGCGAAACCGCGCTGAAGACATACGACGACCTTTACCGCGACGTCGAGCCTTTCACGGCTTCGCGCCTGGACGACCGTATGTTGGAACAGGCGGCGGAGGCTTACGGCATAGACGCGGAAAAATACACGCGCCCGGAACGGATGGCCATAGCGGCGGCCGCACAGGCGGCCGAAGGCATCGACGGAGGGCTTTCGGGCGACGAAACGCTTTTCATACTCTCGACGACCAAAGGCAATATCGGGCTGCTGGAAACCGATCCGACAGATCCCCGTCTGCCGCTGTGGCGATCGGCGCAGGCCATCGCGGGGTTCTTCGGGAACAGGGTGCCGCCGATGGTGGTGTCGAGCGCCTGCATTTCGGGCGTCGCGGCGATAGTCGCCGCCGCGCGGATAGTCGGGGCCGGACGATACCGCAGGGTCGTGGTGGCCGGCGTCGACGAACTGACGCGCTTCGTGGTGTCGGGATTCCAGTCGTTCAAGGCGCTCTCGCCCGAACGGTGCAGGCCTTTCGACAGCGGCCGCTGCGGGCTGAACCTGGGCGAAGGAGCGGGCGCTGTGATACTCGAAGGGCGCGAAGATCCGTCGGGATTCATAACAATAGAGGCCGGGGCGGTAACCAACGACGCGAACCATATTTCCGGGCCTTCGCGCACCGGAGAGGGGCTTTTCAGGGCTTTGGCGCAGATCGGTGCGGGCGAGGCGGGCTTCGTCAACGCCCATGGCACCGCGACGCTCTACAACGACGAAATGGAAGCAGTGGCTTTCGCCCGCGCCGGACTGGATAAACTTCCGGTGAACAGTTTCAAAGGGTGTCTGGGGCATACTCTGGGCGCGGCCGGGGTGATCGAAAGCATACTCTGCATGGAGTCGCTGAGGCGGGGGGCGATACTCCCCTCGGCGGGCTACTCCGAATGCGGGGTGTCGGTGCCTCTCGACATAAACACGGATATCCGGCAGAGGGCGCTCCGCGAGGCGATAAAATGCGCTTCGGGATTCGGCGGAAGCAACGCCGCGATAAGGATACGCAGATGGGATTGACGATACGGAAATATTGTACGATCACGGCCGGAGAGGGCGTGCAGGGCGGTCGTGCCTCGGTCGACGGGCGCGAGGTTTTCCGCACGGCGGATGGCTCGCCGCGCGAAGTGCTGTCGGCGCTCTACCGCCGCCTGGATATGCAGTATCCGAAGTTCTTCAAGATGGACATGCTCTCGAAGGCGGGGGTGCTGGGTGCGGAACTGCTCCTGGGCGGCGGGCCGCAGGACGGGAAAACCGCGCTGGTGCTCGCCAACCGCAATTCGTCGCTCGACGCCGACACGGCGTACCAGGCCACTATCGGGGAGGAGTATTTTCCCAGCCCGGCGGTGTTCGTCTACACGCTGCCGAATATCGTCATGGGCGAGATATGCATCCGCCACAGGATATACGGCGAAAATATATTCCTCGTGATGCCGGAATTTGACTTTGACCGAATTTTCGGCTATATTAGCGATTCTTTCGCGGCGGGAGTATTCGAACGCGCCGTGGCCGGATGGACCGAATGCCGCGCCGACAAGTGCGACGTTTTTATGATGCTGGTCGAAACATCGGCCGGAGAGGATACGTTCAATATTGATATTATTAAAAATATAAGCAAAAATGGAACAATTGACCAATGAACTGAAGGACCGGATCATCGAAGTACTCAACCTCGAAGAGGTGACTTCCGCCGACATAGACGACAGCGCTCCACTGTTCGGCGACGGGCTGGGACTCGACTCGATCGACGCGCTCGAATTGATCGTGCTCATGGAGAAGAACTACGGGATCAAGCTCCAGAACCCAGCCGAGGGCAAGGAGATATTCCGCAGCATCGCCTCCATGGCCGACTACATAACGAAGAACCGCAAATTCTGACACCGGATACTCCGCTATGATTTCAGTTACCGGCATGGGCGTCGTTTCCGCCCTCGGGACGGGCGTCGGGGCTACCCTCGACTCCCTGCGCGCGGAGCGTTCGGGCGTGGGAGTCCTGAAGCACCTCCGGACCGCCCACACCGACATTCCCTGCGCCGAGGTCGACATGGACGACGACGAGCTGCGCATCGCAGGGGGCGTGGATCCAGGCGAGATCGCCACCCGCACCTCGCTGCTGGGCGTTATCGCCGCGCGCGAAGCCCGCGCACAGGCGCGCCTCGACGGCCTTGCGGGCAAAAGGGTCGCTTTTATCAGCGGAACCACCGTCGGCGGCATGGAGAAGAGCGAACTCTACTATTTCGACTTCCTCAACAACGACAGCCGCAACGAATATATCGCCGCCCACGAGTGCGGAGCATGCACCGAAAAGATCGCCGACCTGACCGGAACGTACAGCTATGTGACGACCATATCGACGGCCTGTTCGTCGGCCGCCAACGCCATCATGCTGGGAGCCAACCTCATCAAAGCCGGCATGGTCGATATAGCCGTGGCGGGCGGCAGCGAATGCATCACCAAATTCCACCTCAACGGCTTCAATACGCTGATGATCCTCGACAGGCAGCCGTGCCGTCCGTTCGACGCAACGCGTGCCGGACTCAACCTGGGCGAAGGGGCGGCTTACCTGGTGCTGGAGAGCGAGGAGTCGGCCCGTGAAAGAGGGGTCGAAACGCTCGCGCGGTTATCGGGATACGGCAACGCCTGCGACGCTTTCCACCAGACCGCCTCGTCGGAAAACGGAACGGGCGCGACGCTCGCAATGACCGAGGCCCTCGCCATGGCCTCCCTACAGCCCTCCGAGATAGGCTACATCAACGCCCACGGTACCGGGACGCCCAACAACGACTCCTCGGAAGGGCGGGCGATAGTGAACGTGTTCGGCCCTACCCCACCCCCGGTCAGCTCGACCAAGTCGCAGACGGGACACACGACGAGCGCGTCGGGCGGCATCGAGGCCGTGATCTCGATCCTGGCCCTGCTGGAGGGGTTCCTTCCGGCCAACGTCAATTTCCGCGAACGGATGCCTGAACTGCCGTTCTCCCCGGTCGTGCATTTCACGCCGGGCGTGGAACTCAGGCACGTGCTTTCCAACTCGGTCGGCTTCGGCGGCAACAATTCATCATTGATCTTCAGCAAATGACCACGACGGCATACATAGACGGCATAGGAGCTATAAGCATCCAGGACACGTTCACCGCGGGGTGGGACGGCCTCGCGCCTGTTTCGTACGGCGAGCCTCATGTGCGCTGCATCGACCCCGTGTTCCGCGAATATCTCGACCCTCTGGCCGCAAGGCGCATGAGCCGCATAATCAAGCGTGCCGTGCTGTCGTCTGAAAAGGCGCTGGCCGTTTCGGGCGTTGCTGTGCCCGACATCATCGTCGCGGGAACGGGACTCGGCTGCGTCGAGGACACCGAAAAATTCCTCGACGCGATGGCGGTCAGCGAAAACTGCCTGCAGCCCACCAATTTCATACAGTCGACGCACAACACCATCGCGTCGCAGGTGGCCATACGCCTGAAGTGCAACGGTTACAACAACACCCACGTCCACCGCGCGGTTTCGTTCGAGAGCGCGCTCGTCGAAAGCCTGCTGCTGCTCGGCTCGGGACGGGGGAAAACCGCCCTTGTCGGCGGCCACGACGAGATGACGCCCGGATATTTCAACCTGCTGAAGCGCCTGGGCTACTGGCGCGCCGAAGTGCCCGACACATTGAAAATAACCTCTGCGCCCGGAAAAGGCTCTTTCGCGGGCGAAGGAAGCGTGGCTTTCGTGCTTTCGAAAGAGCGTACCGACCGCTCGATGGCGCGGGTTGCGGCGGCCGAAATGAATTACAAGCCCGCCGACGCGGCCGCAATGGTTTCGGATTTTCTGAAACGTGCCGGAATTACACCGGATGAGATCGACCTGATATTCACCGGCGCCAGCGGCGACGCGGAAAACGACGCCGTCTACAATAATATATACGCGGACGACGCCGGAAAGACCGGGCACTACAAGCACCTTTGCGGCGAATATTTCACCGCTCCCGCTTTCGGGATGATGTGCGCCGCCGAAATCCTGCGCACGGGGAACGCCCCCGCATGGATCGCCGCCGACGGACGGCCCCGGACAGGCGTCAAAAACATACTGATGCACAACCACGCCCGCGGGGCGAACCACTCACTAATACTGCTGCGCTCATGCTGAAACTACTCGGACTTTCGACCCTGCAATGCCTGCTTCTGACCTCGGCGCAGGTATTCCTCAAGATCGCCATGGCACGGATGGGAGCCTTCGAGTGGTCGTGGAGCTTTTTCGGCCGGAACCTCACCAACTGGCCGCTCGCAGCGTCGGGGATAACGATCGTCGGAGCGTCGCTGCTGTGGTTCTACATCCTCAAGGTGTTCCCTTTCAGCCAGGCCTACCCGATGATAAGCATCAGCTACGTCTTCGGAATGCTGGCCGCCATATTCATATTCCACGAAACCATCCCCCTCACGCGCTGGCTGGGCGTGATGCTGATAATCGGCGGGGTGATCCTGATCGCAAGACAATGAAATCTATCTTTTACATAGCGTTGCTGCTTGCCGCCCTGCCTGTCGCGGCGGACGCGCAGGCATACAAGCCGCTGACCAAAGAGGAGGCCGCCCCCGCGATGGAACGGATCACAGCCGTTTCGGAGGCTATCGAGACCCTCGAATGCAGCTTCTCGGAGGAGAAAAAAATGACGATGCTGGCACAGTCCAGCGTCTCAAAAGGTGTGATGTACTATATAAGGCCCGACCG
The DNA here is from genome assembly GCA_031554415.1 of Rikenellaceae bacterium. Taxonomy (GTDB): domain Bacteria; phylum Bacteroidota; class Bacteroidia; order Bacteroidales; family Rikenellaceae; genus UBA940. Next base: position 4,257 of record JAVBVG010000058.1, on the reverse strand, counting down.
CATACGCTGGGAATATGTCGAGCCGGTACCCTATCTGTTCGTGGTCAACGGCGCCGAAACGACGGTCAAGGCCAACGGCAGGATCGAACGCGGCAACGCCCCCTCTGTTATGGTGTTCCGCGAAGTCGGCAAGCTGATACTGGGCAGCGTGAGCGGCAAAAAGATAGTGGACGAGACGCGTTTCGACGCGGCGTACGAAGCGTCCGAGGCGAATTTCCGCATCGTGATGACCCCGAAAGAGAAGCGCATGAAGCAGATGATGGCGCGCATCGTCTTCACTTTCTCGCTGAAAGACAACTACATCAGGACCATCGAGATGAGCAACGCCGCGGGCGACCTTACCACGATAACCTTCGTCGACAAGAAGGTCAACAAACCGGTCGACGAGGCGGTGTTCAAACTGCAATAACGACTCGGCAATGTTCGGCGACTTCTACCATATAATTTCCCGGGAGGCGACTCCGGACGGGTTCGAGGCGAGGCTCAGGCTCAACGCCGGGCACCCGGTCTATGCCGCCCATTTCCCCGGCCGTCCCGTAACCCCGGGCGTGTGCCTGCTCCAGATGGCCGTCGAACTGACGGCGCTGCACTACGGGACGGAGTTGGGTATGGAACAGGCGTCTAACATAAAATTCCTGCAGGTGGTCGATCCGGTGCGGACGCCGGAGATAACCCTCGCGGTGAAGTGTTCGCGCTGGGAGGGAGTGGTCAACGCATCCGTCCGCATCGCCGACGGGACGATCGACTATGCGAAAATAAGCATGTCGTGTCATGAAAAAACCGCTGTCGGCGTTCCGACCGGCGGGCGGCTGCGGGCGATGAAAGCGGTGCTCGTGGTTCCGACCTACAACAACGAAAAGAGCCTTGCGGCGGTCCTCGACGAACTGCTGGCGACGGGCGGCGGGGTGATCGCGGTCGACGACGGCAGCACCGACTCGACCGCTGAAATCCTGGCCGGGTACGTTCCGCGGCTTGCCGCCGTGGTGAGCTATTCGCCGAACCGGGGCAAGGGACACGCCCTGAAAGCCGGTTTCGCGCGCGCCCGGGAGATGGGATATGATTACGCCGTCACGTTCGACTCGGACGGACAGCACAAAGCCGCCGCCCTCGCGCCGCTTTTGGACGCCGCGGAGGCCGCGCCGGGTGCGCTGGTGGTCGGCAGCCGCGTCTTAGGGCAGGAAAATATGCCACAGGGCAACACCTTCGCCAATAAATTTTCGAATTTTTGGTTCAATCTCCAGACGCTGCGCCGAATCCCGGACACACAGTCGGGACTGAGATGCTACCCCCTGCGGCGTACTCCCCGCCCCCTGACCGACCGCTACGAGGCCGAGCTGGAGATGCTCGTGCGCGCGGCGTGGCGCGGGGTGGAGATCGTTCCCGTGCCGGTCGAAGTCTACTATCCGCCTCTCGAAGAGAGGGTTTCGCATTTCCGCCCCGGACGCGATTTCGCGCGCATCAGCCTCTTGAACACCGTGCTCACGCTCTCGGCCGCGGTTTACGGATACCCGTCGATGCTGGTGCGCAAAATGTTCAAAAAGTCAAGCAAATAGACCGGATATGAAACTTTTCCTCTGGATATTCGACCGCCTGCAATCGCGCAAATGGCTCACTGTAACGCTTATGGTGGCGCTGTTCGCCGTGCTGGGCTTCTTCGGTTCGCGCATCGGGCTCGAAGAGGATATCGCCGGATTCCTGCCGCAGGACAAGCGGAACGAGAAGGTCAACTATCTGTACGCCAACATTTCGATCGCCGACAAGGTGATCGTGCGTTTCTCGATGCCGGGCGATGGAGATGAGAATGCATACGCGCTGATGGACGCCGCGGAAAATTTCGCCGCGCGGCTCGACTCGCTGTGCGGTCCCGAATACATTAAGGAGATAATGCTGCACGTGAGCGGCGAGGCGATGGCCGAGGTGCCGCAGTTCATAACTCGCAATATGGCATATTTCCTCACTGCGGAGGATTACGCGCGGATGGATTCGCTCCTCGCCGGGGCCGATATCCCGGCGATGCTCGCCGCCGACAGGCAGCTGCTCCTCTCGCCGATCGGGATGGGTATGGCCGGAAACCTGACGGCCGACCCGCTGCACCTCTCCGGCGCGGTTCTAAAACGGCTTCAGAATTTCAAGGTCAGCGACCAGTATCAAACGGTCGACGGATATATCTTCACGCAGGAGGGCGCGCTGATGATGTTCATCGACTCGGCCAACCCCATGAGCGAAACGAAGCTCAACGCGCACCTGGCAAAAAGCATGGAGCAGGCCGCGAACTTCGTCCCGGACGGTGTCAAGGTCGATTATTTCGGAGGCAACCTGGTGGCCGTGACGAACGCCTCGCAGATAAAACGCGACTCGGCCGTATCGATCGCGATAGCCGTGGTGCTCATCGTGCTGCTTCTGGTGTGGTATTTCCGGTCGGTACGCAGCATCGCGATGATACTGCTGCCGGTCGGTTTCGGAGTGGTGATGGCGCTGGCGTGCATGTACCTGCTGCAGGACACGATGTCGGCCATAGCGCTGGGGGCGGGGTCGATAATCTTCGGCATCGCGGTCGACTACCCCATGCAGTACCTCGTCTGCCGGATCGGTTCGCCGGGGCCGCGCCAGACGCTTAAAGATATATTCATGCCGCTCACGGTGAGCAACATCACCACCGTGGGGGCGTTCCTGAGCCTGCTTTTCATCAGCGCGCGTTCGATGCGCGACTTCGGCCTGATAGCGGCACTGGTGCTGGTCGGCACGATCCTCTTCGTGCTGGTTTTCGTGCCGCAGATAAGCGGCAAGCCCAAAGTCCTGCCGAACCAGGCGCGACTCGCCGGATGGCTGAACCGCTACAAGCCCGAAAATTACAAATGGCTGATGATCGGCCTCGCTATTTTCACGGCGGTGATGATGTTCTTCTCGGGGCGCATCTCGTTCGAAACGGACATGCAGAAGATCAACTACATGACCGGCGACCAGCGGCGGCAGTTCGCCGAACTGAGCGACGTGACTGTCTTAGGCGAGAAAAACCTCTACCTCGTGGCCGAGGGCGGCAACCTGGACGAGGCCCTGCGCAACTACGAGGCGCTGACGCCCACATTGCAGCGCTTCACAGAAGAACACGCAGGGATAACGAGCGCCGGGATCGGCGGTTTCCTCCCGTCGGAGGAGATGCAGCGGGCCCGGATAGATATGTGGAACGCATTCTGGCACGGCGGCCCCTCGCCGGACAGGGCCGAAACGCTTATAGCCGCCATCGAAAAGGCCGCCTCGGGGGCCGGGTTCACCGCGGGGGCTTTCGGGCCTTTCGCGGAGATACTGCGCGCGGACCACGCGCCTGAACCGGCGGATTACTTCGCCCCCCTGCGCGACAACCTGATGAAGGATTATATCATCGAGAAACCCGGCAGGGCGATGGTCGTCACGCTGCTCTACGCGCCCGAGGATGTAGTGCCGGAACTGGAACAAACTTTCGAGAATGCCGGGGGAGGTTTCCTGTTCGATTCGGGCAGCATGATGCGCGACATGGTGCGCCTGCTGGCCGAAGATTTCGACTATGTGCTCTATATCTGCGCGTTCATCGTCTTCGCGTTCCTGCTCATCGCTTTCCGGCGGTTCGAGATCGGATTCGTGGCGTTCCTGCCGATGACCGTCTGCTGGGTGTGGATACTGGGGATAATGTACGTGCTGGGGATCAAGTTCAACATCGTCAACATCGTGCTGGCCACCTTCATATTCGGCCTCGGCGACGACTTCAACATCTTCATCACCGACGGGCTGATGCAGAGGTACGCCTACGGCAAAAAGACGCTCGAAAACTTCCGCGTGTCGATCGTGATCTCGGCGCTGATGCTCTTCATCGGCATCGGGGTGCTGGTATTCGCCAAACATCCGGCGATGAGTTCGCTGGGCGAGGTGACGGTCATCGGCATGGTCTCGGTGGTCTTCGCCGCGTTCACCGTGACGCCGTTCCTGTTCAACCTGATGGTGATGCAGAACGGGCGGAAAAGGGAGTATCCGGTTACCGTCGCACTGCTCGGACGCTCGCTGCTGGCGCTTCTTGTGCTCGTTCTGGGAAGCATCGTCCTCACCGCCGCGGGATTCTTCCTGCTGACCCTGGGCGGTCGCACCCCGAAACACAGGCTGCGCTACCACAGGATGCTTTGCGGGGTGTCGGACTGGGTGGTGCGCAATATGCCGGGTTCGACCCACCGCATGGAGGGTGCCGTGGAAACGTTCGAAAAACCGGCCGTGGTGGTTTGCAACCACGCC
>JAVBVG010000019.1:0-7237 GCA_031554415.1 Rikenellaceae bacterium | reverse complement strand
GATTTCGACGCAGTGGTGATGATCCGAGGAGGCGGTTCGCAGAGCGACCTTGCGGCTTTCAATTCATACCGCCTCTGCTGCCACATCGCGCAGTTCCCGCTGCCGGTGCTGACCGGGATCGGGCACGACAAGGACCAAAGCGTCGCCGATATGGTGGCGGCAGTCGAACTGAAAACCCCCACAGCAGTCGCCGGATGGCTGGGCGAAAGGCTCGCGTCGCTCGATCGGCGGCTCGACGAGTTGAACGAAAAGATCGGGGCGGGGGCGCAGTACATCATCGACGGCGAACGGCTTAGGCTGGAACGCATCGCCCGCGTGGTTTCGATCGGCGCGGTCGAGATGACGCGGCGGCTCGAAGTGAGGCTCGAAAGGCTTTCGGCGGAGCTCGCGCGCCGTTCCGGGGAGTATTTCATCCGCCAGAGCAACAGGGTGGCTAACTACGGGGCGTTCATCTCGGAGCGTCCGCTGCTTTTTCTTACGCGGCAGAGCGAAAGGCTCTCGGCCATGGAGAAGACGGTGGCGCTGCGGCGTCCCGATAACATACTCGCGCTTGGTTTCGCGATAGTCCGTGCCGGCGGGCGTGCCGTCCGCGACGCCGCCCAGCTCGCCGAGGGTCAGCAGGTCGACATCGCCCTGGCAAAAGGCTCGGCTAAAGCTAAAATAATGAAGTGATATGGCGACGATCTTTAAGAAAGGCGAGCGGAAATTCGCGGAGAACCCGGGCAGGATAGACCGCTTCAGGCTGATGTCCGAAATCGCGATAAGCGCGAAAAATGTCGAAACCGGCAACCTCAAGTTCGACCTGCGGCAACTGAACCCAGGCGAATACTCTTCGCTGTACCATTTCCACAGGCATGCGGAAGAGTTGTTCATGATCGTTTCAGGCGCCGCAACGCTCCGAACTCCCGAAGGACTGGAACCGGTCGGCGCGGGTGACATCGTCTTCTTCGAAACCGGCGAAACCGGCGCGCATCAGATGTACAATCACACCGCTGAACCGTGCATCTACCTCGACATCCGGACTTTCACGGGATGCGACGTCGCTGAATACCCCGACTCGGACAGGCTGATGATAATCCCCTCCGCGGAACAGTTCCGAAAAAATTCGCGTACAGTGTATTTCGACGGGGAGGCGGAGATGGTCGCAGGGATATGGGAAAATTTGAAAAATAAGCGGTAGATTCCTCACGCTTCACTGCGTTGCGGTTCGGAATGACAATTTGAAAGCAAAAAACATCGATCAGATATGGAAAAACAACCTAAAAGTTACGCGGAAGCGATCGCCGAAGTCGAGGCTATCCTGGCACGTTTCGGCGACGGGACGCTCGACGTCGACACCCTCGCAGCCGAGGTGAAACGCGCCACAGAACTCATCAGGTATTGCAAGGAGCGCCTGGTGAAGGCCGAAAAAGAGGTCAACGCCGTCCTCTCCGAGGACAATCAGGAATTAGGAATCAGGAATCAGGAATCAGGAATTAGGAATTAGGAATTATTCATTTTTCATTCGTAATTCGTAATTCGTAATTCAAATTTAATTATCGGAGATGATTAAATTTATATTGAACCACGTTCCGAGGCCCGTGCTGCAGAAAATGGCGGGATGGGCCGTGCCGGTAATGGGGCTTGCCTATGCCGGGCGGGGGGTGCGGTGCCCGGTGTGCGGCGCGCGGTACCGCCGGTTCATGCCCTACGGCTATGTGGAAACGCGCCCGAACGCCCTCTGTCCGCGATGCCTCGCGCTCGAACGGCACCGCCTGCTGTGGCTGTGGATAGAACGAAATACCGATATGCTGACCTCCGCTCCGGAGTTTCTGCATATCGCACCCGAAGTGTGCCTGATGAGGAAATTCAATAAGGTCTACGCCGGCGAAAAAAACTCGCGGTATGTTACGGCCGACCTCGAAAGCCCCCTCGCGAAGGTAAAAATGGATGTTCAGGCGATCCCGTTCCCGGAAAATTCGTTCGATGTGATCTTCTGCAACCATATACTCGAACACGTTGCCAACGACCTGCTGGCGATGCGTGAAATGCACCGCGTGATGCGTCCGGGAGGCTGGGGCGTGATGCTTTCGCCGGTCGACGACGCCCGCGCCGAAACGTTCGAGGACGATTCGATCACCGATCCGGCGGAGCGCACCCGAATCTTCGGCCAGTACGACCACCGGCGCGTCTACGGGCGGGACTATGCCGAACGTTTGCACAACGCCGGTTTCGAGGTCGAAGAGGTGGATTATTTCGCTGCCCTCCTGCCCGAAGAACAGGCGCTCTACGGCCTGCGGCGGGAGGTGCTTTATATCGTGAGAAAACCGGGAAGACAATAGATTGCCGTCATTGCGAGGAGGGCCTTGGCTCGACGAAGCAATCCAGTTTAAGCATAGATTGCTTCGCTAACGCTCGCAATGACGCCACCGCATACATTCTGCATTTGCTGGCAGAAAAGAAGGCCGGAAGAGCTCCGGCCTTTGATATTGCTGTTTCATATGTCGCGCTGACTACAACATTGCCAGTTGGCAATATGAGTCGTAATAGCGCATCACTTTTTTGACGAACCCCAGCGTCTGCCGGTTGTCGACGAACTGGCCGCAGCGGACTACATCGTCCCCGTAATACTCCGGCTCGTTCTTCAACTCGAGGTAACGGGCGACGACATCCCACGAATTGGGATTCTCGCCGTACTTCACCGCAAGCCTCCGCGCGTCCAGCACGTGCCCCATGCCGCAGTTGTAGCTCGCCAGAACGATGCTCAGGCGGTCGGTTTCGGACGTGGACTCCGGAAAACGGAGCGTGGTAAAAATGTAATCCAGAAGTTCGACGCCCAGCACGATATTGGTGTGGGGATCGCTCATGTGGAGCGGGTCGACCTTGAACTGGCGCGCAACCACCGGCATGATCTGCATCAGCCCCACAGCACCCGATCCCGAAATCACGTCGTTGTCGAAACGCGATTCGGCGCAGGCGATGGCCGAGATGAAACGCCAGTCGTAGCCCCTGTCAGAAGCTATCTGCCGGATGATGGGATCATACTCCGAAATGACCGCGCGGGACCTTTTTTCAGGGGTCCACAGCGGTTTGCTTTCGGATGGCCACATGGATTTGCTTTCGATGTAGCAGCCGGCGAGTTTCTCAGGGGAATTTCCCTGCAGGGCCGGTTCGCGGAGGGCCGACGATGCCGCGAGCGCCGAACTCTCTTTCGAGAAAACGTTCGACACCGCAAAATTCGCAACGCCGCACACGGCGGCAAGTGAAATAAACAGAACTGAATAAAAAACTTTTTTGTTCATAAATTGTTACTCTGCGGGCAGCACTCAGCGCCGCAATGAGAGCCGCTAATCGTAGAAATTCCACGATATCCCCAACTTGAATACCCGCTGGTTCATCGGGTAGTGCAGCACGCTGAAATAATTCCTCACGCCGAACATGTCGTCGTTGAGGTGCTGCATCTTCAAGAGGATTCTCATGCGTTTCCATTTCGCGTTGACGAAAACATCCAGCCAGACGTAATCGCCCAGCATTTTTTCCCTCTGGTTGTAGAACTGCGCCGTGCCCGGATTGTAGCCCCGGGCGTAATACTTCGTATTATACCGGCCGTCGACCCCGATCTGGAGCCTCAGTACGTTCTTTACCACGTTGAATTCGTAGTAATAAGAGAGAAAGGCGCTCGCAAGCGGAACGGGAACGATTTTCTGATCCGTGCTCCATTGTAGCATTACCCTGTGGTTGAGATTCAAAGACGAGGATCTGATCCTGATCTTCACATCTTCTCGCAGATACAAGCCCGTCACGCTGACTACGCCCGCGGCCTGAGCCGGGAGGCATTCGCTGTCGTAATAGACCTTCTGGCCCAGTACGCTCTGGAATCCCGACGCCTCGAACCCCAGATGGGGAACCCTGAGCGTCACATCGAGACGGGTCTCATTCTCCTTGCCGAAGGAGTTCGACCACCTGTAGTGGTTGGAGGAAAAATTCTGGTTCCACCAGGCCGGTTCAAGTGAACTGAAACGGAAACTGCCGGAAACAGAAAGGGGGCGTCCTTTTATAAAAACACGGGCGGAAGCCGTGGCCCCGGCCTCGACGTCGCCGCCGCGGTAGCCGAAGGGGTGTATACGGAAATCCCCCGCCCAATCGAAATATTTTCTTATTTTGCCGTTGGCTCCGGCGTATATATAGTACGAGCTCTCCCGATGCGCCTTGCCGGGACCCGTGAGGTATTCATCCTCCGAGAACTGGTAATACTGAAGCATATCCATGCCCACCCCGCCGTTGATCACGCCTATCACGCCGCCGCGGTCCCAGGGCTGCAGCTGGACGAAAACGCGGTTCGTGAGCTGCCCTTCGAAAAGCGAGTCCCTCGACTGGGTGGGGCTGATGTACCAGTCGTCGTAGTACGGGAGCGAGGTTCCGGTACCCGACGCCGGTTTGTAGACCGTGCCGTTGTAGGTATCCTGGTATTTGCGCACCCATCGGTTGTACTGCAGCGAATGCCCGATGAATACCGCCGGTCGGTCGGCCATCGTGAAGTCGTGCTGGGTCATCCTCTTCAGCGGAACGCCGTAGGACTGCGTCAGGAACCAGGAGTTGTTCTTGATCCAGTTCTTGGGGTCAGACATCCACATCGGAATATTCTGCGAAAGCTCGTACTGCTTGATATTAACGATTATATCGTCGTCATCGACCATCCCGCCGTTCTCGCGGTTGTATACCGAATTGTAGATATACCCGGCGTGGATCGAGTAGCGCTTGCCGGTGTGCGAAAAAGCCAGCGAAAGCGTCTTGTCGCGCGTCGCCTGCCAAGTGTAGATACCCTTGGTGCCTAAACTCCTGTAGTTGACGTTGAATCCGGTCTGCGGACTGTAGTTCTGGGCGTGTATGACGCTGAAATCCTCCTCCTGTTTGGCCTTCTGCCCCGCCCACGCGTAATTGAACTGCGTGAACGGCTGCTTGACGTTGTAAAAGGGGGTGTTCTCCACCGTGCGCATGTAGACGTTCCACGGATTGGCGAACGAATGGTCGCGGCTCTGCCGGCGGTCGAAATAGCTGAGGTAGTAGGACGGCGCGCCCAGATTGCCCAGGTACGCGCTGCCGACGCCCTCCTTCATGAACGGATACTGTATCTGAAAATCCTGCTGAAGGGTATCTATCGAACTGATATATATGTCGTTGGCATACGGGTCGATCGTCCACTGCAAATTCTGGCGGCCGCGGACCGAATCGGGAAAAAAGTATGACTCGAGCGGAAGTTTCGGCTTTTTCTCTTTTTTCTTGAGGCTGTCCGGTACCGCCTCCTCTTCGGTCCCCTCGCCGAAGAAAGGGGTATCGGGATCGGGCTGGCCGTTCCGGTCCGCCTGCCCGGGTTGGGTGCGGTTGCTGCGGCCAGGAGTCTGGGCCGCGGCGTTTCCCGTGGAGAGAACAAGCATCCCAGCTAATGCGATCATATATAGAATTATGATGTTTTTCGCCATACCCTATGCAAAAACCGTGGCAAAGATAATTAAATCCGATGAAAAACCCTATTTTTCTTCGGCATCAGCCGGTTTGCCGCCTTTCGGGCGCAGGAAATGACGCACTGTCGAAACGACTATGTAGAGACCTATGGAAGCCGCGACCCCCTTTATGCCGAGCGGAACCACAAGCAGGGCGCAGCAGAGCAGGAATATGTACCTCAGCTCGTTGCCCCTCCAGCCGAAACCCTTGAACTTCAGCGAGAACATCCGCACGGGACAGATCAAAAGACAACTTACCGCCAGCGCGAACGCGAGTATGATCTCGCGGCCGACCTCGAGATTTCCGGTGTAGGTCGCCCAGCCGAGCGAAGCTATCAGCAAAGCATTGGCAGGCACGGGAAGCCCGACAAATTCGGTAGTTTGAGTATCGTCGATATTGAACTTCGCAAGCCTCAGAGCCGAAAAAAGCGCAACGACAAAGAGTATCCACCCGGGCCACTCCGCAATGAACGGCCCCGGATTCCACATCGCGAACGAATCTCGGTACATCACGAACAGCACCGCCGACGGAGCAACGCCGAAGCTCACCATATCGGCAAGCGAATCGAGCTGAACGCCTATCGCGGAGTATTGTTTGGTAAGGCGCGCCACGAATCCGTCCAGAAAATCGAAAACGGCCGCGGCCGCAATGAACCAGAAAGTCGCCGCGAGATTGCCCGGCGCGCGGAGGGCGAACAGAATGGCGGCACATCCGCAGGCAAGGTTCGCCAGCGTGATCATATTCGGGATGGTGAACATTTTAATTTTCATTGCCGTACGCCATTAAATTATCGCAAATATAGTGCTTTTCACCGATTTTATTGCTATATTTGATGAATACAGACCGCTGATACCTTATTATAACTATGCAGAACGATATTTATTGCGTCATAATGGCGGGAGGCGTCGGAAGCCGCTTCTGGCCCGTCAGCCGGCAGTCGCGGCCCAAACAGTTCCTCGACATACTCGGCACCGGAAAGAGCTTCCTGCAGCAGACATACGAAAGGTTCCTGCCGCTGGTGCCGGCCGGAAACATCCTGGTCGTGACCAACGAACAGTACCGCGGCATCGTCGCCGACCAGCTGCCGATGCTGATGCCCGAGCAGATACTCGGCGAACCGTTAGGTCGGAATACCGCCCCCTGCATCGCCTACGCCGCTTTTCGCCTGAAAGCCGTCAATCCCGGCGCCGTGATGATTGTAACTCCCTCCGACCACCTCATAACGGGCGAGGAGGAATTCGGAAAAGCGATCCTCGAAGGCGTCGATTTCGTGCGCACGCACGACGCGATGATGACCATCGGCATTAAACCCACGCGCCCCGACACCGGCTACGGCTACATCCAGGTCGAGGAAAAGTGCGAAGGTGTCAACAAGGTCAAGACTTTTACCGAAAAACCCAATGAGGAGCTTGCGAAGGTGTTCGTCGAAAGCGGCGAATTTTTCTGGAATTCGGGCATCTTCATCTGGAGAACCGACACGATCCTCGCCGCGCTCGACGCCCACCTAAACGATACATACCAGCTTTTCGCGGCGAAAGAGAGCCGGTTCGGGACTCCGGCCGAGATCGAGACCGTGAGGCGCATCTATCCCGAAACGCGCAATATATCCATCGACTTCGGGGTGATAGAAAAAGCCTCCAACGTCTACGTCCGGTGCAGTAACTTCGGCTGGAGCGACGTGGGGACATGGAATTCGCTCTACCAGCACCTGCCCAAAGACGCGCAGGGCAACACCGTGACGGGGAAAACCGTGCTG
>JAVBVG010000118.1:0-6112 GCA_031554415.1 Rikenellaceae bacterium | reverse complement strand
ACGAGGGTTTCACGCATTTCTGACGACCTCTCCTTTTTAAAAAGCTATAATTCACGTCTTTGCGAGCCTTAAAGGGCGAAGCGACCCTGTTTTTCCGTCGTTTTTTTTCGGAAAAAGTTTGCGTTTTTCGTATATTTTTCCGATTTTACACAATCCCCAACAACCATCGACGATGCAAACGGAGTTCATCCAATATGGACTTCCGCATATTTTGTCTCTCATGACAACCGAATTCAAACAGATAAAACAACGACGATGAACAAACAGATCAAAACCTACACGCTGCACAATTACAGGGAGATACCGCAAATGGCGTCGCTGCCGCCGGAGATGCTGCACGACATCGAGGTGGTGGGACGCGTGCTGCCCTTCAAGACGAACAATTATGTGGTGGAGGAGCTGATAGACTGGGACAAAGCGGAGGAGGATCCCATTTTCACCCTCAATTTCCCGCGCCGGGGTATGCTCCGCGAGAAACACTATGCCCGGATCGAACGGCTGCTTGCCTCCGGGGCCGACAAAGCGTCGATCGACCGCGCGGTGCACGACATCCGGATGCAGCTCAACCCCAACCCCGCCGGGCAGGAGCACAACGTCCCGATGCTGGGCGAGATCCGGCTCAAGGGCATCCAGCACAAATATCCCGAAACGGTGCTTTTCTTCCCGAGCCAGGGCCAGACCTGTCACGCCTACTGCACTTTCTGTTTCCGCTGGCCGCAGTTCTCGGGAATGAACGAGCTGAAATTCGCCATGAAGGAGGCCGACCTGCTGGTAAAATACCTCCGCGTCCACAAAGAGGTTACGGACGTGCTTTTCACGGGCGGCGACCCGATGGTGATGAGCGCCCGCGTGCTCGGCTCCTACATCCGCCCGCTGCTCGACGAGCCGGGGCTCGAACATATCCGCAGCATCCGCATCGGCACCAAGTCGCTGGCCTACTGGCCCTACCGCTACCTGACCGACGCCGACAGCGATGAAGTAATACGGCTCTTCGAAGATATGGTCGCGGCCGGAAAGAACCTCTCGGTGCAGGCGCACTTCAACCATCCGGCGGAGCTGTCGACGGAGGCGGTCGAGCAGGCCGTAAAACGGATAAAATCGACCGGCGCGCAGATCCGGACGCAGTCGCCGATCCTTCGCCATATCAACGACAAGCCGGAACTGTGGTCGGCGATGTGGCGGCGTCAGGTCGATCTGGGGTGCATACCTTATTATATGTTCATCGCGCGCGACACGGGGGCGAAACACTACTTCGAGCTTCCGCTTGACAAGTGCTGGGGGATTTTCCGCCGCGCCTACCGCCGTGTCAGCGGACTCTGCCGGACCGTCCGCGGGCCCAGCATGAGCGACCATCCGGGCAAGATACAGATTCTGGGCGTAGCCGAAGTGCGGGGCGAAAAAGTCTATGTGCTGCGATTCCTGCAGGGACGCAACCCGAACTGGGTGGACATCCCGTTCTTCGCCGAATACGACCCCAAGGCGACCTGGTTCAACCAGCTGAAGCCCGCTTTCGGCGAGGAGAAATTCTTCTTCCAGCAGGACAAGGCCGCGCTCCTGGAAACCAAACCGTTCCTTTTTGAGTAATTTGTTGTTATCTTTGCCGTCGAATGGGCAGGATACTTGCGATAGACTACGGCACGAAACGGACGGGAATGGCCGTTACAGACCCCCTGCGGATCATCGCGGGATGGCTCGACACGGTGCCCACGCATCAGCTTATGCCGTGGCTGAGGCAATACCTGGCCGCCGAGAACGTTGATATAATAGTGGTCGGGAAACCGCTGCGGCTGGACGGCACTCCTTCCGATTCGTGGGCCCATATCGAACCTTTCGCGGCGCACCTGCGGAGGGAGTTCCCGGACAAGGAGGTAGTTTGGCACGACGAGCGCTTCACTTCGTCGATAGCGCAGAGGGCGATCATCGCGGGCGGCGTTCCGAAGATGGCGCGGCGCGACAAGTCGCTGGTTGACAAGGTCAGCGCGGCGATAATACTGGAAAGCTATCTCGAAAGCAGGGATTATAAAGAAAAACAGATATGATATATCCGATAGTGGTTTACGGTTCCCCGGTGCTGAGGAACGAGAATAAGGATATCGGCAGGGATTACCCCGAAGTGGGGAAACTTGTCGAGGATATGTTCGAAACGATGTACGCCGCCGACGGAGTGGGCCTCGCCGCGCCCCAGATCGGCAAAAATATCCGCGTCTTCGTGGTCGACATCTCGCCCTGGGGCGACAGCGAACCTGAACTTGTCGGTTTCCGCAAGGCATTCATCAATCCGGATATCTACTGGCGCTCGGACGACGAAACGCTCTTCTGTGAAGGCTGCCTGAGCCTTCCGAACCTCAACGAGGACGTTTCGCGTCCCTCGACGATCCGGATGCGCTGGCTGGACGAGAATTTCGCCGAGCACGACGCCGAGTTCGACGGCCGCGCGGCGCGCGTCATCCAGCACGAGTACGACCATCTGGAGGGAATCCTCTTCTCCGACAAACTGTCGCCGCTGCGCCGGACGCTGATAAAAGGCAAACTGACCAATTTCGCCAAAGGGAAGTACAGCGCCTCATACCGCACGAAATAAAAACATGGATATCTCACAAAAAACGGCAGGAATTTCCCTCTGCTGTTTTTTTGTGGCACGCTATTTGATATGTATTTATACGTTGTTTGTTCTTAAAATACGTACCGGATATGCAATAAATTAATTGTTATCCCGTTTTTATTTAAGAATGAAACACAACAAGGTTTCTTCATTTATTTAAGTTTGGGTTAGTAGTTTTGGGGACTTCTTAATTCCCCGGCAAAGGAGACCATCGTGACGATGCTCTCCTTTTTGTTTTTCAGGCGTGCCTGTAAAACAAAAAGGAGAGCAAATGAAATATGAAAAAAGCCGCACGACTTTCAGTCGTGTCAAAAAATAAAACCGCAACGGAGTTGCTCCATAATTTTTCATCTTTCATCTATCATTTTTCATTATCTTTACCGGATGGATTTCAAACTCGTGTCAGACTACAGGCCGACGGGCGACCAGCCCGAGGCCATCGGCCAGTTGGCCGCCTCCATACGCGGAGGCAGCCCGCACAACACCCTGCTGGGTGTTACGGGGTCTGGCAAGACCTTCACGGTCGCCAACGTGGTCGCCGAACTGAACCGCCCGACGCTGGTGCTGAGCCACAACAAGACGCTCGCCGCGCAGCTTTACAGCGAGTTCAAGGGATTCTTCCCGGAGAACAGCGTCGAGTATTTCGTGTCGTACTACGACTATTACCAGCCCGAGGCTTACCTCCCGGCGTCGGACACCTATATAGAAAAGGACCTCCAGATCAACGACGAGATCGACAAGCTGAGGCTCCGCGCGACGGCGGCGCTGATGTCGGGACGGAGGGACGTGCTGGTCGTGGCGAGCGTTTCGTGCATCTACGGCATCGGCAACCCCGAGGATTTCGAAGCCAACATGGTCGAGCTGACGGTCGGACAGGTAGTTTCGCGCAAGAAACTGCTCTACGACCTGGTCGATATCCTCTACACGCGGGTCGAGCGCGACCTGGTGCCGGCGACTTTCCGCGTGAACGGCGACTCGGTCGACGTTATGCTGGCCTACGGCGAAAGCGCCTACCGCCTGATCTTTTTCGACGACGAGATCGAGGAGATCGTGCGCATAGACCCGCTTACGGGGCAGCGCCTCGATAAGATAGACAGCGTCCGGATATCGCCCGCCAACCTATTCGTAACGACGAAGGAGCGCTCGGCGGCGGCCGTAAAGCAGATACAGCTGGACCTGGGCGAACAGATCGCGTTCTTCGAGTCGCAGGGACGCTACGCCGAGGCGCAGCGCATAAAACAGCGCACCGAGTTCGACCTCGAGATGATAAAGGAGCTGGGCTACTGCTCCGGGATAGAGAACTATTCGCGCTATTTCGACGGGCGCAATCCGGGCGAACCGCCTTTCTGCCTGCTGAATTACTTCCCGAAAGACTACCTTATGGTGATCGACGAGAGCCACGTGACCCTTCCGCAGGTGAGGGCGATGTACGGCGGCGACCGCGCGCGGAAAGAAAACCTCGTGGATTTCGGATTCCGCCTTCCCGCCGCAAAGGACAACCGCCCGCTGAAATTCGACGAGTTCGAGCGGATGCAGGGCACTTCGATCTACGTGAGCGCGACGCCAGCCGACTACGAACTGATGAAGTCGGAGGGGATGGTGGTCGAGCAGGTGGTGCGCCCGACAGGGGTCGTGGACCCGCCCATCCAGGTGAAAATCACCGACAACCAGATAGACGACCTGATCGAGGAGATCGGAAAACGCGCGGACAGGGACGAGAAAGTGCTGGTAGCGACGCTCACCAAACGCATGGCCGAGGAGCTTTCGAAATATTTCGACCGCATCGGCATCCGCAACCGCTATATCCACTCGGAGGTCGAAACGCTGGAGCGCATCAGGATACTCGAGGAGCTGCGCGAGGGGATGTTCGACGTGCTGATCGGAGTGAACCTGCTGCGCGAGGGGCTGGACCTGCCGGAGGTTTCGCTCGTCGCGGTGATGGACGCCGACAAGGAGGGATTCCTGCGCAACACGCGTTCGATCACTCAGATAGCGGGACGCGCCGCCCGCCATGCCGGGGGAAACGTCATCCTCTACGCCGAGCGCCGCACCGACTCGATCCGCGAAGCGATCGCCGAAAGCAACCGCCGGCGCGAAAAGCAGATTGCCTACAATATGCGCAACCGCGTCGTGCCCCGGCAGGCGCGAAAGAGTTCCCACGGCAACATGCTGCTGGGCGCGTCGTCGGAAAAAGATTTCAAATATGAATTCGGCGAGGGCGGCTTCAACATCGCCGCCGATATAAAAGCCTCCTACACCGCCGCGGAGCTCGAAAAGGAGATACTGGAAGTGCGCCGCAAGATGGAGAAAGCGGCTCAAGAGTTAGATTTCGCGGCTGCCGCAAAATACCGCAACCTCATGTACGCCCTTCAGGACAAAGTCAATAAAACTAATTGACATTAAGAAGTTTTCTTATATTTGTCCCCAATAACTGAAATCTCTCACATGGCGATACACCACACTCTGTCCAGGATATTCGACTGGTTCTACATCAAGCCGCTTCGGAAAATAATGCCGATACAGGTATTCCGCTACCTGATGTGCGGGCTGGTCAACTTCGTGGTGACCATAGCGTGCTACGCCGTGGCCTATAACTTCATCTTCGCAAAGCAGGACCTCGATCTCGGTTTCGTAACGATCTCGCCGCACATCGCCGCGCTCGGAATATCGCTGCCTGTCAACTTCCTGCTGGGCTTCTGGCTCCAGAGGAACATCAGCTTCAAGAAATCGCCGCTCAAAGGCCGCGTCCAGTTCGTAAGGCACATCTCGGTGGCGATGGTCGCGCTGGTGCTGACATACCTGCTTACCAAGCTGTTCGTGGACGTCTGCCATATCTACCCCACCGCCGCCCAGATCATCATCTACCTTATTACAGCGGTAGTTTCGTACACCGGGCAGAAATACTTCACTTTCCGCGGCGCCCAAAAAGAATAAGCCGGAACGCCGGCAGCGGTTTATTTACGGCGACACTATAATAACAAACGCGGCCTTTCTGGGCCGCGTTATGTATTGCCTGCACGGGTTCCGTTTCAGGGAACTTTTCTATTCGCGAACACAGCGGATCGAGTAACCCTCCATATTGTGGTAATCGTTGAAATCAGAGGGATTCGCGGAAAAGAAAGCCATGCACCACGCACGATTATCTACCTCATAAGTTGCCGACCTGTAGTATCCGACCATGCCGTTTCCGGCACTCTCACCGGTGTCGGACCGGCGGTGCCCCGCGGCTGGAAGAAAGATCGAGCTTTCGGTGGTCTTGTCGGTAAACCGGCAACCTTTTACATCGTTTGAGGGCTGCCATCTTGCGGATACCGCGTTTTCATCATCCAGAGTTTCCATATCCTCTTTTACAGGCATGTGCCAACCTTCGGGACACGGATCGTTGTCATCATCCCAGACTTCATCCGGTGGGGTATTGTCCCAGCCGGTCACGGCGCCGGTAACTGGCCAGGCGGTAGGGCGGTTCCACTGGTAAAACATTCCGGGATCTTCGGGCCTGGCGGCGAATGT
>JAVBVG010000123.1:0-7508 GCA_031554415.1 Rikenellaceae bacterium | reverse complement strand
ACGAGTTCTTCGAGCTGCTCCTGCGAGGCGTGCTTCATCTTGGAGATGTCGTGGCCGTTGACCTCCATCCACGTGACGAACTTGTGGTGGTAGACGTTGTACTCCTCCCAGCTGTCGCCGTTCTCGTCGGTGAAGGTGATCTTCACATCCTTGTCGTTGGGATTGACCTTGCGGCGGCGGGTGTAGACCGGACGGAACACCGGCTCGATCCCCGAAGTGGTCTGCGACATGAGCGAAGTGGTGCCCGTCGGGGCAATGGTCAGCAAGGCGATATTGCGGCGGCCGTCCTTCACCATCTGTTCGTAGAGCGCGGGATCGGCCTCGCGCAGACGCTCGATCATCGGATTGCCGGCCTCCTTCGACGAACTGTACATCGGGAACGCACCCCTTTCTCCGGCCATGACCACCGACGCGCGGTAAGCCTCGACAGCGAGCGTCTTCTGCACCCCGACCGAGAAATCTATCGCCTCCTGCGTTCCGTAGGTTATGCCCAGCGCGGCCAGCATATCGCCTTCGGCAGTTATGCCGAGGCCCGTGCGGCGTCCCTGCTTCGCTTTTTCCTTGATTTTTTCCCACAGGTTGTGCTCCACGCGGCGGATATCGTGGTCCTCGGGGTCGGCCGTGATCTTTTTGATGATCGCGTCGACCTTTTCGAGCTCCAGGTCGATGATGTCGTCCATCATCCTCATCGCCTTGTGGACGTGGTCCCTGAACTTATCGAAATCGAACCTGGCCTCCGGCGTGAAAGGCTTCTCGACGTAGTTGTAGAGATTGATCGCCAGCAGGCGGCAGCTGTCGTAGGGGCAGAGCGGGATCTCGCCGCAGGGGTTGGTCGAAACCGTCGTGAAACCCTCGTCGGCATAGCTGTCGGGGATCGACTCGCGGATGATGGTGTCCCAGAAAAGCACGCCAGGCTCGGCCGATTTCCACGCGTTGTGGATGATCTTGTTCCACAGCGCGCGGGCGTCGATCTCCATTTTGTGGGACGGGTTCGGCGATTTGATGGGGAACTGCTGCGTGTAGGGCTTCCCCTCGCGCACGCACTCCATGAACTCGTCGTCTATCTTGATCGAAACGTTGGCTCCGGTAACTTTCCCCGTTTCGACCTTGGCGTCGATGAACCGTTCGGCGTCCGGATGCTTGATCGAAAGCGACAGCATCAGCGCCCCGCGGCGGCCGTCCTGCGCCACCTCGCGCGTCGAGTTGGAATAGCGCTCCATGAAGGGCACGATGCCGGTCGAGGTGAGGGCGCTGTTCAGAACGGGGCTCCCGGTGGGCCTGATGTGCGAAAGGTCGTGCCCGACGCCTCCTCTGCGCGTCATCAGCTGCACCTGCTCCTCGTCGAGGCGGATGATTCCCCCGTAGGAGTCGGCCGGATTGCGGTGCCCGATCACGAAGCAGTTCGACAGCGACGCTATCTGCAGGTTATTGCCGATACCGGTCATCGGCCCGCCCTGCGGGATCACATATTTGAAACCCTCCAGCAGATCGTAAATTTCGAGCTCTCCCATCGGATTGGGATAGTTGTTCTCGATACGGGCCAGCTCCGACGCGATGCGGTGGTGCATCTGTTCGGGCGATTTCTCGTAGATGCGTCCGAAAGAGTCTTTCAGGGCGTATTTGCTGAGCCACACGGTTGCGGCCAGTTCGTCGCCTTTGAAGTACTCTTTCGCGGCTTCGAGCGCCTCGGCGTAAGTGTATTCCCTGAGGCCTTCGGACTGCTGTTTTTTAACGTCGATGTCGGGCATTGCGTAAATGTCTAAAAGTTAATAGAATAAAGAATCAGGCGGATATTTTCCGCCAATACAAGTTTACGGCTTATCGTTGTAAGAATGGGTGCCTGAAAACGACTTTTATCAACACCCTATGAACACCGTGCCAGAGCCCGGTTTCGACGGGGTAAAATAAAAAAGTGCAGGACTAAGCCCACACTTAAAATTTATAATTTAGGATATGCTACACCGCTTTCCGCTCCGGAAGAGTGGCGGCATTCTGCTTTATGCCGCGGCCGACGATAACGCGGATCGCGCGGTCGATTATCTCGAACTCGACAGGGGTGTTGCCCAGAAGTTCGCCGTCCGCCTCCAGCCACACTTCGGGAGAAGAGGTGAAGCGGATGTACCGTCCGCGGTGGTTCGAAACGCGCGGCAGTTCGTATATCTTCCCTGTGTAGAGCGCCCTGAAACTGTAAAGCACCCGCAGTATGCCCATTCGGCGGATGACCGTCAGGTCGAAAAGTCCGTCGTCGGCAACCGCGTCCGGAACCTGGATAAGTCCCCCGCCGCTGTACTTGCCGATGCCTATCGACGCACTGAAGACCAGATCGTTGACAACCTCCTGACCGTCCACCCAGACCTTCACGCCGCTCGCCTTGAATCGCGCCAGCGCCTTGGATATGCTGCGGATGTAGGTCCATTTGCCGAAACGCGAACGCCCGAGCATCTGGTGGTAGGTCTTGATGGTGAAGGCGTCGAAGCCGACTCCAGCGCCGTTGACGAAACAGCGCGACTGGCGGTAGGCCGACTCGTGGTAGGTGATGCGGCCGACGTCCTGCATGAACGAATTGCCCTCGACGATGGCCCTCACGGCCTCGGAATACTTCTTGGGCACGCCGAACATCCTCATCCAGTCGTTGCCCGTGCCGACGCCCACGACGCCGAGCAGCACCTCCTTCGGGTCGACCTCCCGCTGAATGAAAAGGCCGTTCACCACCTCGTGGATGGTGCCGTCGCCGCCGACGATGATTATCCGGCGGAACCCGGCCAGGACGGCCTCGACTGCAAGTTCGGTGGCGTGGTAGCGCCGCTCCGTGAACGCGTATTCATGGACTATCTGGTTGTCGCGCAGAAGTTTGCTGATGTACGGCCAGTCGACGAGCCCTTTGCCTCCGCCCGCGGTGGGGTTCACCACCGCGAACCATTTTTCGCCGTTGGCAGACGATGTTTTAGTGCTGTCTAAACGGAGCATTCTCTAAAGTATGAACGAGGAAATCCCAGAATTTGCGTACCGACGGCACGTTGACCTTCTCATCGGGCGAGTGTGGGTAGCAGATCGTAGGGCCGAACGAGATCATGTCCATCTTCGGGTAGACGCCGCCGATGATGCCGCACTCCAACCCCGCGTGTATGGCGGTGATTGCCGGTTTTTTGCCGTACAACTCTTCGTAACCGGCGAGCATGTTTTTCAGGATCGGCGAATCCATATCGGGGTTCCAGCCGTCGTAGCTTCCCGCAAATTCGCACTCCGCTCCGGCAAGGCGGCACAGCGCGGCGATCTGTTCGCCCGTGAAATCTTTTTCCGAATTGGCAGAACTGCGCATCAGCGACTGCATTTTGACGCTCCTGCCGTCGGAAACCACGCGCGCCAGGTTGTTCGAAGTCTGCACCAGCCCCGGCATCGAAGTGCTCATCTTTATTACCCCGTTGGGGAATGCGCAGACCATGTCGGCAAGCCTTTGGGCAGCTTCGGCCGGGATGATCTCCGCCGGATATTCCGCCGGAGCGACCGTTACCGAGATCGAGTCCTCGATATCCCTGTGTTCGTTTACGATAACCGCCGCGAGTTTTTCGACCGCGGCCGAAAAGCCGGCGTAACCGGCTTCGGGAATCAGCACGACCGCCTGCGCCTCGCGCGGGATGGCGTTGCGCAGGCTTCCGCCGTCGACCGACGCCAACAGCGCGCCGCCCGCGAGATGCGGCCTCAAAATCCTGAACAGCACTTTGTTGGCATTGGCCCTTTGCAGTATTATCTCGATGCCCGAATGGCCGCCTTTCAGCCCTTTGACCGCCACCAGGACGGCCTTGTAACCCTGCGGCGCCTTTTCGGCTTTATAGGGCAGGGAGATATTTGCATCCATCCCCCCGGCGCAACCCACGTAGAGTTCGCCCTCGGTTTCCGAGTCGAGGTTCAGCAGGATTTCGCCGTTCAGCTCCCCGGCCTTCAGTCCGAAAGCGCCGTCCATCCCCGTCTCTTCGGTCGCCGTGAAAAGCGCCTCGACTGGGCCGTGTTTCATATCTTTAGATTCCAGAACCGCGAGCACCGCAGCGACTCCGATGCCGTTGTCGGCGCCCAAGGTGGTTCCCCGCGCCTTCACCCATTCGCCGTCTACAAAAACCTCGATCGGGTCTTTCTCAAAGTCGAATAAACCGCCCGCGGCGTTCCGCGTGTCGCGATTTTTCTGCGGCACCATATCGAGGTGCGCCTGCAGGACTATGCCTTTGCGCCCCTCCATTCCGGGCGTGGCGGGTTTGCGGACGATGACGTTGTCGGCGCCGTCGACCCTGCATTCGAGTCCGTGCTTTTTGGCAAAATCGACCACGTACTGCCGGATTTCGGCCTCATGGTGCGACGGGTGAGGTATATTGCAAATCTCCGCGAAATGCCCCCACAATGTTTTGGGATCGAGTTCTGAAATTTTCATCTTTACTTTTTCATTATGACAGCAAGGCTATCTGAGCCTTGCTATCATATTTTTAATGTTCTCCTCTATCTCGGACACGCGGTCGCGGGCGTGCGAGCGGTGGAATTTCTCGCCCGTGATATTCTCGTAGAGCTCGATGTAGCGTTCGCTGATGCAATCCACGATGTCGTCGGTCATTTCGGGCATCACGTCGCCCCGGCGTCCCTGGAAACCGTTATCCATCAGCCACTCGCGCACGAACTCCTTCGAGAGCTGGCGCTGCGGCAGGCCGTTGTCGAAACGCTCCTGGTAGGTGTCGGCATAGAAATAGCGCGACGAGTCGGGAGTGTGTATCTCGTCGATGAGGGTGATCTCGCCGTCGCGCTTTCCGAACTCGTATTTGGTGTCGACCAGGATCAGGCCGCGCCTGGCCGCCATCTCCGAACCGCGTTCAAAGAGCGCGAGGGCATATTTCTCGAGCACCTCGTAATCCTCTTTCGAAACGAGCCCGCGTGCGATTATCTCCTCTTTAGAGATATTCTGGTCGTGCTGTCCGATCTCGGCCTTGGTGGTGGGGGTGACAATGGGCTCGGGGAAACGCTCGTGTTCGCGCATCCCGTCGGGGATCTTCACGCCGCAGATCTCGCACGCACCGGCTTTGTAGTCGCGCCACGAACTGCCGGTAAGGTAGGCGCGGACGATCATCTCGACGGGAAAGGTTTCGCACTTGTACCCGGCGGTAACCATTGGGTCTGGCGAGGCGATCTTCCAGTTTGGGCAGATGTCGGCGGTGGCGTCGAGGAACTTGGCCGCTATCTGGTTCAGCACCTGGCCTTTGTATGGAATACCGCGCGGCAGGACGACGTCGAACGCCGAGATGCGGTCCGTAACGACCATCACCAGGTAGTCGTCTATGGTGTAAACATCCCTTACCTTGCCGACGTAGAGATCCGACTGTCCGTCGAACTGAAAACTTGTTTTTGTGATCGCTTTTTCCATGGTTTTATTTGTTTGTTTTATCAGATTTTCGAAACATAAAATTCGGCCTTCCCGCAGGATGGGCATACATAAACATCAAAACCTTCCCTGTTCACGAAAAGTTCGAATATCCCGCCTAAAACACCGATCCGTGGTCCCTCGTGGAATTTGAAATTCCCGGCATAGTCGAGCATTGCCCCACACCTCAGGCATGGCAGGTCGTTGTCATTCACAATTTCCGGCTCTTCAAAGGTATTTTCGCCGTCAGGGCTCCAGCCGCATTTCCAGCAGGCATCGAAGCCGGACTCCATTTCCGTATTGCATTTGGGGCATTTCATAACGCTCATTTCCTTTCATTTTTCGGATCGTCCGCTTTAGCCTCTTTACCGAACGCCGCCACTATCTCCCTCACCAAACTGTGCCGGATGATATCTTTTTCGTCGAAATTCACCACCGCGATCCCTTTCACCCCGTGCAGCAGGTCGAGCGCCTTCTGCAATCCGCTGTCCGACGCCCTCGGCAGGTCGATCTGCGTCAGGTCGCCCGTCACGATGAACTTCGCCGTGGGGCCCATGCGCGTCAAAAACATCTTGATCTGCGACAGGGTGGTGTTCTGCGCCTCGTCGAGTATGACGAAAGCGTTGTCGAGCGTCCTCCCGCGCATGAATGCCAGCGGGGCGATCTGCACCGTCCCCTCCTCCATGTATTTCGCCAGCTGTCCGGCCGGGATCATATCGTTGAGCGCGTCGTAAAGCGGCTGGAGATAGGGATCGAGCTTCTCCTTCATGTCGCCCGGCAGGAATCCCAGCTTCTCGCCCGCCTCTACCGCAGGACGCGTCAGGATTATGCGGCGCACCTGTTTTTCTTTAAGCGCACGCACCGCAAGGGCGATTGCCGTGTATGTCTTGCCCGAACCGGCCGGCCCGATCACGAACATCAGGTCGCGCTCTTCCGACAGGTCGACGAGCTTTTTCTGGTTGGTGCTGCGGGCGCGGATGATGTTGCCGCCCGTGCCGAAAAGTATAACGTCGCGGCCGTTCACAGCGGGTTTTGCCGCGTCCATTCCTGCCGCCCCGAAAGACTGCCGCACCACCTCTTTCGAGATGTGGTGGTACTTCCGGAAATAGTCCATCAGCCCGTGGAGCCGCTTCTCGAACCGTTCGACCTCGCCCTGGTCGCCCAGGACCTTGACTGTCGAACCGCGGGCTATGACCTTCACCTTTGGCGAGAGGTCTATGATGGCATTGAGATTGACGTTGGCCGGGCCGTAGAACTCCCTCGGATCGACCCCTTCGAGCAATATTTCTTTTTCCAGCATCCGTTATCGGTTAAAAAAGATAGGACAGCCCCAGCGACCAGCTCGACAGGCTCGATTTGATGCCGTCGTACACCTCGTCGCCCATCTTAATATTGTCCTGCATCTGCTTGAAGTTCCCGTTGAAGCGCCCGTCCAGCACCAACCCCTTGAAAATGTCGATGCTCGCCCCTACGGCATATCCCACGGTAGGCCTGATCGACGAGAAGTCGGCTTCGCCGCTTTCGGTAGGGGTTTTGTGCATCACGTTGAACACCGGGCCCGCCTGTATTCTGACGATGGCTATCTGGAAACTGAGCAGCACCGGAACGTCGACGTCCCTAAGGCTTATCCTGGTAACCTCTCCGCCCTTCGGCTGTATTTTATAGTTGTTCTGGGAATAGACGACCTCCGGCTGGAGGTACAATCCGAGCCCGAAAGTATTTGTGCCGACGGCGGTGAGGCGGAGGCGGGCGACGAACGCCGCGTTCCATCCGAGTTTCGCGTCGGTCATTATTTCCGACATCTTCTTCAGTTGTATGTCCTGCGAAAACACGCCGGCTCGCAGACCGAACTGCACCCGCGGCGACTGCCGGTCATTCTTCTGCTGCGCGGCCGCGCTCCCGGCCGACAGGATTATGGCCGCCAAAATCAACAATTTTTTCATCGGTTACCGCTTTAAGTAATTGAGGAGAATTATTTATCCTAATTTTGTTTTTTATCTCCGGTAGGTTTTTTGCGTCGTTCCCGAAGGTTTAGCGGGCTAAATCGAGGGAGCGAGGTGAAAAAGATGCCGGCGGAGAAAAAATAATATGGTTGAATAAATATCCGAAAGTA
>JAVBVG010000066.1:0-11028 GCA_031554415.1 Rikenellaceae bacterium | reverse complement strand
GCATACGCGTTACGCACCCGTCCGCCGGTCGCCACCAAAAGTACCGAAATACTTTACGTGCTGCCCCTCGACTTGCATGTGTTAGGCCTGCCGCTAGCGTTCATCCTGAGCCAGGATCAAACTCTCCATTGTAAAAAAATTGTTTTTATTACTTTAGAGTCCTGACTACTTATTATCCTTATTCGGAATTGAATAAACTTTAACTACAATTTTCTGTTTCTCTCAGTATACCAGTAAATCAAAGAACCGTGTTTTATCCTCCGCTTTTGTTGCCCTCTTTTAAACCGGGTCCCAAATTTCAGGCGGAAAAGGATTGCAAAGATACGTACAAATTTTTGAATCCTCAAAACATTTTGTAAAGAACTTTTGCATGCCGTCCGGGATTTTTTCGGGGAGCTCGGTCCCCTCCTCTTTTTCCGACTTTCCGGACCCCGTTTCGACGGTCCCGGGCGGTGCGGTTATTTCGGATTAGCGGGTGCAAATGTAGGCGTTTTTTTTGAACCTGCAAATCCGCGCCCGATTTTTTCAGGAAAAATTTGCATGCGAATTTTCATACCTTAAATATAATAAAACGAGGACTTGCGATAGGGAGCCTCAATCCGAAAGCCTGGATTGCTTCGCTATGCTCGCAATGACGAATGCCGCAGTTAAACCGCCGCCGGCGTTCCGGCCTTGGAATGAGGCGGGTTTTTTATAGCTTTGCAATAAACTAAACGACCTGCCATGCCTTTGCCGAAACTGCCGAAAATCGGGCTGCTCCCGAAAATACTCATCGCGATCGCCCTGGGGGTCGCCTGCGGATTCTTCTTCCCCGAATGGCTTTCGAGAGCCTTCGCAACTTTCAACGACCTGTTCTCCGGATTCCTCGGGTTCATCGTGCCGCTGTTGATCGTGGGGCTGATCGCCCCGGGAATCGCCGAACTCGGACGCGGCGCCGGACGGCTGCTGCTCGTAACCGCGGCGCTGGCATACGCATTCACGCTCTTCTCGGGATTCTTCACATGGGGCGTGTGCGACCTGTCGCTGCCCTGGCTGCTGAATGGTGCGGCGCTTACGACCACGGGAAGCGGAGGGACGGAAATCACGCCCTATTTCTCGATACCGATCGCGCCGCTGTTCGGCGTGATGGGCGCCCTCGTGCTGGCGTTCGTGCTGGGGCTTGGTATGGCCTTCATAAAGGGCGGCACGCTCAGGAACGTCATGGACGACTTCCGCGACATCATAATGCTGGTGATCCGCAAAGCGATAATCCCCCTTCTGCCGCTCTATATTTTCGGCATCTTCCTGGGAATGACCAACTCGGGACAGGTCGCGAGCGTGATGGGTGTCTTCATAAAGCTGATAGCGCTGATATTCCTTATCACGGCCGTTGTCCTCATTATACAGTTCACGATAGCGGGTATCGCCGCACGCAAAAACCCCTTCCGCCTGTTAGGCAACATGATGACCGCATACGTTACCGCTCTGGGCACGCAGTCGTCGGCCGCGACAATTCCCGTCACGCTCGGGCAGACCCTCAAAAACGGCGTCAGGCCCGAGGTCGCAGGTTTCGTCATCCCGCTCTGCGCCACGATCCACCTCTCGGGCAGCACGATGAAGATCACCGCCTGCGCCCTGGCCATAATGATGATGCAGGGAATGCCCGTGGACCCGTTGGTATTCACCGGGTTCGTCTTCATGCTGGGGATCACCATGGTCGCCGCGCCCGGCGTCCCCGGAGGCGCCATCATGGCCGCGCTGGGGATACTCCAGTCGATCCTCGGATTCGACGAAGCCACCTGCGGCCTGATGATTGCACTGTATATCGCCATGGACAGCTTCGGCACGGCCGCGAACGTTACCGGCGACGGCGCCATTGCCGTGATAATCGATAAAATTGCGAAATAAGCCATGGAAAAACAGAAACGAAGCAAACTCGACCGTTTCCTGTTCGCCATTCCGAGGGTGATGGCGAGCAAAACCTCGATATTCATCTATCTCTTCCTGTTCTTCTACCTCGTCATCTTCGCGCTGGCCGCCCTGCTGATCCCGGCGCTGAAAGGGCTCGCGCCGACAGCCGACACCCAGCTTATCCTTGGCAACTACACAAACGTGCTGAGCGCGCTCGGGGCCTCGATCGCCGCCGGAAGCGGAGTCGCCATCCACAGCAAGGTGAAAGCGATACGCGAAGGGCATCAGAAGCTGCAGGATTCGATCGACGAGCTCCACGAAAAACTCGACAAAATGGGAAAGCAGAAAAAAGAGGAGGAAAAATAGTGTGCTAAATCCGAAAACCATTAACTTTGTGATCCCCTCCCCGTGACAAACAATCCGAACGTATGAAAAAAATCCTGTTTACAATCCTGTCCGTCATGGCATTATCCGCAGCCGCAGCCCAAACCTACGAGATACCGCTCTGGCCCGACGGCCCTGCGGAAAGCAACGGCCTCGAGGGGCCCGAAACAGTGGATAACGGCATCATCGCCAACGTTTCCGAAGCCGTGTTGTACGTATGGCCCGCCGAAGGGAATAACACCGGCGCGGCGATGCTGATCTGTCCGGGCGGCGGATATCTAAAAGAGGCCGCCGAGCATGAAGGCAGCCAGTTCGCCGAATGGTTCGCCGCCAACGGCATCACGGCCGCCGTGCTGAAATACCGCCTGCCCAACGGACACTCCGAAATTCCCGTCACCGACGCGCGGCAGGCGATGGCTATACTGCGTGAAATGGCTCCAGACTGGGGCTACGACAGGGTCGGCGTCATGGGATTTTCGGCGGGAGGACACCTCGCCTCGACGCTGCTGACGCATTACGACACCGGTTCGAGGCCCGATTTCGGAATACTCTACTATCCGGTGGTCACGATGACGCAGGCCACGCACGGAGGATCGCGCACCAACCTGCTGGGCGAAAATCCGTCGGATAAAACGATAAAATTCTACTCCAACGAGCTGCAGGTGACGAAGAACACGCCGCCGACGCTCGTGTTCTTCAGCGAGGACGACAAGACCGTGCCGCCCGCCAACGGTAAGATGTTTGTCGAAGCGCTCGAGAAGAACGGCGTGGAGTCGAAACTCGTGCTCTACCCCGCGGAAGGCCACGGATGGGGGTTCCGGCCATCGTTCGAATACCACGAACAGATGAAGGACGAAACGATGAATTGGATTATGGATTATGAATTATGAATTAAGGCGCAACTTCGTTGCATTTTTATTTGACTAAAAAACGTCGCAAAGCGACACAATAATTCATAATCCATAATTCATAATTCATAATTAAAATACCGTGAATTACGTTGAACTGAATATTCCCGTAAAGGACGCCTTCGAGTCCGAACTGCTGGTCGCAGAACTGGCCGAACTGCCTTTCGACAGCTTCGAGGAGGGGGATAGCCTGCTCAAGGCATATATTCCCGCCGACAAACTCGCCGACAGCAAGGCCGCCGCGGACGCCCTGCTCGCCCTGCGGGGGATTACCGGGCAGCGCTACATCGAGATCGAAACCCAGAACTGGAACGCCGTGTGGGAATCGCAGTTCGAACCGGTCGACGTCGAGGGAAAACTCGTCATCCGCGCACCTTTCCACGCTCCCTGCTGCGACGGGCGCCGCGAAATAGTCATAATGCCCAAAATGTCGTTCGGCACAGGCCACCACGCGACAACATACCTCGTCAGCGCCGAGATGGCCGACCATGATTTCGAGGGCAAAACCGTCCTCGACATGGGAAGCGGAACGGGTGTTCTGGCCATTTTGGCTGCCAAAATGGGTGCGGAGATCGTGGATGCCGTCGACATAGACGAATGGGCCTACAATAACTCCGCCGAGAACATAGAGCTGAACGGCGTCGCCGGGAAAGTACACCCGGTAATGGGCGACGTGAAGGCCATCCGCGGCAAAAAATACGACATCGTGCTGGCCAACATCAACCGCAACATCCTGCTGGCCGACATGCCCGCCTACGTCGAAACGCTCGGCGCGGGAGGCGAACTTATCGTGAGCGGCATACTGGAACGCGACGTGGAAGATATCAGCCGGCGCGCCGTCGAACTCGGGATGCGCCCCGCGGGGCAGCGCCTCAGGGAGGGATGGGCGGTACTTTCTTTCAGAAAGGATGAAAGATGACAGATGATAAATGAAAGAAGATTTTTATATTAAAAAACCGCAACGAAGTTGCACCGCAATCTTTCATCTTTCATTTTTCATCTTTCATAAATTAATTGATAGTGGCGAAGAAAAAGACATACAACTATTCGGTAATCATACCGCATAAGAACATTCCGGAGCTGCTGGAACGGTGCCTCGCGTCGATACCCCAAAGGGACGACGTGCAGGTGATCGTAGTGGACGACGCGAGCAATCCGAAGATCGTCGACTTCGCCCGATTCCCGGGAATGAACCGTCCCAACACAGAAGTCATATTCCAGAAAAATCCCATCGGAGGGATCGGCGGCGCGGGGCTCGCCCGAAATGTGGGGATGGAGGTCGCGACCGGACGATGGCTCGTTTTCGCCGACGCCGACGATTTCTTCCACCCCTCCGTAAACGAAATGTTCGACCGTTATGCGGACTCGGACGCGGATATAGTCTTCTTCCGCCACGACAGCGCCGACTCGGACACGGGCGAACCGGTCGAGATAAACACCTCGAGGAACCGCTTTCTCGAAGAGTTCGAATACACCGCCGACGAAACGCGGATAAGGTATATGATCTGGGTGCCGTGGGGGAAATTCATACGCCGCCCGCTCGTGACGGGAAACAGCATCCGATTCGACGAGGTGCGCTTCTCGAACAACCTGATGTTCTCGGTGAAGACCGGGCACCATGCCGCAAAGATCGTTTCGGACCGCACGGTCGTCTACTGTAACACGCGGCGCGAGGGGTCGCTGATCCACGAGGGACGGAGCGACTGGGAGGCCATGTCGCAGAGGTTCGACGTCGATTACCGCGCCGCGCACTACATCATAGACGCCGGCATGGGAAGGCTGTTCGACCGCGTGGTCGCCGACCGGTGGCTGGAACTTTCGCACCTTCACCGGAGGAAAGCGCGGAAACTGCTGCCGCAGCTGCGCGAAGTGTGCTCCACGGCGCAGATACGCAGGGTGCGTTTCCTGGTGGGAGTCGAGATCGCCGTAACGCTTGCCGAGCGTCTGCCGCGCAGGAAACGGAAGTTCAGGCGGGAACAGAGCTGAGAAAAATAAGCTCTTTATGGAAAATTAGATTTGCAAGAGCTTGAAAAAGAATCTGCCAAAATCCTAAAGGAATAATTCTTTTTCCACTTTTGGCCGGCAAAAGTGGAGCAAAACCGGCCGACGGGCTAAAAAGGCTGCGGCTCTGGCGGCTAACGCTGAAAAAGGGCGCCTATTCGCGGGTGTGCGAGCAAACCGGCCCCTTTTTCGCGCTTTTAGCCGCCCACCGCTTAACGCCTTTTTCGCCAGTCGGAATTTTGGTTATGCAATTATTACCACCAACCTATTTTACGCATGACTCGAAATACCGACGAAAGAAGCTTTTTAAGAGGCTGTTTTGTCTGTTTTGAAAAGAATATATACCTTTGGTTTTGTTAAAAACACGATACAACAACCGTAAAACATGAAAATAGCGATTGTCGGGACAGGGTATGTGGGGCTGGTGTCGGGCGCCTGTTTCGCCGAAATGGGGGCCAACGTCGCCTGCATAGACATCGACAGGAAAAAAATCGAGGCGCTCAGGCAGGGCGTTATCCCGATTTACGAACACGGGCTGGAAGATCTCGTCGTGCGGAACCACGACGCCGGAAGGCTGCGTTTCCTGACCGACATAGCCGATGTGATCGACGAGGTCGAGATCGTCTTCATAGCCGTCGGAACTCCTCCGGGCGAGGACGGAAGCGCGGACCTGAGCCATGTGCTGGCCGTGGCGCGGCAGATCGGACGGGTGATGAACCGCCCGCTGCTGGTCGTTACCAAAAGCACCGTCCCAGTGGGTACCTCCGACAAGGTGCGCGGGGCCGTCGCAGCCGAACTCTCCGCGCGCGGGGCCGAAGTCGCTTTCGACGTCGCCTCGAACCCCGAATTCCTGAAAGAGGGCAACGCCGTCGCCGATTTCATGAGCCCCGACAGGGTGGTCGTGGGCGTCGGCTCGGAAATGGCGCGCAAACTGATGGAAAGGCTCTACAAGCCGTTCATGGTGAACAGCAACCGCATCATATTCACCGATATACGCTCGGCAGAAATGATAAAATACGCCGCGAACGCCATGCTCGCCACGCGCATATCGTTCATGAACGACATCGCCAACCTGTGCGAACTCGTGGGGGCGGACGTCAACATGGTGCGCAAAGGCATCGGGACCGACCAGCGCATCGGCGGCAAATTTCTCTACCCCGGGCTCGGGTACGGCGGGTCGTGCTTCCCGAAAGACGTCAAGGCGCTGATACGCACCGCCGCCGGGAACGGCTACCGTATGGAGATACTCGAAGCTGTGGAAAACGTCAACCGACGCCAGAAAAGCATACTCAACCGGAAGATCGAACAGCGGTTCGGGGGCGATCTCGCGGGAAAAACATTCGCCCTGTGGGGCCTGGCGTTCAAGCCCGAAACCGACGACGTGAGGGAGTCCCCGGCGATAGTCGTCGCGGAAAAGCTGCTGGAGGCCGGAGCCGTAATCCGCGCATACGACCCCGCCGCCATTGAAACCGCGCAGGCGTACCTGGGCGACCGGATAACCTACTGCAATTCGATATACGGCGCCGCGGAAGGGGCTGACGCGCTGATCCTCGCGACCGAATGGAAGGAGTTCCGGATGCCAAACTGGGACACGCTCTCGGCCACGATGAAAGGACGCGTAATTTTCGACGGGCGCAATATCTACGACCGCGCCGAACTGACCGAAAAAGGGTTCGAGTACCACGGGATAGGACTCGGATGATGGGAATTTGAAGATTTGGGAATTTGAAGATTTGAAGATTAATTCATAACTCATAATTAACTCCGCCGGCTTTATCCGCGCCAGCGCAAAAGCGCTGACACACGGGCCTCCGTTGGTGATTATTTGACAAGCAAATAATTCATAACTAATGAAAGGAATAGTTCTCGCGGGAGGGGCCGGGACAAGGCTCTGGCCCATCACAAAGGGAGTTTCGAAACAAATGCTCCCCGTCTATGACAAGCCGATGATATACTACCCTATTTCGGCGCTGATGCTGGCCGGAATTCGCGAGATACTCGTTATCTCGACGCCGCAGGACCTGCCCGGGTTCCAGCGCCTGCTGGGCGACGGCAGCGATATCGGCGTGCGGTTCGAATACGCTGCACAGCCTACGCCCGGAGGCATAGCGCAGGCTTTCCTTATCGGCGGCGAGTTCATCCGCGATGAAGCCGTGTGCCTCGCGCTTGGCGACAACATATTCTACGGGCAGGGGTTCACGGGCATGCTGCGTGCGGCGGTCGAAAGGGCCGAAAAAGATGAGCGCGCCACCATTTTCGCATACGGTGTGAACGACCCCGAGCGGTTCGGCGTCGTGGAACTCGACGCGGACGGGAGACCGGTCGCGATAGCCGAAAAACCCGAAAACCCTAAGTCGAATTACGCCGTCGTCGGGTTGTATTTCTACCCGAAAGGGATCGAGGAGGTGACCATAGGCACGAAGCCGTCGGCGAGGGGCGAACTTGAGATAACCACCGTCAACGAGGAATATATACGCCGCGGACAGATGGACGTGCAGATACTCGGGCGCGGTTTCGCATGGCTCGATACCGGAACCCACGACTCGCTGAGCAACGCCTCGGTTTTCGTGGAGACAATCGAAAAGCGGCAGGGACTGAAGATCGCCTCGCTCGAGGAGATCGCATGGAACAAGGGATGGATCGACGACGACCAGATGCGCCGTCTGGCAGAACCGCTCGCCTGCAACCAGTACGGAGAATATTTGTTAAAGCTTTTAGGGAAATAGGGCCGCGTCATTGCTAAGGCGCAAGCCTGAAGCAATTCGGAATACGACAGACTGGATTGCCGCGTCGGCAGGGCCTCCTCGCAATGACGACCGAGTAATATGTTTATAAATAGATGAAAGTAACAAAGACAGCGCTCGAGGGAGTGGTGATAATAGAGCCGAACGTTTTCCGCGACAGGAGGGGTTCGTTCAGCGAAACTTTTTCAGAGGCGCGGTTCGCCGAGATGGTCGCGCCCGTGAAATTCGTGCAGGACAACGAATCGCGTTCCGTGAAGGGCGTCGTGCGCGGGCTGCATTTCCAGAAAAACCCGCATGCGCAGGCTAAGCTCGTCAGGGCCGTAGAGGGCCGGATCCTCGACGTTGCGGTAGACATGCGACGCTCGTCGCCCACGTTCGGACGATGGGTGGCCGTCGAACTTTCCGCCGAAAACGGGCGGCAGTTGTTCATACCGGGGGGATTCGCACACGGGTTCAGCGTCCTCGGGGAATCGGCCGCCGTGGCCTACAAATGCGACGCCTATTACGCGCCGGAGAGCGACGGCGGGGTGTTGTGGAACGACCCTGCGCTGGGCATAGACTGGCAGATAAATAGAGCCGAAGCGGTGGTTTCGGACAAGGACGCCGCGCTGCCGGCGTTTGCCGA
This sequence comes from Rikenellaceae bacterium, assembly GCA_031554415.1. Lineage (GTDB taxonomy): Bacteria > Bacteroidota > Bacteroidia > Bacteroidales > Rikenellaceae > UBA940. The sequence goes on along the minus strand of JAVBVG010000066.1, from coordinate 2,476 downwards.
AGCGTACAAATTTGAATAAAATAGATCCGCTGCAGCCGTCGACGGCTACCACCTCCCCCTCGCTTTGCGAGGGTACTCCTCCTCTGCATGGAGGAGAATTTTCTTCACTTTCAACTTTCAACTCTCAACTTTCAACTGAATGAAAAACATACTGATAACCGGAGGGGCCGGATTCATAGGCTCGCACGTGGTGAGGCTTTTCGCCCGGAAATACCCGCAATACAATATCGTGAACCTCGACTGCCTGACCTATGCGGGAAACCTGGCGAACCTCGCCGGATTGGAGGACAAACCGAACTATACATTCGTCAAGGGCGACATCTGCGACGGGGAATTCCTGGCGCGGCTGTTCGCCGAATATGACATCGACGGCGTCATACATCTCGCCGCAGAGAGCCACGTCGACCGAAGCATAGGTTCGCCGCTCACGTTCGCCGCGACCAATGTCATGGGCACATTGGCGCTCCTCGAAGCCGCAAGGGCATACTGGAAAGGCAATTACGCAGACAAGCGATACTACCAGATATCGACCGACGAAGTCTATGGGACGCTCGGTGCCGAAGGGTTCTTCACCGAAGAGACGCGCTACGATCCGCACTCGCCCTACTCGGCGAGCAAGGCCTCGGCCGACCATTTCGTCAGGGCCTACCACGACACCTACGGAATGCCGGTCGTGATCTCGAACTGCACCAACAACTACGGACCGTACCAGTTCCCCGAGAAACTGATCCCGCTGATGATAAACAACATCGTCAACCGCAAACCGCTGCCGGTCTACGGCGACGGGAGCAACGTGCGCGACTGGATCTACGTGGGCGACCACGCAGACGCCATCGACGCGGTTTTCCACAAAGGCAAGCCGGGCGAGACTTACCTTGCGGGCGGCGGCAACGAAATGCGCAACATAGACCTGGTGAGGCTGCTGATCCGCACGACCGACGGCATCCTGGGCCGCGCGGAGGGCGAAAGCGAGAGACTTATAACCTTCGTCGGCGACCGTGCCGGCCACGATTTCCGCTATGCGGTGGACATATCCAAAACCGAGCGCGAACTCGGATGGCGTCCGCTGGTGGGTTTCGAAGAGGGCCTGCGCCGGACCGTGGAGTGGTACATCGCAAACGGCGAATGGCTGCGGGGTGTAACGAGCGGCGAATACCTGGATTATTACGAAAAAATGTACGCCGGACGATGACAGGAATCGCGGCATACGATCCCGGACAAGCGGCGCGTGCGGTGCTTGCGCTCGTCAGGACAGCATTCGGCGGGAAACCTGAATCGTTCGAAAAGCTCTCCGAAAACGTTTGGAACGACGCATATGCGTTCGCTTCTCGGCAGGGGGTGCTTTCGGTCGCCTACGACGGGATAATCCTTTTGCCGGAAGAACTGCGGCCGTCCGGAAAACTGCTCCTGCGTTGGGGCGTGAATGCGGCCGCCTCGGAGGACAGATATGCCCGCCAGACCGCGGCACTCGGAAAACTGGCCGCCCTCTACGCCGGAAATTCCATCACGATACTTCTCCTCAAAGGCTACGGCCTGAGCCTCTACTACCCCGTTCCCCAACATCGCGAATGCGGCGATATAGACGTTTACCTCTCCGGCGGATTCGAATGCGCCAACCGTATGGCCCGCGAGGCCGGGATCGGTGTCAAAGCCGCCGTGGGCAAACATTCGTCCTTTGTTTTCGAAGGCGTAATGGTCGAGAACCACCGCGTCATAGTCGACGAAGACCGCAACCGGCGCACGGCCTCGATAGAAAGATTACTGGAAGAGATGGCCGCAAAAGACGACCTGCGACAGATCGAGGTCGACGGGGAGTCAGTCTGGTTGCCGACGCCGGATTTCAATGCGGTGTACCTGCTGGCGCATGCGTCGTCCCATTTCAGGGACGGGGAACTGGCACTGCGGAACCTGTGCGACTGGGCGAGGTTCCTCGCGGCCGAAGGCGCGAACATCGACAGGGAATCTCTGGATATAATATTGCAGGAGAGCCGCCTGGGAACCCTTTACGGGCTGATGAACGGCTTCTGCGAACGCTGGTTGGGACTTCCTCCGCAAGAGTGGCCCGAAACGGATGGCGAAATACGGCGCAGGTTCGATGAAATGATCTTCGGGTACCGCACTATCGCCGCGCCCGAAAATGAAAAACCTGCGGCACGCATAAGGCGCATATGGGGCACCAGGTGGCGTTACCGCGATGTGCTGCACACCGGTTTTGTCCGCGAACTGGTCCATACGGCGTGGCTGCGCAGACAAAAGCGCAACGCGGACAAAAGCAAATAACGATGCAGAAAATAAGGGGAACCCGCAATGGGTTCCCCTCGTTTTTGAATCCTCAGACGCTAAAATAGCGCCCTGGAATAATTACGGTTTAGCTGAGAATTCGATCCTGCGGAAACATATCTTATTCTCGTTGACGGAGCTACCAGCAGCAGCGTAAGGGAATACGCCGATGGCGATAACAACGGTCTGCCCGTTG
>JAVBVG010000055.1:0-16687 GCA_031554415.1 Rikenellaceae bacterium | reverse complement strand
GTTGCCCGCGCCTATCGTCAGTTCTATCGTCTTGCCGGCCCCCATGATGAATTCGTCGACCGAGTTGTCCATCACCTCCTTGATGAGGGTGTAGATCCCGTCGTCGGGCTGGCTGCCGTCACCGAGCTTCCCTATCCACATACCCGGACGCAGGCGCATCTGCTCCCGCGTGCTGAGCGTCTTAATGTCACTCTCGGTGTATTTTACCTCTGCCATGTAAATTGTTGTAGTTGTGTATTGTCGTTTTTATTTATTTCGTTGCTCTATGATGGCCTTTTTTGCGGCGATCATGCGGTTGCGGGTCTCTTCCATCACCTCTTTCGGATGGCGCTGTGCGACCTCTTCGGCGCTGACAGGCTCCAGCACCTGTACCGTGAAGCGGTGTTTCAACGGGATTTTGCCCCCCTTCCCTATCACATCGCTGCCGTCCAGCACCACCGGGAGTATCGCCACCCCAGCCTCTTTCGCCAAAGAGAATGCGGTCGTCTTAAATTCCTGTATCTCATCTGTTTTCGAGCGGGAGCCTTCCGGGAATATCGAAATGCACACCTTGCGGTCGCGAAGCCACATCTGCCCGTCGTTCATGACCATCTGGACCGCCTTGCGCGGTTTTTCGACAGGGATCAGTATGTCGCCGTGCAGCCACATGTACTGGCCGATGAAAGGCATCCATTTGTTCGAACTTTTCGACACCCAGCGGAAGTTGAGAGGCAGCCAGTAGAGCATCGGGATGTCGACCATCGAGCGGTGGTTCAGCACGATCACGTAAACCTGTTTGGGGTCGGCCAGTTCCTTTCCGATCACGCGCGTCTTCCATCCCGGAGCGGCGCGGAAAAAGAGCTGCGCGATGCCCCTCGAAATCTCGTGCACGGCGCGCCTCGTTTTGTCGAACGGGACCGTGAACGGGAATGCTATCAGCGTGGCGATCAGGAAGATGGTCACCGCCGAGAGGATAAAGACGTAGTAAACTATATTGAATAATATTGTTGCCATACTTATATGTAAAAAATTAGAGCCCCCAAATTTAGTCCTTTTTCCCCATATGGGACAGCCACGATAATATCATTTTATTAACAATTAATCAAAAAACTTTCCCTAATTTTGCTCCGCAAAATAAACTTTAAAACGACTTTATGGCAAAAGCATTTGTATTTCCCGGTCAGGGAGCGCAATATCCCGGAATGGGCAAAGACCTCTACGATTCGGTTCCCGCCGCCCGCGAAATGTTCGAAAAAGCAAACGAAATACTCGGTTTCCGCATCACCGACATCATGTTCGGCGGGACCCCCGAAGAACTCAAACAGACGGCCGTCACCCAACCAGCGGTGTTCCTGCACTCGGTCGTCCTCGCAAAGTCGCTCGGCGCCGGCTTCGATCCCGACATGGTCGCAGGGCACTCACTGGGCGAGTTTTCGGCTCTCGTTGCCGCCGGAGCGCTCGGTTTCGAGGACGGACTCCGCCTGGTGGCGATCCGCGCCAACGCCATGCAGAAAGCGTGCGAGGCGCAGCCTTCGACCATGGCCGCCGTGCTGGCGCTCGAAGACGAAAAGGTCGAAGCGGTCTGCAAAGGTATCGACGGCGTGGTGGTTGCGGCAAACTATAACTGCCCCGGACAGCTCGTTATCTCCGGAACCGTCGAGGCTGTCGACGCCGCCTGCGAAGCTATGAAGGCAGCAGGTGCGAAGCGCGCACTGCGTCTTCCGGTCGGAGGGGCTTTTCACTCGCCTCTGATGGAGCCCGCCCGCGTGGAGCTCGAAGCGGGCATCGAGGCCGCCCCGTTCAAGGCTCCGGTCTGCCCTGTATACCAGAACGTCGATGCAAAACCATATACCGATTCGGGCAAAATCCGCGAGAACCTGATCGCCCAGCTGACCTCTCCCGTCAGGTGGACGCAGTCGGTCCGGAATATGATCGCCGACGGCGCAACGGAGTTTACGGAGCTCGGTCCTGGCAACGTTCTTTCCGGGCTTATATCAAAGATAGACAACACTGTACAGACGGAATCCAAACAAACGCTTTAGCTGAAGCAATACTTCACATGAAAGCAGCCTTCCGGGGCTGCTTTTTATTGTCGGGATGCAGATTATCCGCCTTTTACCGTGTGTCATCCCGAGCGCAGCCGGGGAATCTGACAGAGCATGGCAAAAAACGCTCTCGCGCAATCAGATCCATCGACGAACCGCCGTCGGCGTTCCGACCTCGGGATGACAGGCGCCGGTAGATAATGATGTTTTTAATTAAAAAAATTTAATAAAAAAGAGGCGTTTTGGAAAGATTTTATTATCTTCGCGCATGATTTAACCACTCAACACCCGGACAAAATGGTTTCACTGAAGGAATTTTTCAACAAGCACCAGGACGATCTCCAGAAGGGCATTACCCACAAAAACAACCTTATAAAGAGGAATATCGTCGCGTATATGGCTGTCAACGGCCCCTCGACCCTCGCCGAGCTTACCCAGAAGCTGCACATCAGCATTCCCACGATGACCAAGCTGGTCGGAGAACTTGTCGACGACAAGATCGTGACGGAGAACGGCAAGATCGAAACCACCGGAGGACGCCGCCCGAATATCTACGGGCTGACCAGTTCCGCCATCTATTTTGCGGGCATCAATATCGGGCGCGACAACATCCAGTTCGTCGTAACCGACATCCAGAATAATATTATAGTAAGCCGCGAGGAGACCGATTTCGAACTCCTCGACACCACGGCCTGTCTGAAGCGGATTTGCAGCAGCATCGAGAACTTCATCGCCACGTGCGGCGTCGACCGCAGCAAGATCCTCGGCATGGGCGTCTGCATCGCGGGGCGCGTCAACCCCAACACCGGCCGCAGCTACAAGTACTTTACTTCGAGCGAAAAATCGCTTACCGAGATATTCGAGGAACTCACGCAGATACGCACCCTGCTCGAAAACGACACCCGCGCGCGCTGCTACGCCGAATACCACGCCGGAAGTCCGCAGGACGGCCAGAATCTCCTCTACCTACATCTGGGACGCGGGGTTGCCATCGGCATCGTGATGGACGGCAAGCTGTTCTACGGAAAATCGGGTTTCGCAGGCGAATTCGGCCACACGCCCTTCTTCGACAACGAAAAGATATGTTCGTGCGGCAAGAAAGGGTGCCTCGAAACCGAAATTTCGGGGATCGCCATCGAGGAGAAGATCGTCGACCTGCTGCGTCGCGGTACCAACACTATCCTGCGCGAAAAATACGAGCGCGGCGAGAATATCCATATCGACGACGTGATCGGCGCCGCCCGCAACGACGACAACCTCTCGATCGAGCTGATGGAGGAGGCGGGCGAAAAGGCCGGGAAGAGTATCGCGTTCCTTATCAATATCTTCAATCCCGAAACGGTCATCATCGGGGGGAACCTTTCGCGCGCCGGCGACTATATCATGCTGCCGCTCAAGGCCTCCACGAATAAATACTCGCTCAACCTCGTCTACAAGGACACCAAGTTCCGCCTGTCGCGCATGGGTCAGAACGCGGGTGCGCTCGGTGCGGCGATGCTGATGCGCAACAAGATAATCGGCCTGGCGTGATCCCGCTGGCAGGAAACCTCGTGTGTCTGAGGGCGTTGGAGCCCGAAGACGTTGACATCCTATACGGTTGGGAAAACGACACGCGCGTGTGGGCGGTCAGCGACACCCTCGCTCCATTCTCGCGGGAAACTCTCCGTAAATTCATTGAAAACCAGCAGTATGACATCTACCGCACGCGGCAGATGCGGCTAATCGTTTCACGTGTCGGAGACGTCGTGCCGGTGGGGATGATCGACCTTTTCGATTTCGACCCGGTGCACCTGAGGGCTGCGGTAGGCGTGCTTATCTGCGCCGGGGAGTACCGGCGGAAAGGATACGCTTCGGAGGCGCTCGACCTTTTGATCGGCTATGCCGCGAACGTACTGAAACTCCATCAGTTATACTGCGATGCCGGGGCGGACAATCTTCCGAGTCTCGCCCTCTTCCGCAGCAAGGGGTTTGCCGAGGCGGGTGTGAAGCGCGATTGGCTGCGCTGTGCCGGCGGCTGGAGCGACGGGATCATACTCCAAAAAATACTTTAAGCCATATTTTCCCCTCTTTCGCTTGCCGCGGATTTGCTCCCGGCTGACTCTGTACAATTGCCAGAAGTGGACAGATTGTAAAGTTGAAATGAAAACAATTATTATTTCACCTAAATATTCTTTTTGGTACGATTTTTGTTCTATTTAGGTCCAAAAACTGAACCCCGATCATGAAAAGTTTTAAAGAATTTATAGCAGAAGAGAAGCTGACACTGGTTGACTTCTACGCCACGTGGTGCGGCCCGTGCAAAGCCATGCACCCGATCCTTGAAGATTACAAGAAACAGGTGGGCGACGGCGTAAGGATACTGAAACTCGATATTGACTCCCCGGCAAACGCCGCTTTAGTGAGGGAATATCACATTTCGTCGGTACCGACGCTGATGTTTGTTTCCGGCGGAGAGAGTAAATGGCGCGGCAGCGGAGTCGTTTCCGCGCTGGAGCTTAAACAAATCTCCGATAAACTATGACAGAGAATCCCCGCAATTTCGGCGGGGATTTTTTATTTGCGGTATCTTTAAACCGGAAAAGGTTTTGTCGGTTATTGTTTCGCCGCCGGCGTTCCGGCCTCCCGGCACCAGCCTTTGAAAATGCTTTCGTCGTAATAGTTGCTCTCGTCAGGGCCGTGCAGCGGATGCCAAACCTGCGCGAAGAACGGGTTTCCGGCGGCGATGCGGTCGTAATCCCACGCGGGCGGCAGGCAGTCGGGACACCAGTGGCCTCCAAGGAGTATAAGGACAGGCGATGCCATGAACCGATGCCCGTCCTGGCACTCCCATTCGAGTTTGGTCGCCATGTCGCCTTTCTGCATCGTTTCCGAGAGGCACCTTCCTCCCCTGAATTCGGCCGCCCGGCGCATATCCTCGATGTCCAGCTCCGACAGGGGTTTCGATTCGTCGTAGCCGTGGTCGATGTGTATGTGTTCATCCGACGGGCGCGAAACGTCGAAAGAGCCCCAGGCGGGAATGTTCTCCCAATCCTCGTAAGTGCCGTAGAAAGAGGCGATCCGCTCGGGATTGCGGGTTTTGATCCAGTCCTGGGTGCCGAGTCCTTTTTTGTACGCCATCGAGCGCATGGCCATTTTGACGGCGAAAGCGGGCGCGATCTTGGCGAGGCGTAAATACCACGGCGCTTTTTTGGTCAGGCCTTCGAAGTAGCGGTCGATGGGCACGTTTTCGCGGAAATGCAGGTGGTTTTCCAGGGTGTCCGAATCTAAATACCACTGACCGTGGAAGTTACGCAGCACGAACCAGTTGGCGTCGAATATCTTTTCGGGGCACGGGCACGAAATGGCCTTCAGCAGGTACTGCATGAATTCGTAGTTGGTGATGCGGTACCCGGCGCCGCTTCCGATGTTGTAGAACCGGTTCCACATCTCGGCCGGAACGTCGTCCTCGCAGATATTGGCCAGCAGCCGCCCCGAATCCTCGACCGTCGCCCACTCCAGCACCCCGCGCAGCGGAACATGGAACATGATCGGGTCGTAATTTTTCAGGATGCCGGCGTAGAGTATCCCCGACTGGCGCAGGCACACCCAGTTCTTGATCCCCGACTCGACGAAAACGCGTTCGGCGACGGTTTTCGAAATGGCGTAATGGTCGTAGACGCTGATGCAGATCGGATCGCCCGCGCGTCCCCAGTGGAGCGGCGGGTTGCGGTCGCTTGTCTGCGCCACCGAACCTATATATACCACCCTGATATCGTCAGCGTTGGGCTGCGCCAGAACCGCTTTAGCGATGTTCTCGGCCGCGGCGACGTTCACCCGGCGTGTAGTGGCGGGATAGTAGTCGGCTTTCGGCGACACCATTCCGCCGACGTGCAGGACGTAATCGGCACCTTCCACTCCTTTCAGGACGTCGTCGTATTTCGTGAGATCGCCCCACACGATACGCACCCCTTCCTCGTTTTCAAAGGGTTTCATCTTTTTGCGGTTCTCCTTGCTTGGGCGTACCAACAAGGTGATGTCGAATCTGTCGCGCCGTTTCATCAGCTCCTCGAGCCCCGCGCCGCCCATGATCCCGGTGGCTCCGGTCAGGAATACGTTCTTTTTTTGTTTCATTTTGGTTGCCTGGGTTTTATAACATTATTTCGCTGAGCAACGCCTGGTTTTTCAGCGAGTATATGTATTTGATTATCTGTGGGTTTCTGCCTGCGGCGGCGCGTGAAAGCAGTAATCCCGCTGCGCGCAGCAGGGCCGGATTGCCGCTCCCGGCCGCTTCTTCGGCACAGGCGATCATCGTTTCTGCGGGAATATTGTCCGGGTCCCCCCTCGCGGCGGAAAGGATCGCCGCGTACTGTACCGACGGTTCGTCCGAAGAGCCGTAAAGTTCGAGGATAAGGTCCGTTATCCGGGTTTTCGAGAGCAGGAATGAGGCGAGGTTTTCTGCAAGTTCACTGTTGCCTACACCGCTGAACCAAAATTCCAGTTCATTTTCGGTTACTCGCTCGGGATCGGCGATATTTATGGCTGCGAGCTTCAGTTCGCGGACAGGCTGCAGCCACAGGTATTTTGCAAATTCATGGTCGGGGGCGAACTCCCGTGCAACGCTCCTCACCGTGTGCTGCGACACGCCGTAATTACGGCCGTAATGCACTCCCCTGCTCTCCATATCTGCCGCGACCGCGCCGTTGATTTCCTTGCGGAGACGGGCCAGCAGCCTTGCGCTAAGCGATTTGTGCTCCATTTCGTTTGCGGGTGTGTCAGGGAGCGATGTAAACGGTCTGGCCGAACTGGTAGACCGGAATGACGGCCGATGCTATCTCGCCGTTATTGAAGATGATACGGCACATTGCGTCGTCGGCGATACGGTAAACGGTTTTCGTCGGTTTCTCCTGGATTTTGAGCCCGTCGGTCGAGATGGTGTTCATCGCCTTGGTTTCGAGCACGACCGGGGTGCCGCTCAGGTCGTCCTCGGGAAGCGGCCCGTCTACATTCGAAAAACGGCAGACTATGTAATTCGTTTTATTCGCGGAAGGCGTTATCTTATACTGCTTTACGACCGTCGAATTGACCTGCCTGCCGAGGAAGAGCGAGAGGTATTCCTCCTCCTGCCTGTTCAGCTCTTCGATCGCGTATTTCAGCCCCGCGCCGAAAACATTCTCGCCTGCTTCGCCCGTGATGAGTTCATCGCGGCTCTTGCGGATGCCGAATATCTCGTCGGCCGCAAGGCGGGCGCTCTCCTCGAGGCTCTGCTGTGCGTTCGATTTCCTGTCGACGGCCAGTTTCGGAAATCCCTTTTCGGGGTTCATATGCGACACGAGGCCCGATTTCGGTTTGGATGCGGCGGCTTGCTTTCCGCTGACATCGCTAACTTTAGCCGATTTTATCTCATATAACACTTTATCTGTGAGGGGTGCCGAAACGCCCAGGTATTTTTGCGCGTAGCGGGCGTACGGACCGGCGGTTATCTCCTGTTTTTCGATCGTGATGTCGACGTACAGGGTGGTCTTGGGCTGTGAAACTTCCCCGTTGACGATACCTATCGGGGCGATCTTCCCATTCTGGGCGGCTGTGGCGGCGCAGGCGAGCGCGGCGGCGCATGCAAACAATATCTTTTTCATAATCCGTGTGTTTTAGTCTGATATATTAAAACAAAGCTACATTTTTCCTCTGAATAATTTGCTTTCGTCGGTATAAATTCGTGTTTAGCCGTCAAAAATAGAGATAGAAATCGCGGGTGAGCGCGCGGTATTCGTCCGAGAAGGTTCCGGGGCCGGCATCTTCGATCACGAGCGACGAAGTTTCGGCCGCGGCGGTCGAGCCGCGCGAAAACTCCAGCAGCAGGCGTTTAGGGCCGCTGTGGGGCGTTGACCACACCTCCGTCCGCCTCGAAACGTGAAAACCATCCATGGCTGCGACGGCGATCATCCTTTCACCCTCGACAGCGGGCAGTACGAGCGAGAAAATGCCGTCCGCTTTGAGCAGTTTCGCGCAGGCGGCGGCGAGCTCTTCATACGGCAGCGAGGCCGCGTGCCTCGCCGAATTGCGCGACGCCTCGGGCGAAAGCAGCGAATCTATAAAATAGGGAGGGTTCGAAACGATGTTGTCATAAATGTCGGGAGCCGCGGCGGCCGCGTGATCCTGAATGGTTGCGCGGTGCAGGTTTATCCTGCCGCCCCACCCGCTCGCGTCGAAATTTTCCCGCGCTTTCAGGCTGCTCGGAGCGTCCGGTTCAATTGAAGCGATGGTTGAGCTGGATGATTCTGTCCGCTGTGCCAACATCAAGGCTATAACACCAGTTCCTGTTCCTATATCGAGCAACAGTTTATCTTCCGGACGGATGCGGCACCATGCGCCCAGCAGCACTCCGTCGGTGCCGACTTTCATCGCGCACCCCTCCTGTTCGACGGTAAAGCGCTTGAATTGGAACTGATTAGAGCCGCCCATATTTTACGGTAATTCGAAAGTTTATCTTATACGTCATTGCGAGGAGGCGCAGCCAACGCGGCAATCCATTCATTATTTTTCTGGATTGCTTCAGGCTTTCAGCCTTCGCAATGACGATGGCGGGCACTCCTTGTTTATTCTTTAAACTCCCCCGCGATGCCCGCTCCGAAAAGTGCGTAATCGAACCTTACCGGATCGGCAGGATCGAACGCGCGCAGGTTCGCCGTAACCTCCTCGACCGCCTTCCAGTCGTTTTGGCGGCGAGTCAGGATGCCCAGCGAACGGGCGGTGTTGCCGCTGTGGAGGTCGAGCGGAAGGTAGAGCGCCGACATCGGTATCGTGTCCCACAGCCCGAAGTCGACCCCGTTCGCGTCGCGGCGCACCATCCAGCGCAGGAACATGTTGGTGCGCTTGCAGGCCGCCCCGCGGTCTATCGATGAGAGGTGTTTTTCGCAGCGAGGGGCGTGGCATGGCGTGAAAAATTCGCCGCGGAATTTCGATATCGCCTTGCGGATGTCGCCTGTGCGGGCGTATTCGCCCTCGTAAAAGGCGCCCATCGTGCCGTATTTTTCATACAGGTGGCGCAGAGAAAGGATGAACGAACGGAAATCGCCGCCGTTGAAAGTGCGGTGGACATAGTCGAGGACGCGGTCGAGGTCGGCCTCCGAGGCGTTCATCGTGAAGTCCCACGGCGCGCCGTCCATAAAGTCGATCATGCGGTTGGCGCTCTTGACGATGGCCTTGCGGTTGCCCCAGGCTATGGTGGCGGCCAAAAAACCGGCTATCTCGATATCCTCCTGCGTGCTGAAACGGTGCGGAACGGAAACGGGGTCGCCGGCGATGAAATCCGGCGTGTTGTATTTGTCGTGGAGCCTTTCCAGAAGCTCGTGTATGATTTCGCCCGACATCGTGCGTCAGATGATTACCCCGTCGGTCATCGTGATTTTGCGGTCGGCCATGGCGGCGAGGCTTTCGTCGTGGGTGACGATGATGATGGTCTGGCCGAAAGCGTCGCGCAGCGAGAGAAAAAGCCGGTGGATCTCGTCGCGGTTCCGCGAGTCGAGGTTGCCGGAGGGCTCGTCGGCAAGTATCACGGCGGGCGAATTTATCAGCGCTCGGGCTATGGCCACGCGCTGCTGTTCGCCGCCCGAAAGCTCGGCCGGTTTATGGTTGCGGCGCTCCCGGAGTCCCATCATGTCAATCAGTTCCCCGGCCTTTTTCTCGACTTCACGGCGGTCGCGGCCGCCGATGTATCCCGGAATGCAGATATTTTCGAACGCGGTGAATTCGGGCAGCAGGTGGTGGAACTGGAAAACGAAACCGATGCGGCTGTTGCGGAAGGCCGACAATTCGTTGTCGCTGAGCTTGCTGACTTCCGTCCCGTCGATCACGACGCTGCCGCTGTCGGGGCGGCTCAGCGTGCCGACGATCTGCAGCAGGGTGGTCTTGCCCGCCCCGCTCGGGCCGACTATCGAAACGATCTCTCCTTTTTTGACGTTGAGCGTGATGCCTTTCAGCACCTTCAGGCTGCCGAAACTCTTTTGCAGGTTCTTTATGGTGATCATCCGTTGACGTTTTTGTAGTAGTTGAACAGTTTGATCACCTCGGTCGCGGCGTGGGTGTCGTGCACGCGCAGTATGTTTGCTCCTCCGTGCAGGCATGCCCAGTGTAAAGCGGCTGTTCCGGTAAGGGCCTCTACCGGCGTGGTTTCCAGAATGTTGTATATCATCGATTTCCTCGAAATTCCTATCAGAAGCGGTACTTCGAATTTGCGAAATTCCTTCAGCCGATGCAGTAGCCGGAAGTTATCTGGAGTGGTCTTGGCAAATCCGAATCCGGGGTCGATGATAATATTTTCCACCCCTTTAGACCGCAGTGCCTCGATCTTTTCGGCAAAAAATTCCTTGATGTCGTTCACAACGTCCCCGTAGTCGGTCAAATCCTGCATCGTTTTGGAAGTGCCTTTCGAGTGTGTCAGCACATAGGGAACCTTGTATTTGGCGGCGACGTCGAAAATCCCGGGGTCCTGTTCGCCGCCCGAAATGTCGTTGATGATGCACGGACCGTGCCTCTTGATCACTTTGGCGGCCACCTCCGAGCGGAAAGTGTCGATGGAAACGATCATGCCGGGCGCCTTTTCGCGCACCACTTCCACCCCGAGCATGACGCGGCTGAGCTCCTCCTCGGCCGAAACGTCCTCGGCTCCCGGACGCGTCGAGTACCCGCCCACGTCGATCATACGCGCACCCCAGCTTGCCGCCTCGCCCACGCGGATCGATATCTCCTCGACGTGCATCGAGCGGCTGTTGACGAAAAACGAGTCCGGGGTAACGTTTATGATCGTCATAACCGCCGGCCTCGACAGATCGAGAGTATGTTCACCTATTTTCATTGTCTTAGTCCTTTGTCTATTTCATTAACCGCGGCGGCAAGTTCCTCCATGCTTCCGCCGTTGTGTATCACATAGTCTGAGCGGGCTTCGCGGGCGCTGTCTGTCAGCTGGTTGGCTATGCGCTCCATTACCGACCGGCGGCTCACGCCGTCGCGCGAGGCCACCCTTGTGATCCGCACCTCTTCGGGCGCCGAAACCGTCACGACTTTGTCCACAAGCCTGTCGAAACCGCTTTCGAACAGGATGGCGCTCTCCATGACGACATACGGAAAACCGGCGTTGGACATGGCCCACGCGTTGAAATCCAACGCCACCGCCGGATGGACTATCCCGTTCAGCGAGGCGAGCAGCATCCTGTCGCCGAACACCTTCGAAGCCACGAACGGGCTGTTGAGAACCCCGCGGTCGTATGCCTGCGGGCCGAAAAGCGCGGTAACGGCCTGCTTGATGCCGCCGTCGCCGTTCATCAGCTCTTTGGCCCTCGTGTCGGAGTCGTACACGGGGACGCCCAGCGCTGCGAAAAGCGCGCAAACACGGCTCTTGCCGCTGCCGATACCTCCTGTGATCCCTACCCTTATCATCAGTCCGTTAATATCGGAGCCTCGTTCATCAGCGACTCGACCTCCTGCCGCTGTTTTTCGCGCCTCTCCTTCCTGGTTTCCTTTTCCGGCTCCGGCGCGGGTATGAAGTCCGGCGCGTCGACGATCTGCGTAACCTTTATCTCGGAGGTTTTCGCGTCGATCGCCCTTTGCAGCGACGCCGGAGTGATGGTCAGCGCGTCGGGATTCTCCTTGGATTTCCGGGCGGTGAGTTCGTCCATCTTGAGGTTGATCTTGCCTTTCAGTGCGAGCCTCTGCGCCATAAGCACCGATCCGCGGCCGTTGACTACAGCCGTAACCCTGTATCTCTGTCCGTCGATGCGGACGTTCAGCGGCATCTCGACATTGTTGTAGTCGTGGCTCAGCTTGGTCATGTACCACAGCAGGAAAGAGCCCAGCAGGATGATGAGGAACGCGGGCGAAAGCGCCTGCTGCACCACCTTCTTCAGCGTTTCCCTGTTTATTTTGAACTTGTTCGGCACATCGTGAAGTATTATCTTACAAAGATAATATTTTAATCGTAAATTTGCAGGTCAAAAAATGACAGCAAGATGAAGTTCCGCATAGCCACGACAGAAGACTGCGCCACGATCAACGGGATAGCCTCCCGTATCTGGGCGCCCACATATGCGCACCTTATGAGCCCCGAACAGCTTGATTATATGTTCGATATGATGTACGCGCCGGAAAACCTGGTGAAGGCGATGACAACGGGCGGCCAGATTTTCCTGATTTTTTCAGACGACGACGGGGAAGATCTCGGCTACGTTTCATACGAAACGCTCGGAAACCACGATTTTTATCTTCAGAAGATATACCTCCTGCCCTCTCGTCAGGGCAAAGGCAGCGGACGGCGGATGCTCGAACTTTTCCTGGAATATCTGCGCGGGATCGACCCCGAAGCCGGACGGCTGGGATTGAATGTCAACCGCGAGAACAGCAAGGCCATAGAGTTCTACCGCCGCAACGGTTTCGAGATCGCCGGGCGCCGCGACCACCCCGTCGGCAACGGTTACTACATGTACGACTACATCCTTGAGCGCGACATCTGACAAGACTGTCCCGCCATTTTTCTGGATTGCTTCTGGCTTTCAGCCATCGCAATGACGAGGAGTAAATACATAGTACTAAAAAAGGACGCAAACGCTGCGTCCTTTTTATTGTTCGTATTTGCAGGTGCACTCCCGCACGCCTTTCCCCTCTATTCTGCAGGAGTTTCCTCTGTAGCCGGGGTGCTTTCCGACGGAACGGCGTCCTGGAAATCGATCTGGTTGGGTATCGCGCCGTTGTTTTCGCCGGTTTCCATTTCGTTGATAAGGGCTTTTTCTACGCCGCTGCGGCTGCGGGCGATGTTCTCCTTGGGTATGGTCATGGTGGCCACAAGGCTCAGGACGAGTATTGTGAGGGCGAGTCCCCATGTCGACTTTTCAAGGAAGTCGGCGGTCTGCCTCACGCCCATCACCTGGTTCGAGGCGCCGAAGTTGGCCGCCATTCCGCCTTTGGGGCTCTGCGACAGTACGGCAAGGATCAGCAATATACTTGCGATGAAAATCAGTACGATACAAGCGATATACATCTTTCGTGTCTATTTAATTATTTATTGTTTTCAGAATCAATATCTGCGATTGCGTCCGCAAAATAAATACTTTTTTCCGGATTAAGCAAACTTTTCACATTACTTAATTTGCGATATATTTCTTCGGCTTCCGCCACAAGCCCCTGTGAGCGATAGATCTCAGCCAGCTCTTCGGTCAGCAGTTCGCCCTCCGGATCGTCGAACGTTTCTGCGGTGAGGGCGTCTTCGACATCCGGCCCGCCGTCGCCCGGAACTATGCGGTATCCCCCGTGTTCCAGGAACTTGCCTATGATATCGTCCTCGGTGGAAACCGTCGCTGCAGGCTCTGTCCCGGCGGCTTTTTGCGCGCGTTTTCCCGTGTTCGGCTGTATCGTGGGCCAGAACATCAGCGGCAGTGCGAGCGCCGGATCGACCCCGCCGCCGAGCAGGCTTTTCGCCCGCCGCGCAGTCGTGAACCATTCGTGCCGCGTCGTAAGCCGGTCGAGCTCCTGCGGAGGCGCCGAGGCGGCTTTGCCGGTGATGTATTGGTTGAACGGAAGCATTACCAGTTGGACGCGCAGGCGTTGAATATGTTGTCCACGAGCGTCGTGACGATCTCCTCTATCAGGCCGCCTTCGATGTTCTGCAGCAGCAGGTTGGCGTCGTAGTCGGCAAACGCGGTGAACGACTTGTTGAAACTCCATTCGGGTTCGACGACGTTGTTGAAACGCACCTGGACGGTTATGGTCAGGCGGTTCTGCAGCGCGTATTCGTTGGCGGAGACAGCCGACGGGGCGGTCATGTAACCCGTGATCTCGCCCTCGATGGCGAAATCCCCCTCCTCAGGCACCTGTGTGAGCCTCGTCTGGCGGGAAAATCTATCCCTGAGCGCCTCGGTGAGGGTGTTGCTGAGCGTGGGCGCGACCATCGCCGCGTTGTTCGGGAAATACTGGACGCTGAACGTTTTGGCGGCCTGCGGGATCGACGCCCCCGTGAACGAGTATTTTATGATACACCCGTTCAGCGCGGCTGCGATGCCGATAAATGCAAAAGCGATGGCTATTTTATTGATTTTCTGGCGCATTGGATCAGTAGTTTTCTATTCCGAGTTCCTTTATTTTGCGGTAGAGCGTGCGCTCCGAGATGAAAAGCATTTTGGCGGCCTCCTTGCGTTTCCCGCCCGTCTTTTGCAGTGCCTTTGCGATCATTTCGCGCGTGGCTTCGTCCTTGGTCATTTCCGTCTGCGGTTCGTCGCCCCCGACCTCCTCGCTCTCGACGAAGGCGTCGTAATGCGAAGTCCCGCCCTTCGAGGGGAGCAGTCCGGCTATCCCGCGCGGCTCCTCGAAACTCTCGCTCTTTGATTTCAGCTCGTTCAGCGTGCGCTTGATCTCCATCACGTCGGCCCTCATGTCGAAAAGTATGCGGTAGAGTATCTCCCTTTCGTCGCCGAACGAAGCCCTGTCGCCGAAACCGCCGGTCATGGCCGGGGACGACATATGCGTCGGAAGGTACCTGCGCAGGATCGGTTCCGTGATCACGCGCGTCTCCTCGACCGCCGAGATCTGTTCGGCAACGTTTTTCAGTTGGCGCACGTTGCCGGGCCACGAGTACTCCTCCAGCGCCATGCGCGCGCCGTCGTCGAGCGATATGGCGGGCATGCGGTACTGGTTGGCTATGTCGGCGGCGAACTTGCGGAACAAGAGGCAGATGTCGTCCCTGCGTTCGCGCAGCGGCGGAACGACGATAGGCACCGTGTTGAGCCGGTAATAGAGGTCCTCGCGGAAACGCCCGGTGGCGATGCTCTCGGGCAGGTGTTTGTTGGTGGCGGCCACCAACCTGACGTCGGTCTTCTGCGACCTGGCCGACCCGACGCGCATGAATTCGCCCGTTTGCAGCACCCTCAGCAGGCGCACCTGAGTCGAAAGCGGCAGTTCGGCCACCTCGTCGAGGAAGATCGTACCTCCGTTGGCCTCCTCGAAATACCCTTTTCGCGCCTCGACGGCTCCCGTGAAAGCCCCTTTCTCGTGGCCGAAAAGCTCCGAGTCTATCGTTCCTTCGGGGATCGCGCCGCAGTTGACGGCAACGTATTTGTTGTGTTTGCGGGGGCTGAACGCGTGGATCACCTGCGGAAAGAACTCCTTGCCGACACCGCTCTCGCCCGCGACCAGCACCGACAGGTCGGTGGGGGCCACGCGCAGTGCGACCTCGAGCGCCTGATTCATCTTTTCACTCGTGCCGATTATCCCGAAACGCTGTTTTACAGATTGTATGTCCATGTTTCCTTATTACTTGTTCAGGAACGGCAGGTTGCCTGTCGCCGAAAGTCCGAACACCATCACGAGGATAGCTACCGCCGCGGCAATTATCGCTATGAGTATCAGCATGTCGGGTTTCGACGGTTTGCCTTTTTTGCGTGGCGCGGAAACCGGCCTTTTCTGAGCGGGGCGCGGCGCCGGCCTCCCCGAAACGCTCCCCTTCTCTACAACGGCCATTTTCTGGACCGGCCGCTGAACCTGTTTTTCAACGGTCTTTGCCGTCTGCACAGGCTCCTCTTTGACGAAAAGCTCTTCCTGGACGGGGTTTTCCTTGACCTGCACGGACTTCGGCGCCGGCGAGTAATTGAACTGGTAGAGCCCCTTGTCGTCGAGGTACATGGTGCCGAAGCCGTCGATGGGCGCGCTGCCGTTCTTCTCGATGGAGGTCCTGGTTTCGAAAGTGAAGCGGTCGACCATCGCCATCGCCTCGACCTCGCCGTAGTTGCCGTAATCCTCGACCAGCTCGCGCAGCTTGCCGTCGTCCTTGCGCAGCAGGTCGACGAAGATCACCTCGCCCGAATCCTTGCGCATGAAGGTCCCGAATCCCGGAACGGTGAGCTTCTTGTTGCCCGCCTCCATGTAATCCCTTATAATCTTGCCAACCATAGCCGTCCTTAATTTTTAGCACGTAAAATTAACGATTATTCATTGATTTCCGTATATAAGGAGTAGTTTTTGGGAAAATTATTGCTAAAGTCCAAAAGAATTACATACTGTGCGTCCGCAAATGAAAATAAATCCGCGCGTGTTACTTCGGATTGTTTTCGGCAAAGTAATTGAGTCGGATGTTTTATTATCTTGTAAACCGAAGTGAAAAACAAGTACATCGACCTTATCGAACAGACGTTCGAATTCCCGCAGGATGAGTTCACCGTGGAGGATAACGAGCTCAATTTCCACGATGTTCCGCTCATGGACATCATCAAACAGTACGGCACCCCGCTGAAAATTACCTACCTGCCGAGGATATCGCAGCAGATAAACAAGGCCAAACGCCTCTTCAACGTGGCTATGGCGAAGGTCGACTACCGCGGGAGTTACAACTACTCCTACTGCACCAAAAGTTCGCATTTTTCCTTCGTGCTGGAGGAGGCGCTCAAAAACGATATCCATCTGGAAACCTCGTCGGCCTATGATATCCATATCATCAACGCGCTCTATGAGGAGGGGCTGATCGAGAAGAATACCTTTATTATCTGCAACGGATTCAAGCGTCCGCAGTACGTCGAGAACATCGCCATGCTTGTAAATTCGGGCTTCGAAAACACCGTCCCCATCATCGACAACAAGGAGGAACTGGAGTTGTTCGAAGGGGTTCTCGAAAAGAAATGCAAGATCGGCATCCGCATCGCAGCCGAGGAAGA
>JAVBVG010000024.1:0-12186 GCA_031554415.1 Rikenellaceae bacterium | reverse complement strand
AGTTCTCCGCTCTCTACCTCGCGGACAACCTGAATCTTAAAACTAATGCTGTAATCGCATTGGGTGCGCCTTACTGCAAAATTGAAATCGTCTTTTTCCATAGGTGACTCTTTTTTTGTCAACCTATTTCAGGACGGGACAATTGCTGCAAAAAAAACCTGCCTCTTTTTGAGACAGGTTCTTTTTCATTTGGACAGCCGTTTGAGAATTTCTCTGCAGGCGACAGCCATTCCGGGAGTGCATTCCGGGCTTTCGGATATCCGGCGGACGGTTTCTTCGAGTTCTTCCGCTACCCAATCCAGGCGGGGAGCGAGTTCCGACAGCACTTCGAGGCACCAGAACATGACCGCGGTCTTTGTCCGCGGGTCTATCGCAAGCTCGAAACATTTTTCAGCCAGACGCTCGGCCTGACCGTCAGCCGGACGGTAATTCCCGAACCGCTTCATGTCGCACAGCATCTTGGCGTAGACGCGGTGGAGGCTGCCGTTGTCCGAGGCGGCGAAATCGTCTGTCATCCGGTCGGCAAACCACTCCGGAAGCTCATCCGGCGCGCTCTGTTCGTAGGCCCATTCCAGCACCCACGTCGCGCGGAAAGCGATCCTCCGCTCCCCGTAACGCCCTATGTTCATCGCCTCATCCCACAGCCCGTGCTTTAATATAAGGTATCCGACGGTAGGCTTCATGTCGCCGGCGTAAAAAGTGTAGTCGAGCAGCCTTTCGAGCTGTTCTTCGTCGACCGGCAGGCGCACTTCGGCCTCCAGACGGTCGATGCCTTCCGGAAATCGCGCCAACTTTCTGTAGTAGCGTTTAGCCATTTTTTTTGAGCGGAACTGAAAATGTCTTCCCCTCTTCGGCGAGGTATGTTTCGGGAAAAGTCAAGCGCGCCTCGTCCTGGAGCACGCCGAGGTCCTTGTATCTCGACGAGAAGTGCCCGATGATAAGTTTGCCCGCTCCGGCGCCGAGGGCGGCTTTCGCGGCCTGCGCGGCGGTCGAGTGTCCCGTTTCCTTCGCCATCCGCTTTTCGGCCTCGGCGAATGTGGCCTCGTGGTAGAGCAGGTCGACGCCCCGGACGATCGAAACGACCTTGCCCGACGGCTGCGTGTCGCTGCACCAGGCGTAACTGCGCGGGGCGGCGGCGTAGAAAGTCAGTTCGCTGTTCGGGACCACGCGGCCGTCCTCCAGCGTAATATTTTCACCCCTTTTCGCCGCGACGATCTGCGCGATGCCGAGGCCGTACCGTTCGATCGCCTCCTTGCGGACATTCGGCTCGCCCTGTTTCTCGCGGAACAGGTAGCCCGTCGTCGGAACGCGGTGGCGCAGCGGCACCGACCACACCTCCATCGACTTGTTCTCGTAGACGAGCAGGTTTTTCGTGGTGTCGACCGGCGTGAACACTAACTCGAAATCGACCGGATGTCCGAAGTCGTTCTGGAAAAAATCGAGCATCCGCCCCAGTTCCGCCGGGCCGAAGATTTTCAGCGGGGCTTTCCTGCCCATCAACCCCAGACTGGAGATGAAAGGCTGTAGTCCATAGATGTGGTCGCCGTGGATGTGACTGATAAACACCGCGTTGATCTTCAGGGGCGACACTCCCGCCCGCATCAGTCGCGACTGGGTCCCTTCGCCGCAGTCCACCAAAAAAAACTGCTCACGCACATTGAGTACGTGAGCAGAGTGGTGTCTGTATGCGGTGGGCGACGCCGAACTGTTGCCTAATATGGTAACCTCAAACCTCATTCCCACAGGTCGGAACGCCGACGGCGATTTAATGATAAAAATTTTTACAGATATTTAACTATCGGCACAGCGTCGCCGTCATAGTCGGCATAAAAAACGGCGCAGACGATTTTTTTCGCCTGCGCCGTCAGAGTAAGCCTTACTCGGCCTTTTCTTCTTCCTTAGCTTCGGCAACGGCCTCTTCGGCTGCTTCCTTTACGGCGGCGGCTTTCTTGGCGGGAGCCTTTTTCGCCGGTTTAGCGGCCTCGGCTTCACCTTCCTCTGTTGCGGCGGCTTTCTTTGCAGGAGCCTTTTTCGCCGGTTTGGCGGCTTCGGCCTCTTCCATGTTGGCCTTCAGTTCCGCGAGAGCGGAGAGGTCGCCCAGGGTGGTCTTTTCGACCGAGGCGTTCACCTTCTTGACCGAGGATTTGGTTTCGTCGGATTCCGCTTTGCGTTCGGCCTTGACGGCGTTGTCTGCAGCGCGGCGGGCCTCTTCGTAGGTGCGGACGTGCGACAGGATGATGCGCTTGGTGGCCTTCGAGAATTCGGTCACGCGGAACGGCAGGACGTCGCCGGCTTTCGGGGCCGATCCGTCTTCCTTGGTGAGCTGGCGTGCGGGTGCGAAACCTTCCACGTCTTCGCCAAGCGATACTACCGCGCCCTTTTCGTTCATCTCGGTGATGGTGCCTTCGTGAACGCTGTCGACGGTGAAAATATTCTCGAACTTGTTCCAGGGATTTTCTTCCAGCTGCTTGTGGCCGAGGCTCAGGCGGCGGTTTTCCTTGTCTATTTCGAGAACCACGACGTCGATGTCGGCGCCGATCTGGGTGAATTCTGCCGGGTGTTTGATCTTTTTGGTCCACGACAGGTCGCTGATGTGGATCAGGCCGTCGATGCCTTCCTCGATCTCGACGAAGACGCCGAAGTTGGTGAAGTTA
This sequence comes from Rikenellaceae bacterium, assembly GCA_031554415.1. Lineage (GTDB taxonomy): Bacteria > Bacteroidota > Bacteroidia > Bacteroidales > Rikenellaceae > UBA940. Next base: position 9,532 of record JAVBVG010000024.1, on the reverse strand, counting down.
CGCACTTTGGCGGTGTGTACGCTGCCTATGGGGTAGCGGGTTTCGATGCCGTCCCATGGATCGGGTGTGAGCTGCTTGGTTCCGAGCGACATTTTGCGGTCGTCGTAGTCGAGCGTGAGGATAACCGCTTCCACTTCGTCGCCGACCTTCATGAAGTCCTGCGCCGAGCGGAGGTGCTGGCTCCAGCTCATTTCCGAAACGTGGATCAGCCCCTCGATGCCGGGAGCGACCTCCACGAACGCGCCGTAATCGGCCATAACGACCACTTTGCCCTTGATCTTGTCGCCGACCTTAAGGTCTTTGCTCAGGGCGTCCCACGGATGTGCGGTCAGCTGTTTAAGGCCCAGCGCGATGCGTTTTTTGTCCTGATCGAAATCGAGGATAACGACATTGAGCTTCTGGTCGAGCTGTACGACCTCTTCGGGATGGTTCACACGGCCCCACGAGAGGTCGGTTATGTGGATAAGGCCGTCCACGCCGCCCAGGTCGATGAATACGCCATAGGTGGTGATATTCTTGACGGTACCTTCCAGTATCTGTCCTTTTTCGAGCTTCGAGATGATCTCCTTCTTCTGCTGTTCGAGTTCGGCCTCGATGAGCGCCTTGTGCGAAACGACCACGTTGCGGTACTCCTGGTTGATCTTTACAACCTTGAATTCCATGGTCTTGTCGACGTAGATGTCGTAGTCGCGGATGGGTTTGACGTCGATCTGCGAACCCGGGAGGAACGCTTCGATTCCGAATACGTCGACGATCATACCGCCCTTGGTGCGGCACTTGATGTAGCCCTTGATGATCTCGTCGTTGTCCATCGCCTGGTTGACGCGGTCCCAGCTCTTGAGCTGGCGGGCCTTCTTGTGCGAAAGGATCAGCTGGCCTTTTTTGTTCTCGGCGCTTTCGACGAACACCTCGACTTTTTCGCCCACTGCGAGTTCGGGGTTGTAGCGGAATTCGGTGATGGGGATGATGCCTTCGGATTTGTAGCCGATGTTGACCACCACTTCGCGTTTGTTGAGTCCGATGACGGTGCCTTCGACGACTTCGCCTTCGACGACGTTGGAGAGGGTTTCATCATACTCTTTCGCGATTTCTTCCTTGGATTTGGAGTAGAGGTCGAGGTCGTTCTCGTAGGCGTTCCAGTCGAAATTTTCGTTGCTGACAGCCTGGTTTTTGTTTTCTGACATTTGTTGCGGTGCGATGCAATCGCCGATTAATGGTTAATTGTTAATGAACAGTGGTAAAAATTCCACCTATTACCTCGCGCGTATACGCGAATTGGGATGCAAAGATATTGATAAAATTCAGGATATACAAATGAAACCGATCCGCATCCGTAAATTATTATGGTTTAAACGGATTAGTAAGTATTTTTAATAATTTGGCCGGTTCCGGGTACAACGGCAGGCATTACCCTATATATTTGTTCCCGATATACCGGTTTTTAATTGGACAAGCAGAATGAAACGGATCGCCAAAATCAGCTTTCTCAGGCTGTTACTGTCGGCAACCACTTCCCGCAACCCGGAATTGCGCATAGCGCTCGGCTACCTGCTTTATGTGGCGGCAGGCACCCTGGCGCTTTGCCTGCCTTTCGCCGTGCGGACGGACATCGGGTTCATAGACCATCTTTTCAACGCCACTTCGGCGCTCTCCACCACCGGTCTTGCGACCAGAGCTGTTGCCGACTACACGATTTTCGGGCAGATGGTGCTGTTGGGGCTCATCCAGATCGGGGGATTGGGTTTCATGACCCTCAGTTCCTACATCATGCTCGCCTCGTTCCATCACATCAACCCAACGGGCCGCAGCGTCATCGACACGGCGCTGGCGCGTCCGTCCGACATCTCGCTGCGCGAACTGGTCAAGGTTACCATACGCTTCACGCTCATCACCGAAATAGCGGGCTTCCTGTTGCTTCTTCCGTGTTTCATTTGCGAAGGCACCCCCAACGCCGTGTGGAACGCGCTGTTCCACAGCATCTCTTCATTCTGCACAGCAGGCCTCAGCCCTTTCCCCGACAGTATGGAGGGATTCCGTTTCAACACGGGCATCAACCTGATCATCTCGGCGCTAAGCTATCTGGGCGCCATCGGTTTCATCGTAGTGGTCGACCTGTGGAAAAAGGTCACCGCGCGCGGCTATAAGATCACATTTACCAGCAGGATCATCCTCACCGCCACCCTCGCCATGGCCGTCCTGGGCACTGCGGCCATATTTTTCGCCGAACCCTCCATCCGGGAGTTCGCCGTGGGCGACAGGCTGCTGGTGTCGTTCTTTCAGGCCATGTCCGCCATGACCACCGTGGGCTACAACTCTGTGCCGCTGGGCGCGTTCTCTTCGGGCGCGCTGATGGTGTTGATCCTGCTGATGGTCATAGGGGCTTCGCCTTCGGGCACGGGCGGCGGGCTCAAATCGACTACGGTAACGGCCATCGCAGGGCTCGTGTCGAGCAAGTTGAGCCACCGCGAAAAGGTTACCATTTTCGGCAATGCGATCCCGTCATACCGCGCCGACGCGGCGATAGCGGCTTTCACCATATACACAGCGCTGCTCTTCCTCGGCCTGATGCTGCTCTGTTTCATCGAGCCGCATTCGCTCACCGAACTCTTTTTCGAGGCTTCCTCTGCGCTCGGCACAGTGGGGCTGAGCATGGGGATCACTGGCGAATTGACCGTGGCCGGCAAAATCATCCTTATCCTGCTGATGTTCATCGGGCGCTGCGGGGTGGTTACTTTCGGGGCGATCTTTCTGCGCAGGGCGTCCCTGAAGCACATCCGCGAGTCCGACCTGGCGATATAGCGGTGCCGGCGCCCGTCCGGACGCCGGTTATCGGCGCAGGAACTTCACCCGCGCCGGTTCACTCTATCCTTATCTTCCTGTTGTTATCGGGCTTCAGCGGGGAGTTGTTTTCGATATACTCTTTCATGATGTCCGTCACTTGAAGTCCCGTTTCGCGCACGTCGGCCGAACGGTCGAACTTGTAGTTCTTGTAGATGTAGTCGGGCATCGCGACGAGGTATGACTTCCGTTCGAAACTGCCGAATTTCACGTCGACCGCCTCTCCGGCCGCATCGGTGATGACCGTGTAGGTGAATCCCGAAGGAAAAAGATCGGGTCCGTGCGACTCCTTGGGATTTATAGTGTCGTTGAATTTATTCATTATAAGCCCCTTGATCTGTCCGGGCGTCATCTGCAGCGTGTAGATCTCGCTCATAAAGGGCTCCAGGCTGAAAAGGTCGGCCGTGCTGACGGGGCCGTCGAGCGTATCGATGCGGACCCCGCCGATATGGTATAACGCGGCGTCGGCGCGGGTTTTTGCGCGGATCGCATCGGTCTCCATATTCACTATGCCGTCCTTATTGAAAGGCGCGGCGGTTTCGCCTATGGGCGCCCGCAGTTCGGCGTTGGCGTTGTAGCGTTCGACCATTTCGGCGTAGTACTGCGAGGGCGGGATGGTGTCGAGCGCCACGAGGCGGTTCTCGACGGTTATTCCTTTCCTGTTTTTCGTAACGGTCGTCACCCCGGCGTAGCGCAGTTTGCTTCCCGCCTGCGTGACAAGGGTGCTGCCGATCCGCTCGGCCTCCTTTATCACCGTGTGCGAGTGTCCGCCTATTATAATGTCGAGCGACGGAAGACGCCGTGCAAGCTCCCTGTCGGCATCGTCGCCGATGTGGGTCAGCCCCACGAAAACGTCGCAGCTGTCGCGCAGCCAGGCGTATTTTTCTGCCGTAGCGTAAATGTCGGGAAAAGTCAGCCCCTTGAAATTTTCGGCCTTCCCTTCCGGGCGGTGGAACTGCGTGAAATTGGTCACGAGGCCCAGGAAAGCGAACTTGATTCCGCCCGCCTCGATGAAAGCGAATGGCGGGATATAACTCAGATCGGCACCCTCGCCGACCTCGATGTTGGCGCACACAACGGGAAAATTCATTTCGCGGATGCGCTCCTCTAACAGCGGCTGCCCCCGGTCGAATTCATGGTTGCCCAGCGTGCCGAGGTTGTAGCCCAGTTCGTTCATCATTTCGATGATAGGGGAGAGGGGCTTCTCGGCGAGGTCCACGAAGGGATTGCCGGTCCAGCGGTCGCCGGCGTCGACCAGCAGCACCCGCCCGCCGTTCTCCACGCGGAGCTGTTCGACCAGCGTAGCCAGCCGCGGGAAGTTGTCGATCGCTGCGTGCATGTCGTTGGTGGCGACGATTATCACTTTCTGTTCGCGCGGCGCGCAGGCGGCCAGCATTAACGCTGCCGCAACGGCAACTATTCCGATATTGTGTAAAAAAGTTCTTTTCATGGCCCCGTTTTTGAAATAACTATTGTTCAAAGTTAACAAAAACCGTACTTTTACCAAATATAGTGAAAGCCGAGAGGCAAGAAAATTTTATTTTTCTTGTCCGAGGCGCATCCTATATTCTGCAAACTTACAGAACGACAATCAGCAATGAAAGGAAAAAAGATCAGGATAATCTGCGAGAACGAGGACCGCGCGATATTTGTCGACATGGGCACGCCGCTGCTCGACATAGTCGTCCGGCTGAAGAACGGCAATCCCAATCCCTATCTGGCGGCATACGTCAACAATAAGATAAAAGAGCTCTCCTACGTGATCTACGAGCCGGTTTCGGTGCGCTTCATCGACATCACCCATTTCGAAGGGCACCGCGTCTACGAGCGCACGCTGATCTTCACGCTCAGCAAGGCGATCCGCGACCTGTGGCCCGAGCGCAAATTCTATGTCAAGCACTCGGTGTCAAGGGGGTTCTACTCCGAGATCGAGGGTATGGACCAGGTGTCGCAGGAGACGATCGACAAAATCAAGGTGCGTATGTCGGAACTCATCGAGGACGGCATCCCAATCGAGCGCGACAAGGTGCTCTACCGGGAGGCCGAGGAGAGCTACGCGCGGCTGGGTTACGACGATAAGATTTCCTTATTGAAAACCCGCCCGCGGTTGTATGTTTCGATGTACACTCTGGACGATATAGTTGGCTATTTCTACGGCGCGCTCGCCCCCTCGACCGGCTATCTGGGCCTCTACGACCTGCGCCCTTACTACCACGGGATGTATATCGCCATACCCAAGCGCACCCACCCCGCGACGCTCAACAAGATGGTGCCCCAGCAGAAGATGTTCGACGTTTTCCAGGAGTACAAGGCGTGGGTGGCGGTCATGGGGGTGTCGAACATCGGTTCGCTCAACACCCGCATACTCGGGGGCGAGGCGAGCGACCTGATAAAGGTGGCCGAGGGTTTCCACGAGAAGAACCTCGCCCGCATCGCCGACTCGATCTACGAGGCCAACCTGCTGAAAGGCACCAGGGTGGTGCTGATGTCGGGCCCCTCGTCTAGCGGCAAGACCACCACGGCCAAAAGGCTCGGCATCCAGCTGCGGATACTGGGTCTGACGCCGGTGCTCATTTCGCTCGACGACTACTTCGTGGAGCGCGACAAAACCCCGCGCGACGAACACGGCGAATACGATTACGAGGCTTTCGACGCCATCGACCACGCCACCTTCAACGACCACCTCAAACAGCTGATCGCGGGCGCGAGCTGCGACATTCCGCGCTACGATTTCATCACCGGCAAGCGGCTGTGGCACGACTCCCCGCTGAAACTCGACGAGAAGTCGATCCTGCTGGTCGAGGGTATCCACGCGCTCAATCCGCGCCTTACAGATGAACTGGAGGACGATATGAAATTCCGCATATACCTCTCGGCGCTGACGTCTATCTCGATGGACAACCTGTCGCGTATCCCGACGACCGACAACCGCCTGATACGCCGCATGGTGCGCGACAACGTCACGCGCGGGGCCGACGCCTCGGCGACGCTCAAAAGGTGGCAGAGCGTGCGCAAGGGGGAGGAAAAATACATTTTCCCCTATCAGGAGAATGCCGACGTGATGTTCAATTCGGCGCTCTTCTACGAGATGCCGGTGCTGAAGAACTACGTCGTGCCGCTGCTGAGGAGCGTTCCCAACACCATTCCCGAATACGGCGAGGCGCAGCGGCTGCTGAAACTGCTCGACTATTTCGTGACGATCCCCTCGGAGGAGGTTCCACCGACCTCGATCCTGCGCGAATTCATCGGCGGAAGCAGCTTCAAATACTGATGAAAAATGGAATATGAAAAATTATAAGTAAAAAGTGAAAAACGATTTCATTTTTAAAAAAAAATCGCGGCATCTGCCGCACCATAATCTTTCATCTCTCATTTTTCATCTTTCATTATTTTGTAGTAGCTTTGCGGGACTAAATTCCGTCTAATATTTAGCCATCTGCCAATCATATATGTCAGTTGACAAATTCTACAACCGCCACATCGGCGCGGCCTCGGAGGAGGAGATGCGCGCGATGCTTTCCGTCATAGGCGTAAAAAGCGTCGAGGAGCTCATCTCACAGGTGATACCGTCGAACATCAGGCTCAAAAAACGCCTCGCGCTGCCCGAAGAGGGGATGACCGAGGTCGAATTCGCGGCCCATATCCGGGAGCTTGCCGCGCGCAACCGCCAGTTCCGCTCGTTCATCGGGATGGGGTATTATCCAACCTCGACCCCGGCCGCGATCATGCGCAACGTGTTTGAAAACCCCGCGTGGTACACCTCCTACACGCCTTACCAGGCCGAGGTTTCGCAGGGGCGTTTGGAGGCTCTGTTAAATTTCCAGACGGCTGTGGTTTCGCTGACAGGCATGGAGATAGCCAACTGCTCGCTGTTAGACGAGGGCACCGCGGCTGCCGAAGCGATGCTGATGATGTACTCGCTGCGTTCGCGCGACGCCGTGAAAGAGGGCCGAAACGTGCTTTTTGTCGACGAAAACATATTCCCGCAGACGCTCGACGTGCTTTTGACGCGCAGCGAGCCGTTCGGGATCGAGATAGTTTCCGACGATTTCGCCGGATATGAGTTCAGCGGCCGCGAGTTCGGCGCGCTGGTGCAGTATCCGGCGGCCAGCGGCGACGTGAGGGATTACGGGGCGTTCACCGCGAAGGCCCACGAAAAGGGCGCGCTGGTGACGGTCGCGGCCGATGTCGTTGCTCTGGCGATGCTGAAAGCCCCCGGGGAGTGGGGCGCGGATATAGCAGTCGGCTCGACGCAGAGGTGGGGCATACCGATGGGATTCGGCGGTCCGAGCGCGGGTTATTTCGCGACGCGGGACGCTTTCAAGCGCAACCTTCCGGGCCGCATCATCGGCGTTTCTGTCGACCGCCTGGGCAACAAGGCGCTGCGCATGGCGCTCCAGACGCGCGAACAGCACATAAAGCGCGAACGCGCCACTTCGAACATCTGCACGGCTTCGGCGCTGATGGCCTCGATGGCCGGATTTTATACTGTATATCAGGGCGCTGAGGGTCTGCGCCGTGTTGCGCAGCACATCTACGACCACACTTCTGCCGTTGCGGATGCACTGAAATCGATGGGCTACGAGCTGGCTTCGGAGAACTTCTTCGACACGCTCGAGGTCGAGGCCGAGGTTTCCGTGATCCAGCAGGAGTCGCTCGAAAACGGCATCAATTTCTATTACGCGCCGGGCAATCGCGTCCGCATGAGTTTCGACGAACTCACGACGGCGGCCGAGGTCACCGAAGTCGTCGCGATCTTCGCGGCGGCGATGGGAGTGAAAGCCCCGAAAAGCGTTAAAGTCGAGGAAAACAGAGAATTCCCGGTGAAGGACCTGCGCCGCGCGAGCGCGATCCTGACCGAAGATGTCTTCAAACGATACCGCACCGAAACCGAGCTGATGCGCTACATCAAGCGTCTGGAACTGCGCGACATTTCGCTCGCCGACTCTATGATCTCGCTGGGTTCCTGCACGATGAAACTCAACTCGGCCGCTTCGATGATGCCGCTGAGCCTCGCCGGTTTCGTGAATATGCACCCCTTCGCTCCCGCCGACCAGGCCGGGGGCTACATGGAAATGATCGTCGAACTCGAAAAAGACCTTTCAATTATAACCGGTTTCGCGGCCTGTTCGCTGCAGCCCAATTCGGGCGCGGCGGGCGAGTACGCGGGTCTTATGGTCATCCGCGCATACCACCAGAGCCGCGGGCAGGGCTACCGCAATATAATACTCATCCCCTCGTCGGCCCACGGGACCAATCCCGCGTCGGCGGCGATGGCCGGGATGAAGATAGTCGTCGTCGCGTGCGACGAACGTGGAAATATCGATGCCGCCGACCTGGAAGCGAAGGCCGAAGAACACGCGGCGGAGCTTTGCGGGGTTATGATAACGTACCCCTCGACCCACGGCGTTTTCGAGAGCCGCATCCGTGAGATCGTGGACGCTGTGCACGAGGCAGGCGGGCAGGTCTATATGGACGGCGCGAATATGAACGCCCAGGTCGGACTTACGAATCCCGGCTACATCGGCGCGGACGTCTGCCACCTGAACCTGCACAAGACTTTCGGAATGCCCCACGGCGGCGGCGGCCCCGGCGTAGGCCCGATATGCGTCGCCGAACACCTGAAACCGTTCCTGCCGTCGCATCCGGTGGTGCAGACGGGCGGTTCGGACGGCATCACGGCGGTCGCGTCGTCGCCTTACGGAAGCGCGCTGCTGCTGCCCATCACCTATGGCTATGTCAAAATGCTTGGAGGGGCAGGCCTGCGCCTTTCAACCGAAATGGCCATCGTCAACGCCAATTACATGGCCCGGGCAATAGAGGGCGAGTTCCGTACGTTTTACAGCGGGGAGAACGGCCGCGTGGGCCACGAGATGATCCTCGACCTGCAGAATTTCAAACGCGACTACAACGTGGAGGTCGCCGACGTGGCGCGCCGCCTGATGGATTACGGTTTCCACGCCCCGACGCTTTCGTTCCCGGTCCACGACACGTTCATGGTAGAACCCACCGAGAGCGAGGCGAAGGCCGAGATGGACCGTTTCATCGAGGCGATGATCGAAATAAAACGCGAGTGCGAGAAGGCCGCCAGTGAGGGACAGGCGGATAATCCCGTCGTCAACGCGCCCCACACCGCGGCCGAGATCGCGGGCGAATGGAGCCACCCCTACAGCCGCGAACAGGCGGCGTTTCCCATAGGGTGGGTGAGGGCGTCGAAGTTCTTCCCCTATGTCTCGAAGATCGACGGGGGGTACGGCGACCGCAACCTGGTCTGCACCTGGTGCAGCCTCGAGGAATAAAAATTGCAACGCCATTGCGAGCGTATGCGAAGCAATCCGGCATTTTGTCAAACTGGATTGCCGCGTCGCCGGAGCCTGTCCCGAACGCATCGCGGAGGGAACTCCTCGCAATGACGGTAAAAAGAATAATGAAAATAAAAACACTTAATACGGATAAAATGAAAATTGGAGAAAACACTTTTGTATCGCTCGACTACAAACTCGAAGTAGACGGCCGTGTAGCCGACCAGTCGCAGCCCGGACAGCCGCTGGCATTCGCTTACGGTATGGGTATGCTGCTGCCGAAATTCGAAGAGGCCATCGCCGGATTGGAGCCGGGCGCCGAATTCAAATTCACGCTCAAGCCCGAAGAGGGCTACGGCGAGGTCATCAAGGAGGCCGTCGTGGAGCTTCCC
>JAVBVG010000108.1:0-7460 GCA_031554415.1 Rikenellaceae bacterium | reverse complement strand
GGCCAGGAACGAGATGCTCCAGTGGATGTAGAATATACCGCCGATGCAGATCGGCGTGTAGCAGTAGGCCGCCAGCGAGAACGCCTTGTCGAAATTCTTCTGCGACCCGAAACTCGGCGCCAGCAGGTAGAAAATGAACGCGGTGAGATACGCCCCGCCCATAACGGAGATGAGCTGCGACACGGCCTGTTTGAGCCCGAAAGCGATACTCCCGCCGACGTGTACGCCGAGCACCCTGTGACCGATAAGCCCCCAGCCGATGAATATCGCTACGGCGGGGATCAGCGACAGCCACAGCAGGTATCCGGTAGCGACCTTGATATGCGGGGTGTTTTCCGAGTCGATCGCAGGCCATTCTTTTTTGGGCTCGACAATGATGTTTTTTACTCTTTCAATAAGGTTCATGGCATCTGGTTTTAATGGCGATATTTTAAACGGGCTCTTACATTTCGCCAGGTTTCGAGATGAGCAGGTTGTTGGCGGAGGATGTTACAGTCAACTGCACCCGCCAGTCGTCGGCATTCTTCGCCCAGAACGTATACATGTCGCTGTCATCCGAGGTGCGGGGATCGACGTTGAATCCCGCCTCTTTCAGTTTCTCGGCGTAGGCCTTCATTTGGTCGCGGGTGGTGGCGCCGCTGAAAACCACGCTGTAGCCGAATCCGGTGCCGGCCGACTGGCTGACCGTCATGTCGGGCTTGGGCACCATTTTCGTGTACTCGTTGTCCACCCAATTGCCGGCGCTGACGTCTTTGATGTCGGCGATCTCCATGACCTCTTCGGTCAGTTTGTCCTGTTCGGCTTTCTGTTGTTTGTTCCTGCTGCCGCAGGATACCGCCAGTAGAGAAGTTGCAAAGATGGTAAGGATCAGAATTTTTTTCATGGCATTTTATTTTGAAGGTTAGTTGTTTTTGTTCCGTCCGGTAGTCCGCCCTCTTGCCTAATACCTGACCTGCATATCGCCCGGCGTATTGTTGTCGTAGGCGGGGGCGGAGCCGCCGTACCGTTTGGCGATCCAGTAGTAGGATTCATAGCGGCGCTTGAGCTCTATGGCATACTTGCGGACGCACTCGTAGCCCGCGGCCATGTCGATCCGGGCGGCCTGGCGGTTCATTTCGGTAGGATCGGCTTCGGCAAGCTGCCGGTTCAGCGCCTCGCGCCGCTCGTAGAAGTCGAGCATGTCGGCCAGGTCGGCTATATTTGCGTTCATGTAGCTGACGGAGACCGGAGTAACGGCCGGGCAATAGTGGTTGCAGAAGTTGCGGTAATTGTGGCTCCTGACCTCCGGGGCGTTTTCGTCCCACTCGGTTCCGCGGTAAGGTTCGAAGTTCTCCAGCGCCCGCTGCGAAGCTTCGCGGTAAGCCTTTCTGTAGCTGTCGAGCGATGACTGGGCCTTCATTGCCCTGGCCGTCGCCTTCCCGTTCTCGCCGATGTTCAGTTCCGCTATTTGCAGGAAGATCGTCTCCGCGGCGGCAAGTCGGTCTTCATCGGGTACGGCGTAGGAGGACGCCCCCAGTTTCGACAGGTCTATGCCGGAGATCATCTGCATGACCGCGGCCCGCTTCTCCTCTTCGGTGGCGTTCTCCAGCTTCTTGGCCATCTTGTCCATGTCGCCCGTGTTCAACCCGAAAGCCTGCTCGGCCATCTTCTTGCCTTCGGCTTCGCGCTGCTCCTCGCTCATACCCTCCAGGCGCGCGGCGACTGCGGCATCGTATTGGGCATTGCGCGCGGAAGCCGGGATGTTTCCCGCCGCCTCGGTGCGCATCGCATCCGTTTTGGAGCCGGCCTCCCTGGCGACAGCGTCGATCCGGGCATCGGCTTGCCTTACAAAAGCGTCGAGCGATTCGAGGTAGCGCCGGACCTTGGCCGTGTCGGTCCTGCACACGTCGGTGTTGTCGGCCGCCGCAGGGATCCGGTTCCACAGTTCGCGCGGAGTTTGGGCAGATGCCTGCACGAAAAGCAACAGCATCGCAGCCAGTATCAGATTACGTTTCATAAAGCGTGAGTTATTATTTGACCGAGAACAGTTCGTTGACCGATACGAGTTTGCCCTTGTCGTCGTATGATTCGCATTTGACCATCCCGACCCCATGGGCATACCAGGCCGTGCTCCTGCCTTTGATGGACATCCCCATCGCGGTGGTGTTCTGATCCTGAACGACTTTGCAGCAACTGAACGTTCCGGCCGGAGTGGTCACATCTTCCACTCCGACGCATTCGGCGTTCGTTATGGCGATCGAGCTTTTGATCTTCATGAAGCCCGCGTCGATCGAGACCAGCACATTGGCATCCTTGATCTTGTCGCCGGGTTTGAGGTTGCCCGCGAGTTGCTGGGGGACGCCGGTTACCTCGACCTTCATCCCGTTGGATGTGGCTATGATCGGGGCGGCGAAATCCTTCAGGTCGAAGGCCACCAGCCCGTCCACGATGTGCATGGAGCATTTGAACTTGCTGTACTCGCTGGTCAGGTTCATTTTCGCGTCGAGCACCTCGCAGGTGTAATCGACCGTCAGGTCGTCGGCGCCGCCCGCTACGTTGTCGATCGACTGGCGGGTATAGCCCGTGGTCTTGCCCTTGCCGTCTTTCTGGGCGAAGGTTTGAACCGTCCCCTGTTTGGTTGGGAAAAACACATTGTGCTGTGCGCCGGCCGCTGCCGCAAAGAACAGCAAAGCCGCAAATAATAGAGTTTTTTTCATTGCGCGGGATTTTATGGATTAGCGTTCGAAAGTGTGTCGGGTCATACAGGTAATCGTGTGGACTACAATACAAAGCTACATTCTCCACGCCTATGAAAACACCCCCCTTTATGGGAGTTTTTCCAGAACTGTATTATCAGGCATACGAAACCCCCAAAAGGGGGGAGCGGACAAATGGATAATATTTTACATTTGTACGAGCCGCAGCTTGAAAACTATAGTAGCGAAGAGGTGTAACTCTTTTTAAGTGTATGATCAAGGTAGCCATCACTGACGACCACCGTATGCTGGTCGAGGGTTTGACAAAAGCCATAGATGAATCCGGCATCGCGACGGTCGTCGACACATACAACTCTCTGGCCGAATGCCGCATGGGGCTTGCCCGCCTGCTTCCCGACGTGCTCCTGCTGGACATCCATCTGCCGGACGGCAACGGGGTGGAATTCTGCACCGAACTGAAGAAGTTGTACCCGGAATTGAAGATATTGATACTGACCAGTTTCGGAGAAATATCGATTCCCCGCCGCGCTCTATATAACGGGGCAAGGGGATATGTGCTGAAGAACGCGCTGATCGAAGAGGTAATAGAAGGTATAGAAGCGGTTTACAACGGCAAGGTCTTCCTTTGCGATGAGGTAGAGAGGATGATGAAAAGAAGGTGCACGGCTGAAACCGTATGGCTGACGGCACGTGAAAAAGAGATGCTCCAGCTGATCGCAAGGGGTTATTCCAATCCGGAGATAGCACGGATGATCCTGTTAAGCGAAGAGACCGTTAAAACCTACCGCAAGAACCTGCTGCTAAAATTCCAGGCCCGCAACAGCGTCGACATGGTCCTTCAGGCGATCGAGCAGAAATTGATTTGACGGTGCAGTTGCGGCGGAGCGTGCCATACAAGGCATTCAAAGTCTCTGCGTTCCGTTTCTCCGCTTTCGGGAACCATTATTTTTTTGGTACGACGTAAATGGCGTTGGCCGCAGAGTCATGGTCCGCCTTGCCGAGAGTCCAGAGCATGCCGCCGTTCTTCCAAACCTTGCCCACGTTGCGGTATGCGGTGAATTCGCAGCCCGCGACATAGACATCCGTTCCGGAAACGGTTATCGCATTTCCGTAGGCCTTGAGATCGGTTTCTGGAGATCACCATAGAGGACTTTGAGGATATGATAAACAAGCAGGTATTTCCGGATGAGATAGGGATTGTGAAATAGTGGTTTCAGGTTAAATGGGATACGGCGTTTGCATGTTTACGGCAGGCGCCGTATTTCATGATTGATAGTCGATTTTATAAAGAAACCGCATATCCCTAACTGTCATAAAGCATCTGATCTATTGCCGAAACAGGAATAATACTACCTTTGCGTTTGTCCATTCTGCGTCTTTTCCGCCTCAAACAGTCCGGAGAGATCCATTGATTGTTTTTAAGGTATTTGCCGGCGTGAAAATAGGCAACCTCAAACTCAGAATGAAAAAGATATAACGTACCTAAACAAAAAACTAATGAAGAAATTATTGATGACAGCCTTTGCCGTGATCGCGGCGGGCGGCCTGCACGGACAGGGGAACGAATGGCGCGACCCGGAGATCAACGAGGTGAACCGGCTGCCGATGCACTCCAATTATTTCGCCTACGAATCGCCGGAAGCGGCCGCGGGCGGCAAAGCGTCTTCGGAACGCTTCCTGTCGCTGAACGGCACATGGAATTTCCTGTGGGTCAGAGATTCCGGCCAACGCCCGACGGATTTCTTCCGGACGGATTACGACGACAAAAGCTGGGGGACAATGAATGTTCCCGGGCTTTGGGAAGCGAACGGCTACGGCGATCCCGTATATGTCAACATAGGATATGCGTGGCGCAACCAGTTCCGCAACGACCCGCCCAATGTGCCGGTCGCCGAAAACCATGTCGGTTCGTACCGCCGCACGGTGAATATCCCCGCCGGCTGGAACGGACAGCGCGTGATCGCCCATTTCGGGTCGGTAACCTCGAATATCTACCTGTGGGTCAACGGCAAATATGTGGGTTACAGCGAGGACAGCAAGCTGGAGGCCGAATTCGACATCACGAAATACGTCAAGCCGGGCCAGAACCTCATAGCGTTCCAGGTCTTCCGCTGGTGCGACGGCACATATCTCGAAGACCAGGACTTTTTCCGCTTCTCAGGCGTGGGGCGCGACTGCTATCTATACTCGAGGCCCGAAAAGCACATCGCCGACATCCGGATGGATGCCTCCCTGACCGACGATTACACTCGCGGACAGCTCGACGTGAAAGTCGATCTTTCATCGAAAGCCGCCGGTTCGGTATTCGCCCTTAAAGTGGAGGACAGCAACGGCAACACCGTGGCGTCGCACCAAAGCAAAGCGGGCGGAAAGAGCGTTTCATTTGCCCTCGATGCGGGCGAAGTGAAACCGTGGACAGCGGAAACCCCCAATCTCTACTCCGTGACGGCGACATTGTCGGAACCGTCGGGAAAAGTCCTGGAAACGATCCTCCTGAAAACAGGTTTTCGCAACGTGACCATCGAGGAGGGCCTGCTGAAAGTCAACGGACAATACATCCTTGTGAAAGGGGTCAACCGCCACGAAATGGACCCCGATATGGGGTACGTGATGACCGAAGAGCGGATGCTGCAGGACATCAGTATACTGAAAGAGAATAATTTCAACGCCGTCCGCACGTGCCATTACCCGGACGTCAACCGCTGGTACGAACTGTGCGACCGGTACGGCCTGTACCTTGTCGCCGAGGCCAACGTGGAGTCGCACGGCATGGGGTACGGCGACAGCTCGCTCGCAAAGAATCCCGCGTATGCCAAGGCGCACCTGGAAAGGAACCAAAGGAACGTCTTCCGCAGCATCAACCATCCGTCGGTCGTAATTTGGTCGCTGGGCAACGAGGCCGGGGACGGACCGAACTTCAGCGCCTGCTACGACTGGATAAAATCATATGATCCGACGCGGCCGGTGCAGTATGAGCAGGCCGTATATAATTACGACACCCGCAATACGGATATCGTCTGCCCCATGTACCGCGATTACGAGGGGTGCGAGAAGTATTGCTCCGAAAACCCGGCCAAACCCCTTATACAATGCGAATACGCCCACGCTATGGGTAACTCGATGGGCGGATTCGCCGAGTACTGGGACCTCATACGCAAATATCCGTCGTACCAGGGCGGATTCATCTGGGACTTTGTCGATCAAAGCCAGCGCAAAACGGGCAAAGACGGCGTGATGGTCTACGGCTACGGCGGCGACTGGAACCCTTACGACGCATCCGACTATAACTTCTGCGACAATGGACTGATAAGTCCCG
Organism: Rikenellaceae bacterium; assembly: GCA_031554415.1. Taxonomy (GTDB): domain Bacteria; phylum Bacteroidota; class Bacteroidia; order Bacteroidales; family Rikenellaceae; genus UBA940. The sequence continues at coordinate 1,448 of JAVBVG010000108.1, read as the reverse complement.
ACCGCATACCCAATCCGCATATGCACGAAGTGAAGTACTGGCAGCAGCCGGTGTGGACCTCGCTGACGGAAAACGGCATGGAGATATATAACGAATATTCGTTCCGCGACATTTCGAATTACGTGCTGTCGTGGGAGATACTGTGCGACGGGCAGCCCGTGCTGGGAGGCGTGGCGGACGGTATCGAAGCGGGGCCCCGGCAGACCGCGGCCGTTGCGCTTCCATATTCCGCGTCGGATCTCCCCGCCGAAGGCGAACTTCTTCTCAACGTGAAATACACGCTGAAAAGCCCGGAACCGATGCTGCCCGCAGGCCACGTCGCAGCGTATCAGCAGTTCACATTGAGGGAATATGAGGCTCCCGAAATGAAGGTCGAAAAGAGGATGGCAGACCGTTATACCCCGGCGGGCGAAATAGCGGTGCGCGACAACGACTATCATTTCCTGATCGTGGAGGGCGGCAATGTGAGGCTGGATTTCAACCGCAGCACAGGCTTCATCACCCGTTACGATATATGCGGGAGGAGCTGTCTCGAAGAGGGTTCGTCGCTCCGTCCCAACTTCTGGCGCGCACCGACGGATAACGATTTCGGAGCGCAGACACAGATAAAGAACAGAGTGTGGGACAACCCCGAAATGAAACTCAAATCGCTCGAAGGGTCTGCGGCAGACGGCATCGTCACCGTGTCGGCGTCATACGACATCCCGGCAGTATCGGGTGTGCTCGAACTGGAATACCGCATAAACAATGCGGGCGAAATGGTTGTGAAAGAGTCGCTGAAAGCAGGCGGGGAGGCGCCCGATATGCTCCGTTTCGGGATGCGGATGGAGATGCCCGCAGAGTTCGACCGCATAAATTACTACGGCCGCGGCCCGTGGGAAAATTACTCCGACCGCAAAGAGTCGTCGCCGCTGGGAATATACCATCAGACTGCCGATGAGCAGTTCTATCCATACATCCGCCCGCAGGAAACAGGCAACAAGACGGATATCCGCTGGTGGCACCAGTGCAATTTAGGTGGACGCGGGCTGGAATTCACGTCGGCGGAACCGTTCTCGGCTTCGGCGCTGCACTATTCTCAGGAGTCGTTGGACGAAGGTGCTGTCAAGACACAAAGACATTCGCAGGAGATCCCGCGCCAGCCGCAGGTGTTCCTCTGCATCGACAAAATGCAGCAGGGACTCGGATGCGTCAATTCGTGGGGCGCCAAACCGCTGCCGCAATATATGATACCGTATGCGGACTATACGTTCGAATTCAAAATAACGCCCGCACTGAAATTGTTTTAGAGTTTGTCTAAATTTTGTTCGCACAAAATATTATGAACCAACTTTTTGATGATTTTTTAGCCCGCCGAAGAAGGCGTGGCGGTTCCCACGGCAAGTGAGGCGGGTGGAAAAAGCACGAAAAATGGACATAATAGATGTGATGAATAAATTTTAGACAAA
>JAVBVG010000029.1:0-10945 GCA_031554415.1 Rikenellaceae bacterium | reverse complement strand
CATGCGCTACCTGGGCGTGGCGCTCGGACAGAGCATTTCGCTGGGGACCTGTTCGGCTTTCGGAACGCTCATCCCCGCGATCATGGCGGGCGACAACCTATTCAGCGGCAACGGGTTGATCCTGCTGCTGGGCGTCTGCGTCACGCTGGCAGGCATCACGGTGATCGGGTTCGCCGGTTCGCTGAGAGCGAAGTGCATGACCGAGGAGCAGAAAAAAGCGGCCATCAAGGACTTCGCGCTGACAAAAGGGCTTCTGGTGGCTCTGCTGGCGGGGGTGATGAGCGCTTGTTTCGCCCTTGGGCTCAACGCCGGAACGCCCATCAAGGCGGCCGCATTGGCACAGGGTGTAAGCCCTCTGTTCGCCGGGCTTCCCGTGATCCTGATGGTAACGCTGGGCGGTTTCGTGACCAACGCCTCGTACTGCCTCTTCCAGAACGCAAAGAACAAGAGTTTCGGCGACTACCGCAATAAAGGCGTCCTTCTGAACAACGTGCTGTTCTGCGCTTTGGCCGGGGTGCTGTGGTACTCGCAGTTCTTCGGGCTCGAAATGGGTAAGAGTTTTCTTGTCGCCTCGCCGGTGCTGCTGGCCTTCTCGTGGAGCATCCTGATGTCGCTCAACATCGTCTTCTCGAACGTGTGGGGACTTATCCTCAATGAGTGGAAGGGGTGCAACCGGCGCACCATCGCCGTATTGGCGGCAGGGATCGTAATACTGATATTCTCGGTATTCTTCCCCTCGCTGTTTTAAATCTTGAACGAAAATCCGTATATTAGCAGTGCGGACGGGACACAGAACGCCGTTCCGTCCGCCGCTTTCATGGAAGAATCACTGCATCTGAAATATCTGATCGTCAACGATAACGACCGCCTGTGGGGGCTGACGATAAACTCCGTCGGCTTTCAAAGCGTGCGGCCGGGCGAGGCGTATCCTCCGGGAAACCACCCCACCCGCTATCTGTTCTCGCCGAATAAAGGGAGGGTGCTCGACGAATACCAGCTTCTGTATATAGTTAAGGGGCGCGGCGAATTCGCGGCGCAAAGCACCGGCAGGGATAAACCCTTACCGATATCGGAGGGAAATATGTTCCTGCTTTTTCCGGGCGAATGGCACAACTACCGGCCCGATCCGCGCGCCGGATGGGACGAATACTGGATAGGTTTTACGGGCGAGGTGATCGACAACCGAGTCGCCAACGGATTCTTCAGCCGCCAGAGGCCGGTGTTGAAAGCGGGCATCAACGACGAACTCGTGTCGCTCTACCGCCGCGCCATCGACATCGCCATCGAACAGCGTTCGGCCTATCAGCAGGTGCTTGCCGGCATCGTCAACCTGATGCTCGGCATATCCTATTCGTCCGACCGCAACCGGCTGCTGGGCGGAAGCGAGGTCGAGGGGCGCATCAACCGCGCCAAGATCATCATCGCCGAGGAATACCGCGATATTAAACCCGAAACCATCGCGGCGCGGCTCAATATGAGCTATTCGAGTTTCCGCAAGATATTCCGTGAATACACCGGTTTCGCCCCCATGCAATATATCCACGAGCACAGAATCGGTAAAGCGAAGGAGCTGCTGACAAATACCGAAATGCCCATCAAGGAGATCGCCTACCGTCTGGGATTCGAGAACCACGAATATTTCTTCACCTCATTCCGCAAAAGCACCGGGCACACTCCGCTGGGATACCGCCGCCTGACGCAGGGCCGGAACATATAACGCCGCCCGCCGTATCCTGAAATTTGGCGCTGCATTCGACTTTCACTATCTTTACCGCCGAATAAAACAGAAAAAATATGGGATACGACCTTTTGAAAGGCAAACGCGGACTGATCTTCGGCGCGCTCAACGACAAATCCATAGCATGGAAAGTGGCGGATCGGGCGGCTGAAGAGGGTGCCTCGTTCGTGCTTACCAACACCCCGGTTTCGATGCGCATGGGCGACATCGACCTGCTGGCGGAAAAATACGACACCATCGTCATACCGGCCGACGCCACCAAAGTCGACGACCTCGAAAACCTCGTGCAGAAAGGGACGGAATATCTGGGCGGCAAGTTCGATTTCGTGCTGCACTCAATAGGGATGTCGCCCAACGTGCGCAAGGGGCGCCGTTACGACGACTTGGACTATAATTACTACCACCAGACCGTCGATGTGTCGGCGATGTCGTTCCACAAGGTGATCCAGACCTGCCGCAAGTTCGACGCCATAGAGGAGTGGGGTTCGGTGGTCGCGCTCACCTACGTGGCGGCGCAGCGCACTCTCTACGGCTACAACGACATGGCCGACGCAAAGGCGATGCTGGAGTCGATCGCACGCAGTTTCGGCTACATCTACGGCCGCGAAAAGAACATCCGCATCAACACAGTTTCGCAGTCGCCCACGATGACCACCGCCGGACAGGGAATCCTGGGCATGGAAAACCTGCTCGACTTCGCCGAAAGGATGTCGCCCCTGGGCAACGCCACCGCCGCCGAGTGCGCCGACTATGTGATCACGCTCTTTTCGGACCTCACGCGCAAGGTTACGATGCAGAACCTCTTCCACGACGGCGGATACTCGAGCATGGGGATGAGCCTCCAGGCCATGCGCATCTACAACGAAGGGCTGGAGTACCAGGACGTCAGGAACGACAAATCCAGGAATCGTAAATAACCTGCCTGACAAGCTGCAGGTAATAAAAATAATGGGAAACCATCAAAGTTTCCCATTTTTCGTCATTGCGAGCCGAATATAATGAAGCGAAGCAATCCAGAGTATCGAGAACCGGATTGCTTCGTTCGTTTTCGACTCACCCGCAATGACGGTGCGGAATTCCAACCTGATTACCTTACCGAGAAGGCGTAAACGGTGTGCTGGGTGTAGGTTTCGCCCGGACAGAGCACCGTCGTGGGGAAATGCGCGTGGTTCGGGGAGTCGGGAAAATGCTGCGTTTCGAGGGCGATGCCGGTGCGGAAATTATGCACCTCGCCGTATTTGCCCTTGTCCGTGCCGTCCATGAAGTTGCCGCTGTAGAACTGAATGCCCGGCTGGTCGGTGTAGACCTTCATCGCGATGCCGGTCGCGGGTTCGTAAACCTCGGCGGCGAGCGTCACCTTGCACGGTTCGGGCTTGTTCAGCACCCAGTTGTGGTCGTAGCCCTTGCCGAAGAGAATGGGTTCGTAATCGGAATCTATGCGCGCGCCGATAACCGTCGGAGTGCGGAAATCGAGCGGAGTGGACTCCACCGGACGGATCTCGCCGGTCGGGATCAGCCCGGCGTCGGTCGGGGTGAAAGCGTCGGCGTTGATCGTCATCACGTGCGAATTTGTCGACTCGTTGGCGGTGCCGTGCAGGTTGAAATATGCGTGGCTGGTGGGGTTGATAACGGTCGGGGCGTCGGTTGTGGCGCTGTAATCGAGAACGACCTCGTTCTGCGGGGTAAGCGTATAGGTTACGCTTATAGTAACGGTCCCGGGATAAAGCTCATCGCCGTCGGGCGAAACGAGAGTCATCCTGACAGCCGGATTTCCGGCTTCGTCGGTGAACCGGACGGCATCCCACACCTGCGACGCCCATCCTTTCGGACCGCCGTGGAGCTGGTTGGGGCCGTCGTTCAGGTTGAGTTGATACTCAATTCCGTCGAGCGTGAAGCGTCCCTTTGCGATGCGGTTGCCGTAGCGCCCCACCACCGGACCGGAGTTGACGTCGCCCGCCAGCGTCGCCACGATCGATTCGTAGCCCCAGATAACGTCGCGGAAGTTGCCGTCGCGGTCGGGAACCCACAGCGAAAGCATCCGGCAGCCGTAATTCGTGAGCTGGAGCACCGCGCCGCTTGCGTTTTCGAGGGTGTAGAGCGACACTGGTTTGCCGTCGAAGGTGGTTTCGAAAGCGGTTTTGTCGAGCGGTTCGGGTTGCCCCTTCTTGGTTTTTTCGCCGCAGCATCCGGCAAGGAGCATCATCGCGGCAGCTGCGAGAGTCAGTTTTTTCATAATCGTTTTGAAAAGTTTGAAGGTTTAGTTATTCGAACGGGGGCAATCTTCAGCAAAGTTAATTATTTACGGCGAAATCCGTCAGCGCCGGCTCGCCTTTATCGAATAGGGCACCCCGTTGAGCACGTCGGTGCGGCCCGTGTAACGGTATCCCCATTCGGTTTTTTCGACATCGACAGTCGTGGCGCACTCGACGCCGATGTACCAGGTGCCTTCTTCCGGCTTCCTGATCGTCAGGCTTTTCCGGCTTCCGGGGCGGGTGTTCCGGTAAGCCGCTTTTCCGGAGAATGCGAAATCCCCCCGGTTCGCGCAGAGGTACAGGTCGCACGATGGATCTCCGTCGAGCTCAACCTTAATTTTCCGTGCGCGGACGGGGACATCGATCGTGAAATGGTGGCACTGGCGGTCGCCGATCATGGTGTGCGCCGGGTCGCCGTCGGGAGTAGCGCGAAACATTTCGCGCGACTCGCCGTTACGCAACCGTGCTTTCACTTTCGGCGCCCCCTGCCCGTCGAGGGCGTATCGGAGCATCGCGGCCATTAGTTCGAGCCGCTCGCCGCTTTCGGCCTTTTCGGGATGCGATCCCGTAACCACCACCCTGCCGGAATGCCCCTCCTTTTTGTAAGCCCACACCGAAATTTCCCCGTCGATCTTTGTTTTGCGGCCCGCGTCGTCGAAATCGTAGCGCAGCAGCGCCTCCGTTACGTCCGGATAGCCGCTGAGGGTGCAGGCGAAGCAGCCGTTCGTGTGGAAAAGGCTGTCGACGCGCATGTCGCCGCCGAAATCGGAGTATCCAAGCAGAGGCGAACCCTCCTCGACAGTCATTCCCGTACAGGCGTCGTAGAGGTGGGTTTCGGCGGCGAGTCCGGGCCACACGCCAAGGTACGACGTGTCGCGCATGACTATCCCCTCTTTTCCCACAAAGCCCCGGCTTGCAAAAAAGGCCCCGGCGCAGGTGCCGACGTATGAGCCTCCGTTCGCCACGAACTCCCGCATCCTCTCGAGCCCATCCGCCCCGAGCGAATTTCCGTGCGCGGCGGCCAATCCGCCGTTCACGTATATCACCCTGAAGCGCGGCTCCCCGTCGGGATAGAGTAAAATCCCGTTGTGATCCGCCTCGCTTCCGGCGTACAGTTGGCTCTGGAGCAGGGTGTCCTGCCGCGTCGCGGGCTGGCCGTAGGGGCGCGGGCAAGCGTAAAACTCCATCGACAGCCCCAGCGCTTCGGCGGCGGGCAGGTTATGCCGCGGCTCCAACTTTATCCCCCCGTCCATGAAGAGGTCCTTGTAGAACTGCGCGGAAACGGAGGCGGGCGCAAGGGCCAGCAGGATTACCGCCAGCCGGCAGAGGCGTATTATCGGGTGCGGGATTGTCATATGCAAATGTACGAATTTGCGCCGCACTATCGCCTCTTCTTTCATCTTTTATCCTGCTTATTATGGCACCCTTTTTGCTTGTGTTGAATTCGGAAACACCGGGTCGGGCCGGGATAAAGGCCCGACCGAGGGTTTCCCGGCAAAAAAACAGTAAGAAGGCACAATATATCATACATCCCCCCGTTAAGTATTCATAGTTTGATGCGGAGGAAAAAGTGCTGAAGATTTATACGTTTCCTGAAAGGTTCTTGAACTTGTAAATCCCCCCGGTTGTCGTTACGGCGTGTTTTTTAGGGTTATTTTAAGTTTTTTTAAAATTTTATTAATTTTTTTTAAGAATTATTTGGAGCGTATTGTTTTTCGCCTTATCTTTGTATCGAATTTCTAAGTTTCATAAAGGTTAGTAGTTTTAGGTTAGTTAAGGGAATCGAAGCGATGTGATATCGTTCTTCGATTTTCTGCTTTTTGTATGGTACGGTTCCCGTACCATACAAAAATCGGATCAGTCTTAAAAGGATCAGTCTTAAATTCAAGTTGGCGATGTTACCTCCCTCGCAAGATGCCTCCACCAGCCTGCGGCTGACGGCCGGCGCTCGGTCGATGAGCTCGCACCTGCAGTGCCAGGTTCCGGAAGGAGGAGAAATTTTGTCGCTATTTTTCGAGGACAGCTCCGAGCGAGGCCACCTGAGCGTGGTTCGTAAGGTCGACCTGGATCGGAACGACCGAAACGTACATATTCGCCAGAGCCCATTCGTCGGTGTCCCGGGCCTCCGGCTCGGCGTTCTGGAACTCGCCCGTCAGCCAGAAATAATCCTTCCCGCGCGGGTCCTTGCGGCAGAAAAACTCTTCGCGCCAATAACCGCGGCACTGGCGGCACACCTTTATCCCCTTTATTTCATGAGGCCTGCCGACCGGGATGTTCACGTTGAGGCAGAGCGGCACGGCGGGCCTGTTCTCAATGATGTCCGAGATTATTTCGCGCGCGTAGTTGCCCGCGGCCTCGAAATCGGCGTTCTCGGAGTGGTCGGTCAGCGAAAAACCTATCGACGGCACGTTGTAGAAGCCTCCCTCGATGGCCGCACCCATCGTTCCCGAATAGAGCACGTTTATGGCAGCGTTGGAGCCGTGGTTGATACCCGAACAGACCAGGTCGATCGGACGGTCGGCGAGCAGGTGGTCGAGAGCCATCTTTACGCAGTCGACCGGCGTTCCCGAGCATGCATACACCTCCAGTCCCGGCTCCTTCCGAACGGCGCGCAGGTACAGAGGGTGCCCCATCGTGATCGCGTGCGCCATGCCCGACTGCGAAGTTTCGGGCGCCACCACCACCACGCGCCCGAACTCACGGGCCACGTCGATCATTTTTGCAAGTCCCCGCGCCGCAAAACCGTCGTCATTCGTCAGGAATATCAATCTTTCGCTCATTATCTCATTTTTCAAGACACAAAGATAGGAAATCAATTAGGAATTAGGAATTGGGAATTACGAATTATTTGCTGTTTACGTCATTGCGAGCGTAGCGCGGCAATCCAATTGTGTGCTGGATTGCTTCGTCGGCTCCACCTCCTCGCAATGACGCGATGGAGAAACACTTTTTTCATCTTTCATTTTTCATCTTTCATTTTATTGTTTATCTTTGTCCCGCTTTTCGGAAGAAGAGCTTTGCATCAACCTCTTGTGTGGGTGCCGATGTAGTGGTCCGGAATAATACCGGCGGGATTGCGGGGAGGAAAATGTTCCCGGCATGATACGAGGCGCAGCGACAATGTTGAACAAAAAACCAAACAAGAGAGTACATTACCGCTATGAACAAAGATCAACTCATCCGCATCGCCGAAGAGTCGATGTGGGCCGAAAAGGAGGTTCCCGAATTCCAGGCCGGGGACACCATTACCGTCACCTACAAGATCATCGAGGGCAACAAGGAGCGTCTGCAGAGCTTCCGCGGCGTCATTATCCAGATCAAGGGATCGGGCAAGACCAAAATGTTCACCATCCGCAAGGTGTCGAACGGCGTCGGCGTGGAACGTATTTTCCCGCTCTACTCGCCGCACATCGACTCGATCGAAGTGAACAAGCGCGGTGTGGTACGCCGCGCGAGGATCTTCTACCTGCGCAAACTGACCGGTAAGAAAGCCCGCATCAAGGAACGCCGCTACGGTGCGCCCAAGAGCGAATAACACTCCTTACGCGACAGCTGAAACTCAACGGCACCAGGAAGGTGCCGTTTTTTTATACCCTAACATTGAGTATAAATACCTAACGCGCATTTGGGAATAAATATTTATCTTTGACAAAAATCCCGCGCTCATGACTGCCGTAAAAGCACTTCTTATAGTATCCATCTGCCTGCAGCTCTTCGCGACGTTCATTTCGGTAAGGATGACCAGGGAGACCAAATACAACGCCGTGTGGATACTGCTGACCGTAGTTCTGATACTCATGTCGGCCTCGCGTATCATTCAATTCATCTATTACGAACCTCGCGAAAGCTCCTCCCAGGGTTTCATCGCCCTGGCATGGCTCGGCATAATTACTTCGGTATGCATAACCGTAGTGCTTTTCTACGCCCGTAAGCTGGTCGAATACATCGACAGCCTGATTTTTCAGCGACAGTTGACCAGCAAACGCATACTTTCGGCAACCCTCCGCACCGAGGAGAAGGAACGCATCCGTTTCTCGAAGGAGTTGCACGACGGATTGGGGCCGCTGCTCTCTTCGGCCAGGATGTCGCTCTCGTCGCTCACGCAGACCGGCAGGCCCGAAAGCGAAATGGAGATCATCGCAAACACCAACCACGTCATCGACGAGGCGATCCGCAGCCTGCGCGAAATATCCAACAACCTGAGCCCCCATGTGCTGAATGAGTTCGGACTGGGGCGCGGCGTGGGCAATTTCATTTCGCGCTGCGCGGCGATGCACGATATGAAGATCGCATACACGACCAACCTGCGCGGCGAACGTTTCGACACCGACGTCGAGGTGATCCTCTACCGCGTCATCTGCGAACTGATAAACAACAGCCTGAAACACTCCGGCGCGACGGAGGCCGTTCTCGACCTCGCGTACGACGGCCGCAGCCTGGCGCTCGACTACAGCGACAACGGCAAGGGGTTCGATCCGCATGCCGACAACGGCGCGGGCATGGGGCTCGCCAACATCTCGTCGCGCATCAACACCCTGAACGGCTCGCTCGACATCTCCAGCTCGAAAGGGAGCGGAATGCGGGCGCACATCAAAGTAGACCTCGACCGCGGTAATGAGCAGTAATCCCATACGCATCATCCTGGTCGACGACCACACGCTGTTCCGCGACGGGCTGCGCCGGCTGCTCTCGAACGACGGCCGTTTCTCGGTCGCGGGCGAAGCGGCGTCGGGACTCGAATTCCTCGACCTGGCTGGGCACACCGCCTCCGACGTAGTCTTCATGGATATCGACATGCCCGGAATGAACGGCATCGAGGCGTCGAGACTGGCGCTGGAACGCTGGTCCGGGATGAAGATCGTGGCGCTGTCGATGCACGGAGAGCAGGAGTACTATTTCCCGATGGTGGAGCTGGGAGTCAAGGGTTTCCTGCTGAAAAACTCGGACTTCGCCGAGGTTGCGAGGGCCGCCGAAACCGTTGCCGCCGGCGGGACATACTTTTCGCAGGAACTGATGGGCTCGCTGGTGTCGGCGCTTCGCAGCAACGGCGAACTTCCCAAAGGCGAGGCTCTTTCGGAGCGCGAGGGCGAGATACTGCCGCTGATCTGCGAGGGATTCTCGAACCAGGAGATCGCCGACCGGCTGTTCATTTCGAAACGCACGGTCGACAAGCACCGCGCCAACATCCTGTCGAAAACCGGGTGCAAAAATACCGCCAGCCTCGTGATCTACGCAGTCAAGAACAATCTGATCGAAATACGATGAAAGACCCTGTCAAGTCATTCCCGAAGATATTGGAAAAGCATTACGAACAGTGCTACAAGGATGTGCCGTCCAAGACCGACGCTATCGCGTTCCTCAACGATATGGTCGCGCTGCTCTTCCCCGTAACGCACGGCCAGATGTTCACGCCCGACGAACTGGAGTACCGCTGGCTCGACCTGCAGTTGCAGTTCCGCAAACTGATCACCCCGGCGATGCCCAACGGCGGCCGCACCGACATAATCGGGGAGTTCTTTTCGCAGGTCCCGGCGATTTACGCCGACCTGATGCACGACGCCGGGTTCTTCAACGAGTGCGACCCCGCGGCATCTTGCAAGGAGGAGATCATACTGAGCTATCCGGGTTTTTACGCCATCACGGTCTACCGTTTCGCGCACGTCATCTATCGGCTCGGCATCCCGATACTGCCGCGCATACTCTCGGAGCACGCCCACTCGCGGACGGGCATCGACATCCATCCGGGCGCGACCATCGGCCGGCATTTCTACATAGACCACGGTACGGGCATCGTCATCGGCGAAACCGCCGTTATCGGCGACAACGTGAAGATGTACCAGGGAGTGACCCTCGGCGCGACCTTCGTCGACAAGGACCTTCAGGGCAAGCAGCGCCACCCGCGCATCGAAGATAACGTGATCCTTTACGCCGGCTGCACGATTCTTGGGGGCGGTACCGTGATCGGCCACGATTCGGTGATAGGCGGCAACGTGTGGCTTACCGAGTCGGTACCGCCCCACACGAAAGTGTACCACGAACCGGAGATCGTAATAAAAGAGCAGTAGCGCCTGGAGCAAAACTCTCCTCCTCGATAAGGAGGAGTACCCCGGCTTTGCCGAGGGGAGGTGGCATATATTGCACGCTGTCATTCCGGGCGCAGCGCCTCAGCCAGGAGTTTATTTTTCCCGTCATTGCGAGGAGGGTGCAACCGAGACCCGGCAATCCAGTTTATGACAGTGAACTTAGGGTGGTTTTCGGGCTGACAAGTGATTTTTGGGTATTTTTTGGAGCATGGAGTTTGCGGTTAAGAAATTTGTACCTATATTTGCAGACCGAAAAAAGTTCGGCCCAGGTGGTGAAATTGGTAGACACGCTACTTTGAGGGGGTAGTGCCGGTTACGGTGTGTGAGTTCGAGTCTCGTCCTGGGCACATTTTAAAAGCAAAAGCCGCTGTAAATCAGCGGCTTTTCTTATTCGCGGGGAGCGTAACGGGGAGCAAAAGACGAAATATTATATCTTATTGCATCTATTGGATACATCCGAAATAATGTGCTTTACCAAGTAATTATTGAATATTGAATCCCGATGCCTATATAGGGCCTGGCAATTGGTTTTCCGTTTGCTACTGTTATCCCATAACCGGCATTCACGCCGATTCCCCATCGCCTTTTATCCGGAATCTTCACTACTGTCCACTAAAAAAGTGGACGATTAAAAGTTAAACAAATTCGGTTCACTTGAGCCATCAAGTTCTTTGACATAGTTGAGATTCGATTTGTCGAACAAGTCCCTAAGCCGAGTCTTGTCGGTAAGCGAGATGCCCAAAATCTGGAGCACTTCATAGACGCTTCGTTCAAGCTGCATATCGTGCTGAATGATCGCCACAAGACAGTAAGTAATTATGGCGCAGTATATTTGGATGCGCACTGCATTCTCACTCGCGCCCCAAAACTTC
>JAVBVG010000063.1:0-11171 GCA_031554415.1 Rikenellaceae bacterium | reverse complement strand
TTTAAAGACTTCGAGGTTTTTTCCGTTCATCACGTCTTTCCCTTCGGGCGTGTAGATGTGGTCGATGCGATCTTTATAGCGCTCCTCGACCTTGCCGCGGACGATCTTCATAGTGCTGTTCACCAGGCCGTTCTGCTCGGTGAAAGGGTCGCGGATAAGCGCGAACGACGCCGGGAGCCACCTTTCGGGGAATTCTCCGGCAAATTCGCCGCCTCCTTTGTATTTGTTAACCTCGTCCAGAATGAGCCGCACCGCTTCGGCCGGAATGTCGGCTTCGGCGACATGTTTTTCGCGCAGGTGCCTCAAAACAGCCTCGCGCGCGGGAACTATCAGCGCGCTGGTGAACGGGCTCTGGTTGTTGTATATAATGATCTGCTCTATGTACGGCGATTTTTCGGCGATGGCCTCCTCCATTCCCTCGGGGCTGTATTTTTCGCCGTCGCCGGCGATCAGCAGGCTCTTGAAACGGCCCAGCACATAGAGGAAACCGTCTTCGCCCATGTAGCCCATGTCGCCCGTGTAGAGCCATCCGCCGCGCACGGTCTCCTCGGTGGCCTTCGGATTGCGCCAGTAACCGGCCATCACGTTCTCGCCGCGGACGACCATTTCGCCTTTCTGCCCCACCGGCAGGTCTTCGCCGTTCTCGCCGACTATGCGCATGTCGAGAGGTTCGACGAGGCGTCCCGACGAGCCGAAACGATGATGTCTGGGTGAGTTGGTCGAAATGACCGGAGTGGCTTCAGAGAGGCCGTAACCCTGGTACATCGGCACACCTATCGCGTAGAAGAACCTTTGCAGTTCGGCGTCTAAAAGCGCGCCCCCGCCGACGAAGAATTCCAGATTGCCGCCGAATGCCTCCCGCACCTTCGAAAAAAGTATTTTGTCGTAGAACGCGACGAGCGGTTTGAGCATCGCGCTGGCCCCCGTTCCTTTCAGATAGCCGTCCTTGTTGTAGGCGTAGGCCGTTTTCAGCGCGTGGCGGAAAAGTTTTTCGGTGAATTTTCCCTTTTTCTGGATGGTGCTTTCGATGTTCTTGCGGAAGTTTTTCGCCAACGCAGGCACCGACAGCAGGAAGTGAGGCTGTACCTCTTTTATATTGACGGGTATGTTCTTGAGGTTCTCGATGGGGGTTTTACCCACCTGCACCGTCGCCACCGAAGCCCCCTGCGACAACATGATGTAGAACCCCACGACATGCGCGAAACAGTGGTCAAGAGGCAGGATTATAAGCGTGCGGTACCACTCGGGAACATCCATCTGCGTGAGGGCCTGCTCGACGTTGGCGGTGTAGTTGCGGTGGGTCAGGATAACGCCTTTCGGGTCCGCCGTGGTGCCGGAAGTGTATGTGATAGTGGCGTAATCGTCGTTTTGGATCGCGTGCGCCTGCGCCAGCAGGGCCTCTTTTTTCTCCTTGTCCGTCAGGTATTCGCGCCCTTTCTCCTTGACCTCAGCCAGCGTCAGGTCGCCCTCGCGCATCCCTTCGACCTTGTCGAAAACGATCACGTGCCTTAGGCCGGGCAATTGGTCGCGGATGGTGTTGACTTTCCTGTACTGCGAGTCGGAAACGAATATCACCGAAACCTCGCCGTGCCGCAGCCTGAACATCAGGTCGTTGCTCTCCTCGAGCTTTATCGACAGCGGAACGCTCACCCCGGCGGCGTAGAATATACCGAGTTCCGAAATGATCCAGTCGTTGCGTCCCTCCGACAGGATCGACACGCAGTCGCCTTTTGTGACCCCCAGCGAGGCAAGCCCCGCGCCTGTTTCGAGTGCCTGCCGTTTGACTTCCTTGTAGGTGGTCGGCTCGAATTTGTCGGTTCTCTTTTCTAACAGGAATGTGTTGCCGCCGAACTTCTCGACGGAACTTTCCAAAAGGTCGATCAGAGTCTTTTTCATGGCGTATTTTTTGTATTTTTGCGGTTAAAAAAACAGCTAACGTGGTTTTCAAAAGTGCAAATTTTAGGCGAACAAGGAGGAGAAAGCGGAGTTTACTGGTCGTAAATGAGCATTTCGACGACGAAGTCCAACGCCAAAGTTGCCTTTTGAAACCGCGTTAATCCATCTTGAGAACCGCCAGGAACGCCTCCTGAGGCACCTCGACATTGCCCACCTGGCGCATGCGCTTCTTGCCTTTCTTCTGTTTTTCGAGCAGCTTGCGCTTGCGGGTGATGTCGCCGCCGTAGCACTTGGCGGTCACGTCCTTGCGCACGGCCTTCACGGTTTCGCGGGCGATGATCTTCGCCCCGATCGCCGCCTGGATCGCGACGTCGAACTGCTGGCGCGGGATCAGCTCCTTGAGCTTTTCGCACATCTTGCGCCCGAAATCGTAGGCGTGGTCAATGTAGGTCAGCGAACTGAGCGCATCGACCGGCTCGCCGTTGAGCAGGATGTCGAGTTTTGCCAGCTTGCTCTCGCGGTAGCCGATCTGGTGGTAGTCGAACGAGGCGTATCCGCGCGAAATGCTCTTCAGCTTGTCGTAGAAGTCGAAAACGATCTCCGACAGCGGCATCTCGAAGTTGATCTCCACGCGGTCCTGCGTCAGAAAAGTCTGGTTTTTAAGGATGCCGCGCTTCTCCATGCACAGTTTTATGACGTTGCCCAGGTAGTCCGACTTGGTGATTATCTGCGCCATGATGTAGGGCTCCTCGATCCCGGCGACGTGGTTGGGTTCGGGCAGCCCCGACGGGTTGTGCACGTCCAAAACCTGCCCCTTGTTGGTCGTAACCTTGTACGACACGTTGGGCACGGTCGTTATGACGTCCATGTCGAACTCGCGGTAGAGCCTCTCCTGGATGATCTCGAGGTGGAGCAGCCCCAGGAAACCGCACCTGAAACCGAATCCCAGCGCCAGCGAACTTTCGGGCTCGAAGGTCAGCGAGGCGTCGTTGAGCTTCAGCTTTTCGAGCGACGCGCGGAGATCTTCGTACTCGTCGGTCTCGACCGGATAAACTCCCGCGAAAAGCATCGGCTTGACATCCTCGAAACCGGCGATGGCCTCTTTGGCAGGGTTGGCGACGTGGGTTATGGTGTCCCCCACCTTCACGTCCACCGAGTTCTTGATGCCCGAAATGATATAGCCCACGTCGCCCGCGCGCATCACTTCGCGCGGAGAGAGCTTGAGCTTCATCACCCCTATTTCGTCGGCGTCGTACTCGCTGCCCGAGTTGATGAACTTCACGCGGTCGCCCTTGCGCAGGGTGCCGTTCACAATGCGGAAATAGGCGATGATGCCGCGGAACGAGTTGAATACCGAGTCGAAGATCAACGCCTGCAGCGGCGCTTCGTCGTTGCCGGCCGGCGCCGGAATGCGCTCCAGAATGGCATCGAGTATCTCGGGTATCCCCTGCCCCGTCTTAGCCGACGCTTCCAGTATCTCTTCGCGGCGGCAGCCGATCAGGTCGACTATCTGGTCCTTCACCTCGTCGACCATGGCGGCGTCCATGTCGATCTTGTTGAGCACGGGGATTATTTCGAGGTCGTGACCGAGGGCGAGGTAGAGGTTGGAAATGGTCTGCGCCTGGATTCCCTGCGTGGCGTCGACCACCAGCAGCGCCCCTTCGCACGACGCTATCGCGCGCGAAACCTCATAGGAGAAGTCGACGTGCCCCGGGGTATCGATAAGGTTCAGGATGTATTTCTGGCCGCCATGCTCATATTCCATCTGGATGGCGGTGCTCTTTATAGTGATGCCTTTTTCGCGCTCCAGCTCCATGCTGTCGAGCACCTGCGACTGTTTTTCACGGTCGGTAATGGTCTTTGTTTCGTCCAGAAGGCGGTCTGCGAGCGTGCTTTTGCCGTGGTCGATGTGTGCTATGATACAGAAATTACGTATGTTTTTCATCTTGTTTTCGGAATTCAGCGCAAAGTTAGTAATTTCGTACAATTATTAAAAATTATATTCATGGGCAAGATCGCCACATACGCCTCTCTGGTCAAGTTTTCGCACACGATTTTCGCGATGCCGTTCGCGCTCACCGGCTATGTCTACGCCCTTGCGGCTACCGACACGCCGTTCAGCTGGCTGCTGCTGGTCGAGATACTGCTCTGCATGGTCTTCGCGCGCAACGCCGCGATGGGCTTCAACCGCTGGGCCGACCGCCGCACCGACGCCGAGAATCCCCGCACGGCCGGCCGCGAGATACCCCGGGGAGCGGTTTCTCCGCGCGCGGCGCTCTGGTTCGTCATCGTGAATGCCGCGCTGTTCGTCGCCACGACGGCTTTTATCAATAAATTGGCGCTCATTCTGTCGCCCGCGGCGCTGCTCGTCCTGCTGGGCTACAGCTACACCAAACGCTTCACCGCCTGGTCGCATATAGTTTTGGGATTCGCGCTCTCGATCGCACCCGTGGGTGCATACATCGCCGTTACCGGGACGATCGCGCTCGCTCCTGTGGTGCTTGCGGCGCTTGTGATGACGTGGGTGGCGGGCTTCGACATCATCTATTCGCAGCAGGACGCCGCCTTTGACCGCGAACACGGGCTCCATTCTGTCCCTGCGCGTTTTCCCGGCTGGAAAGGGCTCTCGATAAGCATACTGCTGCATGCGGTAACGGTCTATGCGGCAGTGGTTTTCGGGCTGTTCACCTCGCGCGGGACTTTATACTGGGTGGGCGCCGGGATTTTCATCGCCATGCTGGTGCTTCAGCACTGCCTCGTGACGCCCACGCGCCAGCGCAATATCGGCATCGCGTTCGGTACGGTCAACGGCATCGCCAGCGTCGTCTATGCGGCGTTCACGATTGCTGATCTTCTTGTAAGATAGGGGTTAAAAGTATTCCAGCCGGTACTTATAATTGTTCCGTAATTTTTCAAAATCCCCCGGGGCGGCCTTCAGCACGGCGCTTTCGGCGGCGATATCGAAGTATTCAGGCATGGTTTCGCACATCTCGTCCCACGAGATCGGGCGCGGCGAACTGTGGTATGCGCCCGCCGGGAACCAGTTGCGGAGCGGGAGTTTGAACCGCGCCGCCAGGGCGTTGACTATCATTGCGGTGGCGGTCGCCTTGCCCTGCTGCGACTAGCCGGCGATGTGCGGGGTGCCGAGCGCGGCGCCGGCCAGGATATCAGGATCGATGTCAGGCTCGTTGTCCCATGTGTCTATTATACTGTCGCGCTGCCCCTCTTCCACCGTCCGGCGGAGGGCTTTCGGCCCGAAGACAGGTCCGCGGGCGGAGTTCAGGATGGCGATGCCGGGCTTTGTCGAGGCCACGAATTCGCGGTTGACCATGTGGTATGTCGCGTCCGGCCCGGCGAGCGTCAGCGGGGTGTGCAGGGTGATTATATCGCTCTGCGCTATGATCTTTCGCAGGGGATGGAATCCGTCCTGCGCGGTAAGTTTTTCGGCGTGCTCCCTGGGCGGGTCGCTGCACATCACCCGGTAGCCCCATTCCGCCGCGTATTTCCGCACCAGCGAACCTATATTCCCCACCCCGATAACCCCGAGGGTTGTGTCCGAAGGGTTTTTGCCCCTGTTTTCGGCGAGCCAAGCCAACGAGGCCGCCACCCATTGCAGCACTCCGCGCGCGTTGCTTCCCTTGGCCGTGATGACGGTTATACCCTGCCACGAGCAGTAGGGCATGTCGATATGGTCGTATCCTATGGTGGCCGTGCCGATGAATTTCACCTTGGAACCGGCAAGCAGGGCCGGGCTGCACAGGGTGCGGGTGCGTACCAGCAGGGCGTCGGCATCGGCCGCGTCGGAGGGTTTTATCTCGTCGCCGCGCAGGTAGACCACTTCGGCGAAAGGTTCCAGAACACCTTGCAGGAAAGGTATATCGCGGTCTGCTACTATCTTCATAGGGGCCAGGTAATATTTATGCAAACCCAAAGATATTAAATTATTGTTAAAATAAAAACTCCCCGCCGCAGAAATGCGGCGGGGAGGACCAACTTTAATGTATTGATTATGAAAAAGAATCTGTACCCAGGTTATCTCAACAGAAGTAAGATTCGTATAATAAACGCTCCGCGAAGTTCCGATATTGTATATTATTTTATAATAATTGTAAAAACAATAAAAATAATTTATCCGGCAGGCTGCGATCACCCGCGTTGTTTAGGGATATGCCGGCACAGTTGGATTTTTCGCCCGGTTTTTGTAATTTTGCCGGGTAAATCGAAAACCGGTGGAAAAAAAATACAATACGGGTTTTGCTCTCAGCGGCGGTTTTATCAGGGGGTTCGCGCATCTGGGCGCCATCCAGGCGCTCTACGAACACGACATACGTCCCGACATCATCGCGGGCGTGAGCGCCGGCGCGCTTGCCGGGGTGTTCACCGCCGACGGCTACGAACCCCATGAAGTGCTGGAGTGTTTTTCCAAACTCAATATGCTCGACTTCACCCGTCCGACGTGGAACAAGGGCGGACTGATGAAGCTCGATCTGCTGATCGACTTCCTGCGAAAATACATCCGCGCCGAACGTCTCGAAGACCTTAAGATACCTCTCGTCGTTACCGCCACAGACCTCGACAATGCCTCTCTCGTCCATTTCCGCACGGGGAGCATCGCCGAAAGGGTCGCCGCCTCGTGCTGCCTGCCGCCGCTTTTCATCCCCATAAACATCGACGGCGTGGATTACGTCGACGGAGGCGTCTTCATGAACCTGCCCGTCGCCACGATCAGGGAGGAGTGCGAACGCGTCGTCGCGGTCAACGTGAGCCCCGTAAGGCAGCCCGTATATAAAAAGAACGTGATAAGCGTCGGTTTGCGAGCGTTCCACCTCGCCACCGTGAGCAACACACTGCAGGACTGCCGCGACGCCGACCTGCTGATAGAGCCGCACAACCTCTACGAATACGGCCATACCGAGCTCAACAGGGCCGAGGAGATATTCCAGAAGGGGTACGAGGCCGCCAACGAGGCACTGGACAGCCTGAAGATCAATACTGCAACCGCATAGGACAATGAACGAAGAGAACAGCCCGGTTTTCGATCCCGAAGGGGTCGGCATACGCAACGGAAACTATTTCGGAATGCCTTTCGAGCCCGACAGTGCCGGCCTGGTGCTCATTTCCGTGCCCTGGGACGTAACCTCGTCATACGGCGAGGGGGCTTCGTCTGCGCCGGACGCTATAATCGAAGAGTCCACACAGTTGGATTTTTACGATCCCTACGCTCCCGGCGCATGGAAAGGGGGCATCGCCACTATCCCCATCGACTATTCGATCCACGAACGAAGCGTCCCCCTGAGGGAGGACGCCCGAAAGATCATAGAATTCCTCGAGAACGGTGGGCGGACAGCCGATAATTTCATGCTCGCCCGCAAGCAGGAGAAGATAAACGCCGTTTCGGCAGATATAAACGCCGAGGTGTATGCCGCCGCCACAGAATGGCTGGCGAAGGGGAAAACAGTCGGTCTTGTCGGCGGCGACCACAGCGTGCCGTTCGGGCTGATAAAGGCCGTCGCCCAGAGCGAAGGGCCGATCGGGGTGCTCCATCTCGACGCCCACTGCGACCTGAGGGAGGCCTACGAGGGTTTCGAGAACTCCCACGCCTCGATCATGTTCAACGTCCTGCGCGACATTCCGGGCGTCGAAAGGCTCGTGCAGGTGGGCGTGCGCGATTTCAGCGAAACCGAACGCGAGCTTGCCCGCAACAACCCCCGGGTGGTGCAGTTTTCCGGCGTGGAACTTGCGGAAGCGGAGTTCGGCGGCGAACGGTGGGCCGTGCAGTGCGACCGCATCGCTGCGGCGCTGCCCGAAAAGGTTTACGTGAGTTTCGACATAGATTTCCTCTCGCCCGAATACTGTCCCGGCACCGGGACGCCGGTTCCCGGAGGGCGTTCGTTCGACGAGGCGGCGTTCCTGCTGCGGAAGATAGTCGATTCGGGCCGCCGGATAGTGGGATTCGACCTTTGCGAGGTCTCTCCCGCCCCCGATTCCTCGTGGGACGCGTCGGTCGGGGCCCGCGTGTTGTTTAAACTGTGCGGACAGGCGCTCCGGCATTAAATTACGAATTACGAATTACGAATTACGAATTAGGAATTAGGAATTGGATAATAAGACACGTGAAACGACATCCGGCCGCCGGTGGATAGAACGCGGCCGCCATTTTATCAACGCCCCGTGGGCGGGAGGCCTTGTCCTCGTGCTTTTCGTGGCGGTCGCCCTGGTCCTTGCCAACTGCGAGGCCACGAAACACCTCTATCACGAGATACTGACCACCTCGCTGTCGTTCTCGATAGGCGAAGGCCGTATTTTCAGCTTCTCACTCGATATCGAAAAGTTCATCAACGACGGGTTGATGGTCGTGTTTTTCTTTGTGGTGGGGCTCGAGATCAAGCGCGAACTGTTTGTCGGCCGCCTTTCCACCCTCAAACAGGCCATGCTTCCGGTTATGGCTGCCGTGGGCGGAATGGTCGTCCCGGCTCTGATCTACGCCGCTTTCAACGCGGGAACGGAGTATTCCGCCGGCTGGGGGATACCGATGGCGACCGACATCGCCTTCGCTATCGCCATTCTGTCGCTGATGGGCAACAAGGTGCCCGTTTCGCTGAAGATATTCCTTACGGCCCTCGCCATAGTCGACGACCTGGGGGCGATAGTCGTCATCGCGATCTTCTACACCTACAAGATAAACTGGGTGTGCCTGGGGGTGATAGCGGCGCTCTTGCTGCTGCTGTACGTGCTGCGCAAAAGCGGCATTACCCGGGTGGCTCCATACCTCGTAATCGCGGTGGCGGTGTGGTTCCTGTTCTATCAGTCGGGCATCCACGCGACCATCTCGGGCGTGATAATGGCCATGATGATACCGACCAAACCGCTGTTGTCCAAAAAGATGTTCATGCACAGGGAGCACTATTACGTCGAGGAGTTCCGGTTCCACGACAGGGAGGGGGTCGAGGTCCTGCTAAACGAGGCGCAGCACCACGCGCTGCTGCAGCTCCGCCGGACCGCCACCGGCGCGATCGGGATGTCGCAGCGGATGGAACACCTGCTCAACCCCTGGGTAACGTTCATCATAATGCCCGTCTTCGCGCTCGGCAACGCGGGCGTCGAAATAACCGCCGGCGCGCTTCGGATGCTCACATCGACGCTCGGAGCGGGGATACTCCTGGGGCTGGTGGCGGGCAAGCCACTGGGTATATTCCTGGCGAGCTGGCTGGCCGTCAAAATGAAAATAGCCGCCCTGCCGCGCGGGGTGAAATGGCTCCCGCTGCTCGGGGTGGCCTGCATGGGGGGCATAGGTTTCACAATGTCGATATTCATAGACACTCTGGCGTTCGCAGGGGCGCCCGAGGTTGCGAACCAGGCTAAAATTTCGATACTGGTCGCCTCCGTTTCCGCCGGGGTGGTCGGATATCTTTTCATAACCCTCTTTGAAGCCGTCAGAAACAGAAATAAAAGTAAATATTTACGCCGGAGTATGCGCGGTTTATCTAAAAAATAGTTAAATTTGCAGGATTTTTATCGCATAAGTTTAACACGGGCAATTCAAATTAATCCATAAAAAACCAACTAAAATGAAAAAATTATTGATCGTAGCGGTTATTTTCGCCGCGGCTTTCGTTTCCTGCAAGAGCTCGAAAAACATCAAGAGCTTCTCTGAAAAGGACTCTCTGGCCTACGCATGGGGTCTGGACTACGGAACTCACGCCAAGATGGTCGACAGCACCATGAACCCGAACATCATCGCCCAGGCTATCCTCGACGTGATGAAAGGCAAGAACAGCATGACCATCGAACAGGCTAACGACTTCCGCAACGAGTACTACACGGTACGCCTCCCGGTACGCCAGAAAACCGAAGCAAAGGCCTATCTCGATGAGGTGAAGGCCAAAAACCCCAACATCAAGGTTACCGACAGCGGCCTGATGTACGAGGTCATCGACGAAGGCGACATGACAGTGAAAGCTACCAGCAGCGCCGACGAAGTTCTGGTGAACTACAAGGGCGAACTGAAAGACGGTACCGTTTTCGATCAGAACGACAGCCTCAAATTCGCTCTCAACCGCGTTATCAAAGGTTGGACCGAAGGCATGCAGCTCGTGGGCAAGGGCGGCGAGATCATCCTGTGGGTTCCTTCGGAACTCGGCTACGGCGAAAGGGGTTCGGGCCAGATCCCCGGCAACGCGGCTCTCAAATTCAACGTAACCCTGCTCGACGTTATTCCCGCAACTCCTGCTGAATCCGCAGCGCCCCAGAACTAAGGCCGCGGCATAAAAAGTAAGGCTGTTCCTTTGAGGACAGCCTTTTTTTATTATCTTTGCTAGCAACCTCTGCGGAGCGGCAATTTGCAGCAACAGAAGCCATCTCCTCGCATAGGGAGGGTTTGGGAGGGGGTGTCGACACACGACTGCGGCATGCCAATGCCGCTAACGTGTGTTCTGGATAAGAAAAATTAGAACAACAAACACAAATAAAACGAGATAAGATATTTTTCTTATCCCGGACACACGTTAATATGAATAACAGTATGGAATTTGACGGGATAGTTTACAGAGTGCTCCCGGCAGTGTCGGGAACCAGTACAAGGGGGGCCTGGAAAAAACAGGATGTCGTTTTCGAAATTCCCAGCGAGTTCAGCCGCAAGATATGCGTTACGTTTTTCGGCGACAGGGCCGACGATGCGGCCGGACTGAAGGAGGGCGACGCCGCTTCCGTGGCGGTGAACGTCGAGTCGCGCGAATACAACGGTAAGTGGTACACCGACGTCAGGGCGTGGAAAATGGTCAAAAAGAGCGCCGCCGCCGATGCCGGAACTCCTCCGCCATTCAGCGACGCTCCTTTCAGCGAAGATTCCGTACCGGCTGAATCGGGCGACGTCGACGACCTGCCGTTCTGATCGGTGCATAGCGCCCACAAAAAAGGAAGACGAAAGTTCCCTCGGAAATGAAAGTCCCCCTCGAAAGGGGGATACAGGGGGTTGTACGACACAGGTGGTGCGCCAGCACCCACAAAAAAGGAAGACTTTCGTCTTCCTTTTTTGTGGGTGCTACTGGATTAGTGTCGCTTCGCTCCATGATCCATTTCAGCACTGTCAATTTCGACAAAACTCCAAGAAGTTGAAAATCTGCGATTACCTTTTCTTTTCCCAAACACCCCTGCCAGAGTAAACTCTGAGGCTGTTTTGAAAAAGAAAAACCACTCATACGAGTGGTTTCAACTTCTTGGAATTTTGTGGGTGCTACTGGATTCGAACCAGTGACCCCTACCCTGTCAAGGTAATG
>JAVBVG010000098.1:0-2651 GCA_031554415.1 Rikenellaceae bacterium | reverse complement strand
GCAGCAGCAGAGGGAACGCGCCAAAGTGGACGTCAACCGCCTGCACGCTTCGCGCATGGAAGCCGCCCGCCAGGCCGGTGCGGGCGACCGCGGTAAGCCTATGCCTGTGCAGGTCGAGAAGAAGGTCGGCCGCAACGAACCGTGTCCCTGCGGCAGCGGGAAGAAATACAAACAGTGCCACGGTAAAGAAACCGCCTAAAAAGGCGGCTTTGGCGTTAGGCTTCAAAACTCAAATGCTCATGTACCATCAGTACACTCCGCACCTCGCGCCTCGTCCGCCTATAATCTGTTCTTTTTATGCAATTTATTTAGTTTCGGCACAGCGCCACCGTCATTGCGAGGCGGCAACGGCCGCGGCGATTTATTTTGCCTCAAAATTTCTCCTCCTAAGTTAGGAGGAGTACCCTCGCACAGCGAGGGGGAGGAGGTCCGTCTTCCCCTCTTGTGGAGGGGTGCCCGAAGGGCGGGGTGGTTGTTACACAATATCATTTTCAATTTTCAACTTCCCATTTTCAATTTACTAAAATGGACAACTGGAGCGTAGTTTACGTGGCGACATTGCCGCAGGATATCTATCCGGCCAAGAATCTGTTGGAGTCGGAGGGCATCACCACGTTCACCAGGGATGAACTGACCGCCCAGGTCAACAACTTCTACTCCAACGCGATAGGCGGTGTGAGGCTGCTGGTGCATAATTCCGAGTTGGAACGCGCCCGCGAAATCCTTGTCGAAGGCGGGTACATCCGACCGGAGGATTACCAGGCGCCGTCCGAGGCGGAGGTCATCCATACGGCCGACCGTGCGCATTGTCCTTATTGCGGCTCGGCGCATATATCTAAAACAAAAGAAGCCAATGCCGCGGCGGTATTGTTGGCCTATATGATAGGGCTTGTGCTGCCGATCTTCAAACGTACATACCAATGTTGGGACTGTAATAAGAATTGGAAGTTTGGCAGAAAACGGCAAAAAGCATAAAATGGAACTCCCCTGTTTTTGAAGAAAACAGGGGAGTTTAGTTTTTTTAGCGTACCTTTGCCCCCTCATAAAAATCATAGATGAATCAATTAGAAGAATTCAGGGCTTTAGGACTGTCGGATGATATACTTAACGCCATCTCGAAAAAGGGTTTCGAAACCCCCTCGGCCATCCAGAGCCTCACCATTCCCCACCTTCTCGCGACCGGAAACGACATTATAGCGCAGGCGCAGACCGGGACCGGAAAAACCGCTGCGTTCGGCTTGCCGATAATCCAGCTGCTCGAAACCAAAAGGCAGATACCCCAGGCCATCGTGCTTGTGCCGACGCGCGAACTCGCCCTGCAGGTGACGCAGGAGCTGCAGTCGTTCAACACGGGCGGCCTTTCGATCGCTCCGATCTACGGTGGCGCGTCGATCGAGGAGCAGCTGCGCCGGCTGAAAAAAGGCATCGACATAGTCGTCGGGACCCCCGGACGTATCCTCGACCATATCCGCCGCCGGACGCTCGACCTCTCCGAAATATCCTATCTGGTGCTCGACGAGGCCGACGAAATGCTCAACATGGGTTTTATCGAGGACATCGAGGCGATCATGCAGGAGATGACCTCGCCCAAAAGGGTGCTGCTGTTCTCTGCCACCATGCCCGACCGCATAGCCGCGCTGGCCAAGAACTACATGCGCGAGCCGGACATCCTGAAAGTCGAGTCGAGGAACATCACCGTCGACCTGACGAACCAGATATATTTCGAAGTCCGCGAGGGCGACAAGCTCGACGCCCTGACGCGCATCATCGACGTCGAACCGGAGTTCTTCGGTATCGTTTTTTCGCGCACCAAAGTCGGGACGGACGAGATAACGGGCAAGCTGATCGAGAGGGGATACGCCGCCGAAGGGCTTCACGGCGACATTTCGCAGGCCCAGCGCGAAAAGATACTCGGCAAATTCAAGCGCCGCCAGACCAATATCCTGATCGCGACGGACGTCGCGGCGCGCGGGATCGACGTCAACAACCTCACCCACGTCATCAACTATTCGCTTCCCCAGGACAGCGACAGCTATGTCCACCGCATCGGCCGCACGGGCCGCGCCGGGAACCAGGGAACGGCGATAACTTTCATTTCGCCGTCGGAGATGCGCCGGTTTGGCTTCCTGAAACGCGATATCAAGGCCGACATCAAGCTCGAACAGCTGCCGACGCCGGCCGACGTGATCGCCATGAAGCGCAACAGGATCAAAGAGGACCTTTACAATATAGTCGAGAGCGAGAATTACCTCGAATGCGAAAGCATGGCCGCCGAAATCCTGGAGAGCTACACCCCCGAAGTTGCGTTGAGCGCACTTTTGCGCCTCGCTTTCAAAGACGAACTGAGCGAGAACAGCTATCCAGAGATCCGTTCGATCAACGTCGACCGCAAGGGCAAGGCGCGAATTTTCATGGCTATCGGGCACAAGGACGGCTACGATCCGCGCAAGCTGGTCAAACTGCTGAAAAAGGAGTGCGGCCTTTCGGACCACGACATCGACGACCTGCGCGTGATGGACGATTTTTCGTTCGCCACGGTGCCTTTCGGGGATGCCAACAAGGTCGTCCGGGCACTGAACATGCTTTCGAAGGGTCGTCCGATCGCCGAAATAGCACAGGACAAGCAGGCCGGCGGCGGAGAGAAACAGCCG
>JAVBVG010000011.1:0-8444 GCA_031554415.1 Rikenellaceae bacterium | reverse complement strand
TCATGCTGGTGCTCGACGCCAGCCTTTTGGGCGAGAACGCCTACCTTATAAAGCAGCGCGAGAAAGAATGGATGGAAAACTCGATGGGCGACATCCTGCGCATGATAACCGGCCTTTCCGACCTGGTATATTTCTCGGCGCGCAAACTATCGTCGTCGCGCGGGGGCGGCATCTGCACCAACCGCAAGGAGCTTTACCAGAAGATGGAGGCTCTGATCCCTCTTTTCGAGGGCTTCCTCACCTACGGCGGGATGTCGGTGCGCGAGATCGAGGCTATCGCCGTCGGGCTCTACGAAACGCTCGACGAAACGATAATCAGCCAGAGCCCTACCTTTATAAAATACATGGTCGAAACGCTCGACAAGAAAGGGATTCCGGTCGTAACGCCTCCGGGAGTGCTCGGCGGCCACATCAACGCGATGGAGTTCTGCGACCACCTGCCCCAGACGGCCTATCCGGCGGGCGCGCTGGCGGCGGCGTTCTACCTCTGCTCGGGCGTCCGCGGCATGGAGCGCGGCACGATTTCGAGCGTCAGGGACGAGAACGGGGTGGAGATACTTTCGGACGTCGAGATGCTGCGTCTGGCCGTTCCGCGCCGGGTATTCACCCGCTCGCAGATCGACTACGTGATCGACCGCCTCGAATGGCTCTACGACAACCGCAAACTGATCGGCGGCCTGAAGTGGACCTACGAACCGAAAGTCCTGCGCTTTTTCATGGGCAAGCTCGAACCAACGACCGACTGGCCCGCGGACCTTGTCGAGAAGTTCCGGAAAGATTTCGGGGAGAGTCTTTAGGCAAAATCCATACCCAAAACGGCTAACGACGGCATTCAGCCGTCGTTTTTTATTTGCCGCCAATCCATGCAAAAAATATTTTAAAAAAATTTTTAAAGCTGCGGCACCCATAACGCGCTGTTAAACAATCCATCTGCGAAGCGGTGAACAATCCCCGTAGCCGCCGGCGGCGATAGCCGGAACAGCTCGGCTTTTTTCATGGTATGCACTTTGGACTATTCACAGCAGGTTTAGACAACTGAAAACACAAAAAGAAAATTTTAATTAATATTAAAAATTTACGAACATGAAAAAGATCATTATCCTTTTTGCGGCGGCCGCGCTGGTCGTCGCCTGCGACAAAGACAAAAATCCTACGCCCGACTACGGCGACAAGGCCGATGTGGCTACGGTGGATGCGGCTCAGGACGCCATCGACCAGGGCTCTTCCGAGATCACCATCACCACCCCGCTCACAGAGAGCGCCAACCTCGTCATCCCGCAGAACTACTCCGGCGGCGACGAGCTCACCATTACAGTTCCCGCCAACGGCAACAACATCACTATCGCCCAGAGTTCGGGCAGCAGCCAGAACCTTCCCGTCCTCGACCTCAACCTGACCGACGCGAAAGACGTTACGCTTAATACCCCGGAAATGTCGGTTGTGGTAAACGGCGATGTCACCGGCACGCTGACCGCGTCGACCGCGGCAAACACCCTTACCATAGCCGAGGGCACCACGGTCAACAGGCTCGTCGTACAGAAAGGCAACGTGCGTCTGCTCGGCACCGTAACGACTTTCGGTACGGTCGCTTCAACATCCAACATACTTTATCCGGTAGCGACTGCGGCCGAACTGCATGAACGCATGACGGTAACCCCCTACGACCATATCACCAACGGCGGCGTGGTCCTGACCGACGATATCGCGTATATTGTCCCGGCCGACAGGGATATCAACGGCACGCCCGCCATCTCCGGCGCACAGGCAAACCAGGATGCGTTCCGCCTCGGCTTCGCCCCCACCGAACCGCAGCCCGAAGTCGCTTACGACGGCTATGTCATCGACGGCAACGGCCACATACTGAGCGGCGCGGCTTTCAATAACGTCCTGGCCGTCTATGCGAACAACGTGACCGTAAAGGATATCGTCATCAAGCAGACGACAGACCAGAAATCGAACCAGATCGTGAAAAACGCGACCACCACCGCGAACGCCGACAATGCCGGCATCTCGCTCTACGGCGTCACGAATGCCAAACTGTCCGGCGTTACGGTCGAGGATTGCGGCAAATACGGCGTCATCGTGAACGGTTCGACCGCCACCGCGACCGATCTCACATCGGAAGGCAACGGCTGGGGCGGCGTGAACGTGGCCAACGGCAGCGGAATGGCCGGAGCGACACTCAGCTTCACCCTGGTCAGCGGAAACATAAGCGACGCTTATGCCATAGTTCAAGACACAGCGACCGCCACGGTAATCGTTCCCGCAGGCTGGACCAACGTAACCAGCGAGGGCGTTACGGTATATTCGCCTCCCGCAACGAATTAATCCGCGAGATATCTCGCCTGTACGACTGCCGGCCCTGGTGCCGGCAGTCTTTGTTCTGTCCCGGCCTGCCGCTCCCGAAATCGGGGACCGGGAATTCCCGATCCGTAAGCTCCGCCGGGTTATGGTATGGGGTTTGGATTGGTACCATATGCCACACGGCAGCCAAAAAGACTAAAAAAACGTGACTTTAAAACCTTTAAAATTTTTTAGTTATGAAAACGATCTTTTTAATTTGCGTGGCAGCCGTGATTGCGCTTGCCTGCGACAGCATCAACGATGACTATCCGGCGTATGGACCGGAAGCGGTGGTCTGCACCCCGTACCAGGCCCAGAAGGCCCTCGACCAGGGTTCGATCGAGGTAATCATACGAAAACCTCTCTCAGCGGACGCAACCCTGACTATTCCGAAAACCTACCCCTCGGACGCAACCCTCAGCATCACGGTCGACGCCTGCGGCAACAACCTCACCATAGTACAGGGGAAGGGCAGCGACGACTATCCCCTGCTCACCCTCTTTTTATTGTCGCCGGTACAAGACCTTACACTGGCCATTCCCGACATTCCGGTAACTGTCAAGGGCGATGTGGAAGGGAATCTGATCGCAGCAAATACGGATCAGTAACCGGCGGCGGCTGTTTGTTCGAACGGGAGGCGGGGAAATACATTCTCCGCCTTTCGTTTTCGCCCTTTCGGACTATCTTTTTTCATTCTTCATTCTTCATTTTTCATTTTATAAATCTATCTTTGTGGATTAGGAATAAGAATATCCGCTATATGGCAACAAAAATAAGGGTGGGAATAACCCAGGGCGACACCAACGGCGTGGGATGGGAAGTGATCCTCAAGACGCTGGCCGATCCGCGAATGGGCGACATGATCGTGCCGGTGATATACGGCTCGCGCACCGCCGCCGATTTTTACAAAAAGATAGCCGAGGAGACGGCGCAGATGCAGTTCCAGACCGTCCAGTCGGCGCGTCAGGCGGGCCCGAAAGGGATCAGCCTCGTAAACACCGACTCGGATAAGGAGACGGTCGAACCCGGCACGCCGACCCCCGCGTCGGGTGCGGCGGCTGTCAAGGCGCTCCAACTTGCGGTGGCCGATCTGAAAGAGGGGCACATCGACGTGCTGGTGACGGCGCCCATCTGCAAGGAGAATTCGCAGGGAGAGGGCTTCGATTTCGCAGGGCACACCGAGTTTTTTGGGGCTCAGTTCGAGGGCGAACCGACGATGATGATGTGCAGCGAGGCTCTTCGCGTCGCGCTCGTTACGGCGCATATGGCGCTTGCCGACGTTCCGGGAGCGATCTCGAAAGAGAAGATTGTCGAAAAACTGCGCCGCCTGCGCCGGACCCTGACAGCCGATTTCGGCGTGGTCGAGCCGCGCATAGCGGTGCTTTCGCTCAACCCCCACGGCGGCGAGAACGGCATGATGGGCACCGACGAGGCGGAGGTGATAAAACCGGCCGTTACAGAGGCTTACGGCGAAGGGATACTCGCTTTCGGTCCTTTCGCGGCCGACGGGCTCTTCCTTTCGGGCGATTTCCACAAATACGACGCACTGCTGGCGATGTACCACGACCAGGGACTGGCCCCGTTCAAGGCGCTTACGCCCGACGGGGTGAACTTCACGGCCGGGCTCGACATCGTGCGCACCAGCCCCGACCACGGCACGGCTTTCGACATCGCCGGAAAGGACCGTGCGAACCCCGACTCCATGCGCAACGCGGTATATATGGCGGTCGACATCTTCCGCAGCCGCAGGAACTGGGCCGAGATGTCGCGCAATCCGCTAAGGCACTACGAACGCGAAAAGGGCGCCGACATAACCCTCGACCTCTCGAAATCATCCGACGAAATATAATGGTTAGTGGTTAATGATTAATGGTTAATTTTTTTCACTTTCAATTTTCCACTTTCAACTTTCAACTATAAATAAATGCAAGATAAAGTAACCATCACATTCCCGGACGGCAACCAGCGCGAGTACGCCGCGCCGGTAACCGCCATGGGCGTAGCCGAAAGCATCAGCCCGAGGCTCGCAGGCGAAGTCCTCGCCGCGAAAGTCAACGGCAAAGTCCAGGACCTCCAGATACCGATCACCGAGGACAGCACGGTCAAACTGCTGAAATGGGAGGACGACGAAGCCAAAGCGGTCTTCTGGCACACTTCGTCGCACCTGATGGCCGAAGCGGTCGAGGCGCTCTTTCCGGGCACCAAATTCGGCATCGGCCCGAGTATCGAAACCGGTTTTTACTACGATATAGATTCGCCGACACCGATTACCGAGGCCGACCTGCCCAGGATCGAGGAGAAGATGATGGAGCTTGCACGTGTAAAGGAACCGCTCGTGCGCTACGAGGTGAGCAAGGCCGAAGCGCTGAAAACTTTCAAGGAAAAGGGCGACGAATACAAGCTGGAACTCATCAACGACCTGGAGGACGGGACGATCACGTTCTACACCAACGGCTGTTTCACCGACCTCTGCCGCGGACCGCACCTTCCCGACACGAGCCATATCAAGGCGCTGAAACTGACCTCGGTGGCGGGCGCTTACTGGCGCGGCGACGAGAACCGCAAGATGCTCACGCGCATCTACGGCGTGTCGTTCCCCAAGAAGAGCATGCTCGACGAATACCTGGTGATGCTCGAAGAGGCCAAGAAACGCGACCACCGCAAACTGGGACGCGAACTGGAGCTTTTCGCTTTCTCGCAGCGCGTGGGACAGGGTTTGCCGCTGTGGCTGCCGAAAGGCGCCGCCCTGCGCGACCGCCTCGAGCAGTTCCTGCGCAAGATCCAGAAACAGTACGGCTACGAGCAGGTCATCACCCCGCATATCGGCATGAAGGACCTCTACGTCACTTCGGGCCACTACGCGAAATACGGCAAGGACTCGTTCCAGCCGATCAAGACCCCTTACGAGGGGGAGGAGTTCCTGCTGAAACCGATGAACTGCCCCCACCACTGCGAGATATACCGCCTCAAACCGCGTTCGTACAAGGACCTTCCGGTGCGTTTCGCTGAATTCGGGACGGTCTACCGCTACGAGCAGAGCGGCGAGCTGCACGGTCTGACGCGCGTCCGCGGTTTCACGCAGGACGACGCCCACCTTTTCGTGCGCCCCGACCAGTTGCTGGACGAATTCGAAAAGGTGATCGACATCGTGCTGTACATCTTCAAGACGCTGAAATTCGAGAACTTCACGGCGCAGATATCGCTCCGCGACCCCAATAACAGGGAGAAATATATCGGTTCTGACGAGAACTGGGCGAAGGCCGAGCAGGCGATCATAGACGCCACGAAGAACAAGGGACTTCCCGCGACCGTGGAGTACGGCGAGGCGGCTTTCTACGGCCCGAAACTCGACTTTATGGTGAAAGACGCGATCGGCCGCAAGTGGCAGCTGGGCACGATCCAGGTGGACTACAACCTGCCCGAGCGCTTCGACCTTACCTACACCGGAGCCGACGACAAGCCCCACCGCCCGATCATGATCCACCGCGCACCGTTCGGTTCGATGGAGCGTTTCGTGGCCGTCCTGCTGGAGCACACCGCCGGGAAATTCCCGCTCTGGCTGGCTCCGGAGCAGGCTGTGGTGCTCCCCATCAGCGAAAAATTCAACGATTATGCCGAAAATGTTTCAAAATATCTAAATAATTCCGATATTCGCGTCATAACCGACACGCGTAACGAGAAGATAGGGCGCAAGATAAGGGACAACGAGCTGAAAAGGATACCTTTCATGCTGATCGTCGGAGAAAAGGAGGAGGCCGAAGGAGTGGTTTCGCTGCGCGTTCAGGGCGAGGGCGACAAGGGGCAGATGACTGCCGAGGAGTTTGCCGGGTTCGTCGCCGACCGCGTGGCGCAGGAGACAGAGCCGATCGCTCCTGCGGAGGCCGGAACGCCGGCGGCGGTTTAATTTAGGAAAACAGAATATCAATACTTTATTGTTTAACAAAAAGTTGTCAGAAAAGTGCAAATTCAAGGCAAACGAGGCGCGAGAAGCGGAGCTTACTAAACGTAAGTGAGCATTCGAGCGGCCGAAGTTTAACGAAGAAGTTGCCTTTTATCACAACTTTTTAAAGAAGGAGGATACCCATATAGCACCCCCACCCAAAAAACCATTCACCCCGAGGCCCTATAACCCCAACAGCAGGGGACCTCAGGGACGCAGGCCACCCGAAAAAGAGGCGCTGCACAGGATCAACGAGCACATCACCTCGCCCATGGTAAGGGTCGTGGGCGATGAGGTCGAAGGCGGCTCGGCCGTAATGTCCATCAAGGACGCGCTCCGCATGGCCGACGAAATGGAACTCGATCTGGTCGAGATCTCGCCCAAGGCCGATCCCCCCGTCGTGCGTATCACGGAGTACCAGAAGTTCCTGTACCAGCAGAAGAAAAAGGCCAAGGAGATCAAGGCCAAGGCGGTCAAAGTCGTCATCAAGGAGATCCGCTTCGGCCCCCAGACCGACGACCACGACTACAATTTCAAGCTGAAACACGCTGAGAACTTCCTCAAGGAGGGCTCCAAGGTGAAGGCATATGTCTTTTTCCGGGGCCGCAGCATCGTGTTCAAGGAGCAGGGCGAAATCCTGCTGCTGCGTTTTGCGACGGACCTCGAAGATCTGGCGAAGGTCGAGATGATGCCCAAACTCGAAGGCAAGCGCATGACCATGATGCTCGCCCCGAAGGTAAAGAAATGATAGATGAAAGATGAAAAATGAAAGAAGTTTTTCATCTTCAACCAAATATTAACAGTTGCAGCGCATTTGTGCTGTGACTGTTTTTTTACATTTATGAAAGAAAGTATCAATATCTCGGATTTCGACTATCCGCTGCCCGACGAACGCATCGCGAAGTTTCCGGCGGCGGAACGGGATTCGTCCAAACTGCTCGTCTACAAAAGCGGTGACATTTCGGAAACCCGTTTCGCTGATATCGGGAGCGTCCTGCCAGAGGGGAGCCTGCTGGTTTTCAACAACACCAAGGTTGTTCGGGCGCGGATCGTGATGCACAAGCCGAGCGGGGCGCGCATCGAGATACTCTGCCTCGAACCCCACGACCCGGCCGACTACGAGCGCACTTTCGCGGTTAAAGGCTCGTGCGAATGGTCGTGCATGGTCGGCAACCTCAAAAAGTGGGGCGGAACGCCGCCAGCGATTTTAAAGTGCGGCAACAGTGAATTTGAATTACGGGCGTGGCGAAAACATCCGGAAAAAGGTGGCGCGGAGCAGACAATATGTTTCGAGTGGGACGCCGACCTTATTTTCGGGCAACTGCTCGAACTGCTGGGCCGTATGCCGATCCCGCCCTATCTGGGGCGCGACAGCGAGGAGATCGACAACACGCGCTACCAGACGGTCTATTCGCGTTTCGAGGGCTCGGTGGCAGCCCCGACGGCGGGGCTGCACTTCACGCCGGAATTGATAGAATGCCTGAAAGCCGGCGGCACGGAGTTCGACGAGGTGACGCTGCACGTCGGCGCGGGGACTTTCCTGCCGGTTAAGGAGGCCAACGCCCTCGACCACCCGATGCACACCGAGCATTTCGACGTGGCGCTGGCGACAGTGGAGCATATGCTCGAGAAACAGGGGAAGATAATCGCGGTCGGGACGACTTCGGTGCGTACCATCGAGTCGCTCGCGGCATTGGGCTGGCGCATAGCGCAGACCGGCAGTCCCGACGCCGAAAAAGTCGTCGGTCAGTTCGAACTGTACGATATTCCGGATGATTTCGACGGGCGGCAGGCTCTGGAAACGCTCTCCGGCTACATGAAAACCAACGGCCTTTCAAAGATAAAGGCGTCGACCCGGATAATGATAACCCCCGGATTCCGCTACCGCGTGGTCGGCGGCATGGTTACGAATTTCCACCAGCCCAAAAGCACCCTGCTGCTGCTTGTTTCGGCGTTCGTGGGCGAGGATTGGCACAAAATATACGACTACGCCCTCTCCCACGACTTCCGTTTTCTGAGCTACGGCGACAGCTCTATCCTGCTGAAATAGGCTATTTCGCAACCGTGTATTCGATATCGTAGCGCATGTACTGGCCTCCGTCGAAATTGGGATTGCGCACGATCTGCAGAGGGTAATTGTCCTCGTTCAGAGTGCAGTTAT
>JAVBVG010000036.1:0-16189 GCA_031554415.1 Rikenellaceae bacterium | reverse complement strand
AGGGATAACTGACTCTGGTCATACTTCTTAAATGACATACACAAGCGGCTTTATATCAATAGTATAAAGATAATAATTATCCGCAAAATATCAAAATATTGCTGCAAAAAAAACCTGCCTCTTTTTGAGACAGGTTCTTTTTTAGTTATGAGTCATGAGTTATGAGTCGAAAGTGCGGCTGCGCCGCGTTTTTTCTCTTCCCCTCCTGTGGAGGGGTGGCTCGCAGAGCCGGGGTGGTCAGCCTGCGGCATATGGCGCACCCAAATTTTTCATCTTTCATTATCCCACAGCCCCAGGGCCTGCTGCAGGCGGCGGCCTACCTCGTCGTTCTCCAGCACGCCGGTGAATTTTTCGGCTCCCGTGCCGTAGGCGAAAAGGGGAATCATGGCTCCGCTGTGGCCGGTGGTCGCGAATGCGAGCGACACGCCGCTTTCGGCTTTCAGGAAATCCACGTCGCCGGGAACCACCGCAAGCCCGCCCGTTTCGTGGTCGGCAAGGACCACGACGAGGGTCCCCGGATGGGCGTCGGCGTAATCGAACGCCACACCCACTGCGTCGTCGAACTCGCGGACCTCGGCCAGCACGCTGCGTCCGTCGCTGTCGTGCGAGGCGCCGTCTATCTGCGACCCTTCGACCATCATGAAGAATCCGCGCTCCCTGCCCCGGGTGTTGTTGGTGAGTATTTCGAGCGCTTTCGAGGTTGCTTTGGGCAGGAACTGCGGATCGCGACCCTGGACGATATAGGGTATTCCATAGGCACCGCCGGCGTACACGGCCATTGCTTTGCCTTCGGTGACGGCGTCGAGCCCTTCGAGGCTGTCCGCCACGAAATACCCCAGCGATTCGAGCTCCGCGACGAGGTTCACGCTGTCGCGGCGGTTTTCCATATATTTGCGTCCCCCGCCTATGGCGACATCGACGCCGCTTCCGGGCAGTTGTTTCATTATGTATTCGTAGTCGCTGCGGCGCTTGTCGTGCGCGTAGAAAGTGGCCGGCGTGGCGTGATTCAGGCCTACGGAAACGACGAGTCCCGTCGCCATACCGCTCTCTTCACCCTTTTCGAGTATGGTTTTCAGGGGCTGTCCCAGCGTGTCGACGGCCAGGCGCGAATTGTAGGTCTTGTGCCCGGTGGAGTAGGCTGTCCCCGAAGCTCCGGAGTCGGTAACGCGGTTGTTGTATGAATAGGTCTTTACAAGTCCGGTGTGGGTCCCTCTCTCCATGTTTATGGGCTCGTAGCCGCCCGCGATCATCAGGGCGGTCACATGCCCCACGCCCATGCCGTCGCCTATCATCAGGATCACGTTCCTGACCTCGGGCTCAGCGCTCTTTTTGCAGCCCGGCGACACGATTATCAGTGCCAGTGCCGCAACCGCGGCGAGTGTGGTAAAAATTTTTTTCATTTCAGGTTCTTTTTATCGAGGTGGACGTGATGTGTGCAAATGTAGCCATTTTCAACGTGGGCGCAACTAAAATTTGATTAACTTTACCATAAATTTTTGATACGCTGATGACGAAAATCCTTGTAACCGGAAGCCTCGGGCAGCTCGGGCGGGAATTGCAGAACATGGCGGCAGGCGGCGGGGGCGAGGTTTTTTCGTGGCTCTTCACCGACGTCGCCGAACTCGATATAACCGACCCGGAGGCTGTAGGCGAGATGTTTGCGCGCGAACGCCCGGACGCGGTGGTGAACTGCGCCGCGTGGACCGACGTCGACGGGGCTGAGCGCGATCCCGAGGGGGCATTCCGCATAAACATGACGGGTCCGCAGGTTCTTGCAGGCGCGGCCGAACGCTTCGGGGCGGCGTTGGTACATATTTCGACCGATTTTGTATTTAGCGGACAGAAACGTGAACCATACACCGAGGACGACGAGCCTGCTCCGCTGAACGTCTACGGCGGGAGCAAACTCGCGGGCGAGCGGGCCGTTGCGGAGTCGGGATGCGGCGGTGCGATCGTGCGCACCTCGTGGCTCTACTCGCCTTACGGCCGCAATTTCGTGAAGTCGATACTCGGAGCGGCATCCAAAAATCCGGAGATCCGCGTGGTCGGCGACCAGTGGGGCAATCCCACCGCCGCCGACGGGCTTGCCGCGGCGATAGTGCGGATGATACCGCGGCTGGTCGAGGCGCCCCGGCGTGCCGGGATATACCATTATTGCGACAGCGGTGCGGTGAGCCGCGCCGAATTTGCCGCGGAGATAGTCCGGCAGGCCGGGCTCGACAGCCGGGTGGTTCCTGTGGCCTCGTCGGAGTACCCGATGACCGCCGCGAGGCCCGCGTATTCGGCGCTCGATACGGCCAGGATCGGACGCGACTTCGGGATTTTCCCCCGCCAGTGGCAGGAGACCCTCGCCGATTGCCTCGGCAAAATGGAAAAGTGAAAAGTGAAAAGTGAAAAGTGAAAAGTGAAAAGTGAAGAATGCCACTATCGTCATTGCGAGCCCGCAGGGCGTGGCAACCGAGGTCGCATCGCAGATGCGGGCGAGTTCACGGAGCAAAGCGATGTAATCCAGGAAAAAAACTGGATTGCTTCGTCATTTTATTCCTCGCAATGACGGTATCCGTTCGTAATTCATAATTGATCCAGGATGGACGTTAAACTACCCCCGGCATGGAAAGAGCTCCTTGCTCCGGAGTTCGACAAACCCTATTTCCGCGAACTGACCGGTTTCGTGCGGGCGGAATACGTGGCCGCCGCCAACCGCGCGGGACCTCCGGTCTATCCGGCCGCCAGGAACATTTTCCGCGCGTTCGACAAGTGCAGCCTCGACGGGCTGAAGGTCGTCATAATCGGGCAGGACCCCTATCACGGTCCCGGACAGGCCAACGGGCTCTGTTTCTCGGTGGGCGACGGGGTGCAGTTCCCGCCCTCGCTGCGCAATATTTTCAAGGAGATCGGGGACGAACTCGGAGCCCCCGTCCCAAAGAGCGGCAACCTCGACCGCTGGGCCGAACAGGGGGTGCTGCTGCTCAACGCGAGCCTCACGGTCCTCGGCGGGCAGCCGAATTCGCATTCCGGCAAGGGGTGGCAGACCTTTACCGACGCCGTGGTAGAGGCGCTGGCCGACACTAAAGAGGGCGTGGTGTATATGCTGTGGGGTGCTTTCGCACAGAAGAAAGGGGCGAAGATCGACCCCGTGCGCAACTGCGTCCTTAAAACCGTCCATCCGTCGCCGCTGTCGGCCCACAACGGCTTTTTCGGCTGCGGTCACTTCAAAAAAGCCAACGAATATCTTATAAGCATCGGTAAAACACCCATCTTATGGTAGAAACAATAGAGATAAGGCGCGAGATGCGCAATCCGAGCATGGTCGCGGTGGGCGGCGTGCTGCCTCTGCTGGAGGATTACCTGCCGAAGGGGCGCCGCGTGATCGTGATAACCGATCCCAATGTCCTCGGTTTTTACGGCGGCATTATCGGGCGGTACGAACACATAGTCATTCCGACCGGCGAGGAGAACAAGACCCTTGCCACGGTGGGCGGAATCTACCGCCGCCTGATCGAAACGGGGGCCGACCGCAAGTGCTACATCGTGGGCTTCGGCGGCGGGATAGTTACCGACATCGCAGGATTCGCCGCCTCGACCTATCTGCGGGGTGTGGATTTCGGTTTCGTGGCCACCTCGCTGCTGGCGCAGGTCGATGCCAGCGTGGGCGGAAAGAACGGGGTGAACGTCGACGGCTACAAGAATATGGCGGGCATCTTCAACCAGCCCGATTTCGTGCTGTGCGACACGGGCGTGCTGCGGACGCTCCCGCCGCGGGAGTTCCGCGCGGGGCTGGCCGAGATGATAAAGGTTGGGATCATAGGCGACCCCGAACTTTTCGAAACGTTCGAGCGGCACACGCCGGAACAGTTGCTGGCCGATCCGGCGCTGCTTACCCGCGCGATAACGGCCGCGATCCGCGTGAAGGCGCGCATAGTCGAGGCCGACGAACGCGAGGCGGGCGAGCGGCGCAAGCTCAACCTGGGGCACACCGTCGCCCATGCCGTCGAGAAACTTTCGCGCGAATACAACCACGGCGAGGCTGTGGGCATAGGGCTGGTTGCAATAGCGGATATAGCCGTTAAACTGGGCGCGCTGCCGGAGGAAACCCGCGCGCGTATAGTCGCGGCGGTAGAGAAAGCGGGACTGCCCGTGGCGGCCGATATTCCGAAAGGGAAGATAGCCGCCGCGCTCACCCGCGACAAAAAGGTCGAGCGGAGCGCCGTGTGGCTGGTGGTTCCGCGCGGGATAGGCGACACCGAAATCCGCCGCACCTCGTTCGCCGAGCTCGACGCGCTTCTTTAATTCCGGCATCGGTAGAAAAAACCGGCATTGATTAAGAATACCGTTTTTTTATGCCTGTAAGAAAACGCTAATACGGATTGTTGTTCCGGTTTGTGAAACTCGACCACGTCGAGGTGCTTTTTATCGCCGACATCGTCGCCGCGTCGAGTCCCAGGTTGTCGAAGAACGAGAACCCCGTTTCGTCTTCGACCGCGCCGACCGAAGTCTGGAATTCGGTAAATTGATCTTTGTTCTTTGCATCCGCGGCGTAATTCACCGGCCAGATGAATCCCACGCTGTTGTATCTGCGCGAACTCGGAGAGTCGTATTTCGA
This sequence comes from Rikenellaceae bacterium, assembly GCA_031554415.1. Classification (GTDB taxonomy): domain Bacteria; phylum Bacteroidota; class Bacteroidia; order Bacteroidales; family Rikenellaceae; genus UBA940. The sequence goes on along the minus strand of JAVBVG010000036.1, from coordinate 11,586 downwards.
CCAGAGTATGATCTTAAAATAACCGTCCGGTACACGGCACGCTTTCCCGCTGTTGTCATTGATGTATTTGGGGTTGTCAGCGTTCAGCAGCGGCCCGGTGACGACATAAAGCGTATCCTGATCGGGAGTTGTCGAGGCATTTGCCACGACCCTTATGGCTGACTCGAGCCCCTCCCATTTCCCCTGGTTCAGCCATTTGTACTGGGGCGTCATATTGGTCATCATATACGTCTGGTCGCAGGCAGGAGTGGAGCCGTTACGGTCGGCATTGGCTATCTGATGCCCGCGGTCCATATTATCGGCAGAGTAAGTGCCGTAAGTGTTGCTTATTACATTGGGCTGCGCGCTCGTGGGAATATCCCCCTCGGTGTCGTATTGCCATTTTTCATCCCTGCCGGACCCCAGATGCAGGTTCCTGTTCATCGGGAACGCCACCCAGAGAGACAGTTTTTCCGCCTCGTCGTACAGTATCGAATAGTTGCGGGCCTCCCTGCCGTCCTTCATGACCGCGTGATACGCCTTTCCCCTCAGTCCGGCGCCGAATATCTTATCCGGAAGTTCGAGCCATTTCTTGCCCAGCAGCGGCACGTCGGTCTTGAAGTTCGAGTTTATATCGACGGAAAGGGTGGTGACGACGCCCGCCCCGAACCGGATGTCCTGCCCTGCGGTGATCTTGCCCGTGAACGCCTGAATGTCGGTGTAGATGGTTATGGAGTAGCTTTTTCCGGCGGCGACCGTGAACGGGAACGAGGTGAACCACGCGTCGAAGGCGTTCGCTATAGCCGGTTCCGAGCCTTCCGGGTAAGCAAGGTCTATCACGCTGCTTCCGGATGAGAATACATCGAGTTCGCCGGTCGGGTCCGTGAGATTGCAGTAGGCCTGTCCCGCGATATTCTGTTCTTCGGCGCTGAACCGTATTCCGGTCACCTTTTCGCCCGCGGTGAATGTCCGGTTGGTGGTGAAGCTGAGTTTGGTGACGGCCAGCGGCGAGGAGAACTCCATCGCACCCAACTGCACGCTGCCGCTCGCCGGAAGGCTCTTTGCGATGGGTGTCCCCACCAGAACGCATGTCGAGGGGTCCGGGCCGCCTGTCGTGATGTTCTGGCCGGCGGGAACGCCGACCACATATTTCGACTGGTCGGCCGCCGCGCTCTCGGAATATGGGTATGCGGCCGTGAAGATATGGGTTCCGGTCGCGGTCTGGCGGATGGTTCCCGAAAGCTTTCCCGACGTTCCCGATGCGGCGACGCCGGAGAGCGTGAACGGGACGTTTGAGTTCGCCGAGGCGCCCGTGGTGTACATCGAAACGCGGTCGCCCTCTTTCCACTTCCACGCGTACTGCCCTGCGCCGGTTGCGATGGAGGCGTTGGCGGTTGCGGCCGCATTGCGCGGATCTATCTCCCCTGTGGCGGGATCGCCGCATCCGCCGGGCACCAGGAACACCACGCTCAGCAGTACCGGCCAGCGGTTAAATATACGTTTCATCTTTTTCATTCGCCCTAAGTCAAAAAACCGGGACAAAAAACGGCGCGGTTGTAATTGTAACAAATATAACGTATTTTTTTCAAAAAATTAATGTATCCGCGCCATAATTTTCGGATCGGTAAGCTCCCTCCTGGCATCCGAGCCTATCCAGCGGGCGGTGTTGTCGCCGCTCGCGGCAAGTTTTTCGGCCATTGCCAGCGCGTGGGGCAGGAGCGCGAGGCTGCGTTTCCCGGTCTGGCGCAGCGCCCAGTTGACCGCCTTGCGCACGAAATTGCGCCCGTCCGCCGAGTACTCCTCGATGAGCGGCAGCGCTTTCAGGAATTTTTCGTCCGGTGCTTTTTTGTCGGCGACCGCCAGCCCGGCTATCAGCACGAAGCCCGTCCGGCGTATGAACTCCTCTTCGGATTTCACATATTCGTAAATCTTGTCGTAGGCGAAATGGGTCAGGCGGAACAGGTTGCCGATGCACAGGTCGCACACGTCCCACGAGGCGAACTGCGCCGTCCAGCGGTCCATCAGCTCCGGCGTGGTCAGCCGGGGCGAGGCGATCATCGGGGCCAGCAGGCGCGCTTCGTGGATCCCCGTGTCCCAGAGCTCCTGTGCGAGAGTGTGGTTGCGGGCTTCGCGTTCGGCCTTTTCGCTTTTCGGACCTGCGTTTATCTCCTTCGCCATCGCCCGGATAACCGGCACGCGGATGCCGAGCGACCTTTCGGTTTCGATGCCAAACCGCGCCTGCTTATCCCGAAACGAGGGGTCGGCCGCCGCTTCCAGGCGAGCGATCATCTCTTTAACGCTCATACCTTGCCAGCTCTTCTTTCAATGCACGGGGCAGTCCCGCCGCCACAAGGTCGTAGGAGTTGCGGATCTGCTCCTTTATGAACCCGTCGGTCAGGTCGCCGTCGACGCGGACCGAATTCCAGTGCCGCTTGTTGGAATGGAATCCGGGGGTTACCTCCGGCCAGCGTTCGCGCAGCTCCACGGCGAGGTCGGGATCGCACTTTACGGCGAACCACCTGAAATCCGCCATACCGGCGTAAGTGAACATTTTGCCCATTACCTTGAACACCAGCGTGTCCTCGTCGAAAGGCGTGCACTCCGTCGCGGCGGGCAGAGAAAGGCAGTACTCCCTGAATTCCAAAATATCCATACTTCAAAGATAATTACGAATTACGAATTGACAATGAGAATTTGAAGATTTGCTTAATTCACATAAATAGAGAGATACGCAGTATCTCTGAAAATTTTTGGTGCCGCTTTTTTAAAAGCGGCAGTACTCTCGCGAAGCTCCCGCTGCCGCCTGATTTAAAAAGATTTTTGCCTTTCGGCGAAAGCAAAAATCTTTCAGGCAGCGGGAATAAATCCTGGCGGTCGGAACGCCGACGGCGGTTTAGCAGCATCGTCATTGCGAACTGAACGCAGTGAAGTGAAGCAATCCAGAAGAAAAGGGACAAACAAAAATTTCTCCTCCTAAGTTAGGAGGAGTACCTCGGCTTCGCCGAGGGGAGGTGGTCTGTCATCCCGAGGCCTCAACGCCGACGGCGGTTTGTCTTCCCCTCCCGTGGAGGGGTGGCAGTCGGAACGACTGACGGGGTGGTCTGTCATCCCGATCGAGGCAGATCAAATAGGGCTGTAAAGAGTTGAGAGCGGCTATCTGCCGACGAGGGAACTACCTTATCCCGAACTCAGGTTAAATTATGAATCGCAGAGCAGCAAAAAAAGAACAGCACCCGCAAGGGTGCTGTTCCTGTTTATATAGCTGTTCCCTGAAGTTTAGAACGCGTAGCGGATAGCCAGTGCGAAGTCGTAGAAACCCCAGGTCTGGAAAGGACGGTTCTGGTTCGTTACGAAAGTGAACATCGGTTTGTAATCGATGGCGAGCGCGAGGGGAATTCCGAATTTGTACTCGATACCTCCCATACCTCCGATGCCTGCCATAAAGCCGCCGTTGTACCCATTGGTCATGCCCCAGAAACCCAGACCTACCGCGGGACCTGCGTATCCGTTGAAACCCTTCCCGTTGTAGCCCTGCGGGCCGATAGGCCAGTTCCATTCATAGGCGACCGATGCCGATAGACCGTTGAAAGCCGGGAATTCGAGATTGAATTCCAATGAATTCTTAACCGAATGGTTCCATTTGAAGTCGATGCTGGGAGAGTAACCCAGGCGAAGACCGATACCGTAGTTGTAGTTCTGTGCGGCTGCGGAGAGCGAAATACCCACTACAGCGATCAATACGAGAATTTTTTTCATAATTTTAATTAAATTGGTTTCAATAATCTAACGTATAGGTCGCAAAAATAGTGCTTTCTTTCGATGAAACGGCGAATTTTGTCTACAAAATCGTATTCCAGCCGTAAGTGTCGGGCGTTTCCCCCAACTGTATTGCGCGCAGCTTCTCATACAGTTTCACACACCAGTGGCCTGGTTCCGAGCCGTTTCCAAAGATGTAAGTCCTGCCGTCGTCGGGGTCGAATATCTTTCCTATCGGCGATATCACGGCCGCTGTCCCGCATGCTCCGGCCTCCTCGAAAGTAGGCACTTCTGCGAATTCGACCTCCCTATCCTCAATTTTCAGGCCAAAGTCTGCCGCCAGCGTGCGCAGCGACATGTTCGTTATGGAGGGCAGTATCGAGGTCGATTTCGGAGTGATGTAGCTCCCCGCCCGGATGGCGAAAAAATTCGCCGCGCCCGACTCGTCGATGTATCTCTTCTCCTTTGCGTCGAGGTACAACACGCTCGGATAGCCGAGCCGGTGCGCCTCGTCGCCCGAAAGCAGGCTGGCGGCATAGTTCCCGCCGACCTTTATGCTGCCCGTACCCAGCGGCGCCGCGCGGTCGTGGTGACGGTCCACCATGACGCTGATCGGCTTGAAACCCTCCTTGTAATATGGGCCCACGGGCGTTACGAACACGATCAGCATATATTCCTTAGCCGGTTTCACGCCTACCTGCGCCCCCGTGCCGATCAGCAGCGGACGGATATAAAGCGACGCCCCCGTTCCGTAAGGCGGAATGAAACGTTCGTTCATCCCGACCGCTTTCACCACCGCGTCGCGGAACAGCTCCGGCGTCGGAGGCGCCATCATGATTTGTTCGGCCGTCCGGATCATTCGTTTCGCGTTCTCCTCCAGACGGAAAATACGCACCCTGCCGTCCGCGCCGCGAAATGCCTTCAGCCCTTCGAAAGCCTCCTGCCCGTAGTGCAGGCAGGTGGCCGCCATGTGCATCGCGATGTACTCGTCCTGCGTCGCTTCGATCGGACTCCATCCGCCGTCGCGCCACGTCGAACGCACATTCCAGTCGGTCTTCATATAACCGAATCCAAGGTTTTTCCAATCGATTTTCATAACTAAAAAATTTATGAATCTTTTAGTTATGAAAGATGAAAGATGAAAGATGAAAGATGAAAAATTGCGGTGCGGCAGACGTCGCAGGCTTTAATTCATAATTCATAATTCATAATTCATAATTCATAACTTTATTTCACTGTCGAGCCGTTATTAACTTTACCGGCGGGGGTGACCAGGACGTATTTGCCTGACGCGTCTTCGGTCATCAGCACCATGCCTTTGCTGAGGGTGCCTTTCAGTTCGCGCGGTTCGAGATTGACGAGCACCGTAACCTGTTTGCCGACCATCTCTTCGGGTGCGAAGTGTTCGGCGATGCCGCTGACGATCTCGCGGGTGTCGATGCCGGTGTCTATGCGCAGCTTCATCAGCTTCTTGGTCTTTGGCACGAGTCCGGCTTCGAGCACCGTTCCGATCCGGATATCCATACGCTGGAAATCGTCGAACGACACGTGCGCTTTCTGGGGTTCTGCCTCCACCGGGGCGGCGGCTTCGTTGGCCTGTTTTGTGGCTTCGAGTTTGGCTATCTGGGCATCTACAGTGCTGTCCTCGATCTTTTCGAACAGCAGTTCGACCTGGCCGGTCACGTGTCCGGCCCGCATAAGGTCGGTTCGTCCGAGGGCTTCCCAACCGAATTTTTCGGAGCCGAGCATCCGCAGTATTTTTTCGGCGGTGAAGGGCATGAACGGTTCGATGGCGACAGCGACGTTGGCCGTGATTTGCAGGGCGACGTTCATAATGGTTTCGACGCGCGCCGGGTCGGTTTTGACGACCTTCCACGGCTCGGTGTCGGCCAGGTATTTGTTGCCGAGGCGTGCGACGTTCATCGCCTCTTTCAAAGCCTCGCGGAAACGGTAATTCTCTATGTTTTCCTCGATGGCCGCCTTTATCTTCGGCAGTTCTGCCAGCGTTTCGTGGTCGTAATCGGTCAATTCGCCCGCCGCCGGAACGCGTCCATCGTAATATTTTGCGGTCAGCACCAAGGCGCGGTTGACGAAATTGCCCAGCACGGCCACAAGTTCGTTGTTGTTGCGCGCCTGGAAATCCTTCCAGGTGAAGTCGTTGTCCTTGGTTTCGGGGGCGTTGGCGCACAGCACGTAACGCAGCACGTCCTGCTTGCCGGGGAACTCTTCGAGGTATTCGTTGAGCCACACCGCCCAGTTGCGCGAGGTGGATATCTTGTCACCCTCGAGGTTGAGAAACTCGTTTGCCGGAACGTTATCGGGCAGGATGTAATCACCGTGAGCTTTCAGCATAGCCGGGAACATGATGCAGTGGAAGACGATGTTGTCCTTGCCTATGAAATGCACCATCTTGGTTTCGGGGTCTTTCCAGTACTTTTCCCATGTGTCGGGCAGCAGTTCCCGCGTGGCGGAGATGTAACCTATCGGTGCGTCGAACCACACGTACAGAACCTTTCCTTCAGCTCCCTCCACCGGAACGGGGATGCCCCAGTCCAGGTCGCGGCTCACGGCGCGGGGCTGCAGGCCCAGGTCGAGCCAGCTCTTGCACTGTCCGTAGACATTGGTCTTCCACTCCTTGTGGCCTTCCAGTATCCACTGACGCAGGAACGCTTCGTGCCTGTCGAGCGGCAGGTACCAGTGTTTGGTGTCGCGCATGACGGGCGTCGCACCCGTAACTGTGCTTTTGGGATTTATAAGGTCGGTGGCCGCCAGCGTCGAGCCGCATTTTTCACACTGGTCGCCATATGCCCCTTCATTGCTGCAGCGCGGGCATGTGCCCGTGATGTAGCGATCGGCGAGGAAGATGCCGGCCTCGGGGTCATAGTACTGCTGTGAGGTGCTTTCGATGAACTCGCCCTGGTCGTACAACGTGCGGAAGAATCCCGATGCGGTTTGCGCATGGGTGGGCGATGACGTGCGCGAATAGATGTCGAACGACATTCCCAGTTCGGCGAACGACTTTTTAATTATAGCGTGATACCGGTCTACGACCTCCTGCGGCGTAATCCCCTCTTTGCGCGCCTTGATGGTGATGGGTACGCCGTGTTCGTCCGAACCGCACACCCAGACGACGTCCTCGCCCCGCAGGCGCAGGTAGCGCACATAAATATCGGCCGGGATGTAAACTCCCGCAAGGTGTCCTATGTGTATCGGACCGTTGGCGTAAGGCAGCGCAGCCGTTACAAGGTGTCTTTTATATTTGTTGTTCATCGCTTATTTGTTTTCTTTTCTTCATTTTGTATCGCTACAGGCTTTCCGGCTTTTTTCCGCATCTTTACGTCGAACGCTTCAAAGCCCTGACCGTAGACCCCCATGACGCTTCCAACGGTAACGAAAGCCTCGGGGTCGAACTCCTTAACTACACGCAGGATGTTGTTGGTCTCGGGTTTGCGGCACATTACCACCAGCATTTTCGATGGTTGACCGGTGTACGCTCCCGTTCCGTCTAGTATGGTCACCCCGCGGTGCAGGTCGTGGGTTATGGCATGGGCGATCTCGGCATATCGCTTCGAGAATATGAATATCTGCGACGACTGTTTGTTACCGGCCAACACCGTGTCGACCGTATAGCTGAATACGGCCACCATTACGTAGCCATAGATTATCATGGCGATAGGGCTTGGAGAACCGGGATTGGACTGGTAGACGAAGAAAGACGACCCGATTATCACGAAATCGCTCACCATTACCACGCGCCCGTATGACACACGCCGGTATTTGTTGATTATCTGCGCCACTACGTCAGTTCCGCCGGTAGACCCCCCCTGCATAAAGCAGATACCTACCCCGATACCCGACAGCACACCCGCCAGTATCGCCGAAAGCAGTTTGTCATCGGCCAATCCCAGCATGTTGGGGGGTAGTATTCCCTTGAACAGATTGAGCCACAGTGCTATGGAGGCGATGCAAAAAACAGTTTTTATCCCGAAATTGCGCCCCAGGATAATTATAGCAAGAGTAACCAGAATGACATTTATAACGATGTATCCCAGTCCCATGGGGAATCCTGTCGCGTACTGTATGAGCAGGGCCAGACCGCTCGACCCGCCGCCGATAATCTCGGCAGACTGGACTATGGTCGTCCACGCGAAACAGTAGAATATGCATCCCAGATGCATCAGACCATACTCCTTGAGGAATCTCCCTATGTTGAACTTTCCCGCCATACCATGTGTAAAGATAACGCTAAATTACGATATTGACGATCTTACCCGGCACGGTTATCACCTTTTTCGGAGTCTTGCCTTCGAGCCATTTGGCGGCTTGTCCGTCTTCCAGAATAGCTTTTTCGATATCGGTATTGGGGATTCCGAGCGGCAGGCTTTTTTTGAAACGAACCTTGCCGTTAACCGACACAGGGTATTCGAAACTGTCCTCTATCAGGTACTTCTCGTCGAACTCCGGCATACGCGCATCGAAGACGCTTGTGGAATGTCCCATGAGCGACCACACCTCTTCTGTGATGTGCGGGGCGAACGGTGCAAGCAACACGGTCAGTGGCTCGACGATCTCGCGCTTATTGCACTTTCCCAGCTCGTTGATACAGATCATGAATGCCGAAACCGCAGTGTTGAACGAGAAATTCTCGATATCTTCACCCACCTTCTTAATGGTTTTGTGGAGGGTTTTCAGTTCGGAGGTAGCTGCCTTTTCATACGAGACAACGAACTGATCTTCGCGTGTCCAGAACAAATTCCAGTACTTGCGCAGGAATTTTGAAACCCCGTCGATGCCGTTGGTGTCCCAGGGTTTGCTGAACTCCAGCGGCCCCAGGAACATTTCGTACATGCGCAGCGTGTCGGCGCCGTAGTTTTCCACGATCCAGTCGGGGTTCACCACGTTGAACATGCTCTTGGACATCTTTTCGACCGCCCAGCCGCACACGTATTTGCCGTCTTCGAGAATGAATTCGGCATCCTTGAATTCGGGCCTCCATGCGCGGAAAGCGTCGGTGTCGAGGATGTCGTTCTTTACGATGTTAACATCGACGTGTATCTCCTGCGTGTCGTATTTATCCTTTAGCCCAAGCGAAACGAATTTTCCGCTCGCCGTATCGCGGTAAACGAAATTCGATCGCCCCTGTATCATCCCTTGGTTGACCAATTTCTTGAACGGCTCTTCTTCGGCCACTGCGCCCAGGTCGAACAGGAACTTGTTCCAGAAACGCGAGTAGATAAGATGTCCCGTGGCGTGTTCTATGCCGCCCACGTATAGATCCACGTTGCGCCAGTATTCGTCCACCTGTTTATCGACCAGCGCGGTGTCGTTATGCGGGTCCATATAGCGCAGATAGTACGCGCTCGACCCCGCGAAACCGGGCATGGTGCTGGTCTCGTAGGGATAATCTTCCGCCGTGTGCCACCCTTGGGCGCGGGCGAGCGGAGGCTCCCCGGTGCGCGTCGGTGTGAAATCGTCCACAGGGGGAAGTTCCAGCGGAAGCCGCTCCACAGGCAGCGGACAGGCGATCCCGTCCTTATAATATATAGGTATAGGCTCTCCCCAATACCTCTGCCGCGAGAAGATCGCATCCCTCAGGCGGTAGTTTATTTTGAGCGTTCCGAGTCCGCGCTTCTCGACTTCGTCAAACATTTTGACGATGGCCTCCTTAACGTCCAGTCCGTTGATGATATCCGAGTTTATCATGTGGCCCTCTTTCGCGTCGTGCGAAGCCTCGCTCACGTTGCAGCCGCCGACCACCGGAACGATTTCCAGACCGAAGTGTTTTGCAAAGGCGTAGTCGCGGCTGTCGTGCGCCGGAACCGCCATGATCGCGCCCGTGCCGTAGCCGGCCAGAACGTAGTCGCTTATGTATATGGGTATTTCTCCCCCCGTGAACGGATTCACCGCATACGAACCCGTGAATACGCCTGTCACTTTTTTCGTGTCGGCTATGCGTTCCCTCTCTGAACGTTTCTTCGCTCCAGCAATATACTCTTCGACCGCCGTTTTCTGTTCCGGCGTCGCCAACCACAAGTTGTAGCAGTGTTCGGGGGCGACCACCATGAATGTCACTCCGTATATCGTGTCGGGGCGGGTGGTGAAGATTTCGAGCTTTTCGTTGCTACCCTTGATGTCAAAGAACATTTGTGCCCCAGTGCTCTTGCCGATCCAATTCTTCTGTATCTCTTTGAGCGATTCGCTCCACTCTACGTTGTCCAGCCCGGCCAGAAGCCTCTCGGCGTAGGCGCTCACACGCAGGAGCCATTGTTTCATGCGTTTCTGTTCGACCGGATGGCCGCCGCGTTCCGAGAGGCCGTTGATCACCTCGTCGTTGGCCAAAACAGTCCCCAGAGCCTCGCACCAGTTCACCATCGTGTCGGCGCGGTAGGCCAGGCGGTAGTTCATCAGCACATCCTGGCGTTCCGTTTCGCTCCAACCGTTCCATTCGGCCGCCGTGAAACGGATATCGTTGGTACATGCCGCATTCAAACCTTCGTTGCCGTATTTCGCAAAAGCGTCTTCAAGTTCTTTGATGGGCCGAGCCTGCTGCTCGTCGAAGCAATAGTAGCTGCCGAACATCTCGAGGAACGCCCACTGCGTCCATTTATAGTATTTCGGATCGCAGGTTTCGACGCAGCGATCCCAGTCGTAGCTGAAACCGAGTTTATCAAGTTGTTCGCGGTACCTCTTTATATTGTTTTCGGTCGTGACGGCCGGATGCTGTCCCGTCTGGATGGCGTACTGTTCGGCCGGAAGCCCGAAAGCGTCGAATCCCATGGGGTGCAGCACGTTGAAACCGTTCAGGCGTTTGTAGCGCGTGTAGATGTCAGAGGCGATGTATCCCAGGGGGTGCCCCACATGCAGGCCCGCGCCGCTCGGATAAGGGAACATATCCAGCACGTAATATTTGGGTTTAGACGTCTCGGCTTCGACTTTATATGTGTCGCGCTTGCGCCATTCCTGCTGCCACTTGGGTTCTATTTCCCGGAACTTATATTCCATAATTTTTTATGCCTTTTGTCTGAAAAATAAATCGCTGCGGCCGTTGCCGCCCTTAAATAAAAGTTAACGTGCAAAATTAGTAAATTTTTGCCGTCCCGTGCAATAAACCCCAAATATCTCCGTATATGTAGAACCACAGGTTTCCCGGTAGCCGTCCTATGCGGACGGAGATAAAAATTCCAACCGGCTGGATGGCTTATAATCTGAATATTACGTGTGCAACGAAAATTTTTGTAAAATTTTTTCGCTAAATAATTTGGAAAGTCTTCCGGATTAACCTTACATTTGCACTCGCAAAACGAAAATGGTTTGTTGCCAGGGGGCGGGTCCCTCTAACATACAGGGACGGGTTTCCTGATAAAATCTTCGAGTCAAGATCAATGTCCCGGAGCGGACAAAAGGCAGCAGCAACAATTTTTCGGAAATTCTTCCGGAAAATTTTGCAAAAAAGAAAAAACGATTTACCTTTGCAGTCCCTTTCCAAACGAACCGGTCGAAGCCGGGTCTGTGAAAGAGGGGGGAGTGGGAAAAGCGGCCTTTTTTGGAAGCGGTTTTCCCGGAAAACAAAGCAAGTTCTTTAGGGTTGCCGAAAGGCGCTCTGCGAAAAATAGGAACGAGGTTCTTTGAGGATATTGAGCAGCTAAAGTTTATCTTTTCACTTCTTCGGAAGTGATAAAATAACAATACCTTTGAGGTAAAGCCAAGATTTAACATTCAAAAAATTTTATACAATGGAGAGTTTGATCCTGGCTCAGGATGAACGCTAGCGGCAGGCCTAACACATGCAAGTCGAGGGGCAGCATAATAAGTATTTCGGTACTTATGGTGGCGACCGGCGGACGGGTGCGT
>JAVBVG010000021.1:0-7872 GCA_031554415.1 Rikenellaceae bacterium | reverse complement strand
GTGCTTTTCATAATTATGTGTTTTAAGTTTGACCTCTATCGATGATACAAAGAGCGCTATAATTACACAAAAGCATGTAACATCGCCGGAAAAACTTGTCACAAATTCGGAAATTCAGGGAGATTTCGCGGCAAACGCGTTTTTTCTCAGGAAGGTATGATATTTGCAAACTAATCCATACTTTTGAAAATAAAAATCATGAGCATGAAAAAACTGTTCCTTATGATTGCGGGACTCATCGCCGCCTTCAGCCTTACCGCGCAGGAAGTAGAAGAACCTGAACCATTCATGGTCGGCAACTACGAGGTGTATGTACTCGTCGAAGCCTCCGGAACCGGCAGCACTTCGATCCTGATCGACGCGCCCCAGGCGGTTCTTGACGGATACGCTCCCGGTGGAACTTTCCCAAACGCCACCAACGCCGTGCTTGTCCGGAAAAACGACAGCGTATGGCTCATCGACACAGGTTACGGGCGAAACATATTCTTCTGCCTGGCCGCGCTGGGGATCGCCCCCGAAGAGGTCGGCACGGTGCTGCTGACCCATATGCACGGCGACCACATAGGCGGAATGTTCCGCGGCGGGCAGAAATCGTTCCCCAACGCCAGGGTCCTCGTGTCGGAGAAAGAGTACGAATACTGGTCGTCCGCGGCCGAAAAGAACAAGGTGTCGGAAAATCTCAGGGACGGTTTCACCGCCGCGCAAAAAGTGTTCACGGATTACGGCGCGGAGCCTGTGGAGCCCTCGGGCATCGATCTGGAACTGCCCGACGGCATTAACGCCATATGCGCTTACGGACACACGCCGGGGCACGTCTGCTACATGATAAAGGAGGGCGCACAGCAGCTCCTGGTGTGGGGCGATGTGACTCACGCCACGGCCGTGCAGATGCCGCATCCCGAAATTTCGGTAACCTATGACGTCGATCCCGCCATGGCGCGCGTGAGCCGCCTGGAGATCATGCGCGGCGTCGCCGACATCGACAAAACCCCCGCGGGCGAAATGACCCCGGTCATAGGCATGCACATCCCGCAGACCCGGCCCGGAGTGCTTTACTTCGACGGCGGCGACGGCTACACGTTCAATGTGGTACCACCGCAAAAGTAACTTTATCGTCATTGCGAGGAGCGGTTAAACCGCGACGCGGCAATCTGAGATTGCTTCGCCGGCTTCGCCTTCTCGCAATAACGTCGATCCTTGGAAACAAATATTTCAAAAACCTCAACATGCCACTTAACATTCCCGAAAACAAACTGCCGCGCGTAGTGGTGGCCGGCGGAGGCTTCGCGGGACTCGAGCTCGTCCGCAGGCTCTCGCGCCGCCGCCTCGAAATCGTTCTGCTCGACCGGAACAATTTCCACAATTTCCAGCCGCTGATGTACCAGGTGGCGACGGCCGCCCTAAACACCGGTGACATCGCATTCCCGTTCCGCAAGGTGTTCCGCCACAACCCCAACGTCCACTTCCGCATGACCGAAGTGACGGGGGTCGATCCCGGCGCGAAAAAGATCGTTACGGCAGACGGAGAACTCTCATACGACCTGCTCGTGCTGGCCACGGGTTCATCTACCAACTACTTCGGCATGAAGGAAGTCGAGGCGAATTCGATGCCGATGAAAGAGCTTTTCGAGGCGCTCACGATCCGCAATACCGTGCTGCGGAACCTCGAAACGGCGGCGAAAACGCGCGACAAGGCGCTGCGCGAGCCGCTGCTCAACATAGTAATCGTGGGCGGCGGCGCGACGGGCGTCGAACTTGCGGGGGCTTTCGCCGAAATGCAGGACCATATCGAGCGGAAGGATTACCACTATTCGCGTGCGGGAATGAAGATATGGCTCGTCGAAGGGACCGGCAAATTATTGGCGCATATGGGCGACAAGACCTCCGCGGACACGATTGCGCTGCTGAGAAAACTCGGCGTCGAGGTTGTCCTGAACGAAATGGTCACGGGCTATGCCGACGGGAGCGTGGTGCTCGGAAGCGGACGGACGATACCCACGCGCAACCTGATATGGACTTCGGGCGTGAAAGTCGATATTCCCGAGGGGATGGACCTGGCGGTCAAAGGGCGCGGAGGACGCATCAGGGTCGACGAATACCTGAGGGTCAGTGGCTATGAAGACATTTACGCCGCGGGCGACGCGGCTATGCAGCCGAGCGAGGCTTTTATCGACGGCGCCCCCCAGCAGGCGAGATACGCGATAGAACAGGCGAAATACCTGGCGAAAAACATCGTGAAGAGGCTGGCCGGCAAAGAAACGCGGCCTTATGAGGAGACCGCTTTCCCGATGATGGCCGAGGTGAGCCGCAACCACGCCTTCGCGGAATTCCACCATATGAGGCTCAAGGGTTTCGCGGGATGGCTGGCGTGGGTGTTCATCCACATCCTGACGATACTGGGGGTGAGGAACCGGGCCAGCGTCTTGTGGAACTGGTTCTGGAACTACCTCTCAAAAGACCTGCCCAACCGCCTTATCATAGTTCCGCGGCAGACGAAAAACTGAAAGGCAACGATACAAAAAAGATGCGGGCAAGACCCGCATCTTTTTTGTATCCTCATCGACCTGATTATCGCGACATTTCGTTAAGCAGTTTTTTGGCAGAGTTCAGACGGTCGTTCCATCCCTCCAGACGCTGATTGGTGCCGAACGGGGAGGCCAGTCCGTCGAGCTTTTCAAACAGGTCGCGCGACGCGGAGTCGCTGCGCAGAATGAACTCCGATTTCAGTATCCGCATCTTCTCGAAATCCTGGATACCCTCTGTCAAGCGCTCGAAACGGATCGACGAGCGCCCTTCCGGATATACTATCGAGGTGTCGCCCGCGGCCCATGAGCGGAACCTCGAATCGCGGATCGGATCCTCCGTCCACGAATTGTAGGTCCAGCGCAGGAAACCGTCGTAGTCGCGGGCGGCGGCATGCCATGCGTAATATGTGGCCTCGGCAGGATCGGAGAATGTGAATGTGTTGGGGAACTCCGAAGAACAGCAGACATAGAAAGTCGTGGTAAGCCCTTTGGCACGGCGATCGAGAATATCCTGATGGTCGATCGGGCCGAAAATCGAAGCGCACATATCCTTTATGTAAGGATACTTCTTAAATATCTTATGGTTGTCTGCGAGGGCTATGCCAAGATTTGGCGCAACGTCGGCCAGCAGTGCAGTCGCCTCGGCCATATGTTCCGGAGAGCGTTCATCCATCGCTATATTTGTAAACTCCAGCCACCCTTTTTCGCGCAGGTGCGCCTCGAAGGCGGGCAGGAAAGGCTCCCACATCATGCGGAATTCGGGCGTCCCCGGATCGGCCTTCACATCGACGAATTCACCTGTCGCGCCGTCTTTGTAATGCAGCATATTGCTCCACGGCAGCATCGAGTAGCAGTTTATCATCCTCGTAATGCCCAGGTCGAGCATGAACTGCACCCAGCGGTCGAAGACCGAAAAATCGTACTCCCACGTCCCGTCGGAATTCTTCGTCCAGACGATCATGTCGGCGTAGGCGTCCCAGCACTGGTTGTTCCAGGGCTCCTTGTTGAGCGTGGCGGTAATGACCTTCTGCCCCGCGCTGGCCAGCAGCGCCATCACGGGTTTCATCGCCTCGAAGTGGGCATCGCTCCAGACGGGAACCCCCTCGACGCGCGCAACCGCTGCCGGATGCTGCCACAGATCGAGGTAGTAGCTCCACTCCGCGGGTTCGGGCAGCGTGCGGTCTATCACGTCGAGTGTTAGCGTGAGCTTTTTCGAAAATCCCTTGCCGCGCAGCTTCACTTCCCCGGTGTATATCCCCGCCGGGGCGTCGCGCGGTATCTCGACCGTTATCCACACCGGACGGCTCGTACAGGCGGCGACAGTCAGCGAAGGGGCTTCATCCAGCAGGTCGGGCATCAGGCGCGACGGCTCTCCGGCCTTGCGCCCACCGCATGGGTGCACCGGCTCGAACCAGTCGCTCAGAACGTATTTAACGAAACGTCCGCGCCCCGCACCCGCGAGTATCCCGCCGTTCTCTCCCCTGAAATCGCCCACCTCGCAGGTAAGGTCGCGTATCTCTTCCGGGGTCCAGACGACCGCCTGTGCGTGCACTTTCTCGCCCCTCCATCCGGTAAGGGTATGGCTTCCGCTGACGGTTCCGGCATATGGCTCGGAGAGCGGATAACGCACGTCGACACTCCCGAAAGCGGCCTCCGGAGCCTTAACGTCGGCCCACAGGGCGTGATCGGCCGGCGCCGGATCGGCCGGTTCGCTCCAGTCGTGGTTGGTAACAATGGTTTGAGGCTCCTGCGAACAGGAAAGCGCCGCCGCAACGAAAACAAGCGGTAAAAGGATCCTTTTCATTTTTTCAAGAGATTAAAAGGTTAGTCTGGGATATTATGCAATAATTTGGCAGAAGGCGACCTACCGGTTACCATAGGTTTTGGCCATGCTGAAGGCAACCTCTGCCATTTCCCGGCACAGGGAGGCGGGCTTCAAAACCTCTATCTCGTCGCCGTGCGAAAGCAGCTCCTGCATCAGGTCGAACGTGGGCCTCACGAAATAGCTGAAAACCGAGTAGTCCGGCGTCGTTTCAATCTCCTGCTGCGAATAGTGGAGAGGCAGGGCGCGGAAATATTTGTGCTTGTTGTACCGCGTCGCTGTCTTTATCTCGACCGTTTCAGGCGGCATCTCGTCGGCGTGGATTATCCCGAAGCACGGGCTGAAAAAACCCTCGGGATCGAAATCGGCGGGCATGGAGAATTTGCGGCCGGTTATCCGCATCGATTTTATCCTGTCGAGCGAGTATATCCTGATCTGCCCGTACTGTTCGTTGAAGGCCACCAGATACCACCGCTGCTTGAACAACTTCACGCAGTAGGGCAACACCCCGAAAGTGTTGGGTTCGTCGCGCCAGAAAGCGTGGTAGGTGATCTCCACCGCCCTGTCGTCGCGCATGGCTTCGATTATCGGCGAGAGGAAACTCTGCCCCGACGGGATCTGCTCGAACAGAATGCGGCGTTTGAGCTTGCGGTTCTCGCTGAGCAGATTATTGACGGCAAAGGTGTTGAGCAACCATGAGCACACCCCTGTGCGTCCGGCCGCGTCGGAATTTTCGACATAGTAGGCATATCCGCCCCGCTTGTCGCATTCGATGTTGATGTCGAACATCTGCTCGATAGCTTTGCGGTGGTTGTGGAATGTGCGCAGGGGCAGCTCTTCGCCCGTCTCGTTGAGCGAAGAGCGCCTCCACAGTTCATTGATCTCTTCGAAAGTTATTTTTCCGGCGCGGAAGATGGTGTCGACCAGCCAAACGTAGCGGTTGAACAGGTTCGAAGTGGTGTCCTTACTTGTTGTTTCAGGTGCCATACCGGTTTATTTTCCACAAAGGTAATAAACGTTGTGCCAAAAACAAGCATATGCGCGAATTTACTGTTGTTCGGTAATTTAGGCGTGATTATTCCGCCGTTTTCAAGCCGCCGAGGCTCTCCTGGTACCTCTTGTAGTCGCGGTACAGCCGGACCGTTTTCTCCTCGTCTATCCTTATCCCGTCAGGATCGCTGAAAACGCGGGGATATTGATAACAGAGCACCTTTTCGAAGTTGTCCAGCAGGGTCAGGCCGCCCACGATGCCTTCGATGTCGCGCGGATAGAGCGAGCCGTCGTCGTTGAACAGGAACTCGAAATTCCCGCACGGATTGATGTCGAAACCGTCCATCGTTTTGACCGCGCCGACCTTTGCCAGCAATTCGCCGACCTCCTTGTCTTTTTGCGCTTCATCCACTCCGGATCCACCTTCCGGCGCGCTTTCGCAGATGTTCAAATATCGAACTCTACGCTTATTTCCGTTCCCCGGCCGGGCGATGAGTTTATTCCCAGACGACCGTTGCAGGTGGCCGTGCGGTTGCGGATGTTGCCCAGCCCCATACCGCCGTAATGCGCTTCCGGATCGAAGCCGCAGCCGTCATCCTGTACGCTGAGGCATACGCGGTCCGTCTCCAGGAATAGCTGCACATCGATCCGGGAGGCGCCGGAATGTTTCATGGCATTGCCGGCCAGTTCCTGGGCGATGCGGTAAATAACTATCTCCAATTGCTGCTCGATCCGCCGCTCCAAACCGAAAAAATGGAATTGTGCGAGCGGAATGACGCTGCAATACTCCTCAAGGGCTACTTTCAAACCGTATTTCATCAGCGATTGCGGCATGAGGCTGTGGGAGATGCGCCGCAATTCCATGATCGACTCATCGAGCATCTCCATCACGGAAGGATCACCTGTATGGCCGGCGGAGTCAGGCCGGCGGTTCGTGGCTGACAGGTTGAACTTCAGCACCGAGAGCATGTTGCCCAACCCGTCATGCAGCTCGCGGGCCAGGCGCGCCCGTTCTCCGATCTCGCCCTTAATGAAGGAACCTGTAGCGTCGATACGGCGGCGCTGTTCGATTTCGACCAGCCGCTGCTCCGCAATGCGCCGTTTTTGACGCAGCCCGTTCACTATGAACAATACCGAAATAATCAACAGCAGGGTAAATATGCTGATGCTCCAGATCGCTATACGGTTGCGGCTTTGCCCGGCGGTAAGCGAAGCTATGGTATCCTCCTTCGCGGAAGCCTCATATTTAACCTGCATCTCCTCCACGAAACGCTTGTTGCGTTCGCCGATCATTTCGGCGTTCATCTCTGCGTATTTCGTGTAATAGTCCAAAGCTTTGGCATAGTCGCCCATTCTGCGGTACAGTTCCGAAAGTCCGGTATAAGTGGCGCACAGATTCCATTTCGATCCGATGGTCTCGTTGACAGCAAGTCCTTTAGTGTAATACGACAATGCTTTTGGAAGGTTCCAGATAGCCGTATAGGCGTCGCCGAGATTGTTGTATGTCGCTCCGAGATGTATTTTATCGTCGATATTCAGATTGATCTGTTCGGCGCAGTGGAACAGGTCTATGGCGCGCTCCGGTTCGCCCCTCTGTTTGTAAAGCACCCCCAGCGAATTGTAGTTTATGGCCACCCCTACCTGCTGGCCGATCCGTTCATTGACATCGAGCGAGAGTTTATAATAATACTCGGCGGAATCGGTAACGCCTTCCAGGAACCACGCTTCACCTATGTTGTTCAGGTTCATGGCGCGCCCCAGCTGGTTGCCGCGCGTGGTTTCGATGGCCAGTGCGCGGTGCAGGCAGGCGACGGCGTCGCGGTACTCCTTGACGGCGATCTGGATGTTGCCGATACTGTTCAGCGAATAGGCCTGATTGCGCAGGTCGCCGTCCTCTTCGGCCATCTGCAGCGCCATCATATGCACCTCCATAGCCAGGTACGACTCATCCAGGCGCCGGTAGGCCACACCCATGCCGTTCAGGCTTTCGATGATCGCGGGGCGGTAGCCGACCTCCCTGGCAATGGACAGGGCGGCTTTATAGCACTCGATGGATTTGTAGTAGGCCGAGTTCTGGCGCTGTTTTTTGCCGAGGGCATTGTATGCCTCGGCCGTCTGCACGGTGCGCGCGGCGGCCTCGAGCGAATCCTGTGTCTTCGACAGGTCGGGCGTATCGGCTCCCGCCGCCAGCAGTACCGGCGGAAGGAGCAGGATCAATATAATTATAAGCCTCATCTCTCAGCGGTTACATTGTAAATGGGCGTAAGATAATGAAAATATGGCTTCGCGACCGTATCCCGTATCAGTCCGGGGTATTATTTCGGCGCCACGACGATCGCGAATATTTCGCTTACGCCGGCCGGGACGCCTACCGTGTAAAGCAAATCTCCGTTTTTCCACACTTTGGCTCTCGTCGTTACCGCGTCCGTTCCGGCGTAGTAAACGTCGCTCCCGGCCACGGCGACTCCCCTGATCGAGCAATAGAGTGCTGTGGGCGGTACGGTGTAAAGCACCTGGTCGTTTTTCCACACTTTA
>JAVBVG010000110.1:0-11816 GCA_031554415.1 Rikenellaceae bacterium | reverse complement strand
CCTCCTCCCCATCGGGGTCGACCGCGTCGAGGGCGATTTCGAAAAGGACGACATAGTCCGCATCGTCGCCCCCGACGGACGGCAGATCGGCGTCGGACGAATCTCCGCCGACAGCGAACGCGCACGCCGCCTCGCCGGCCAGAAAGGCGCCAAACCTCTCGTACACTACGATTATCTATACCTGTATTGATTTTTTATCATGTTACTTTTTGACGTCAAAAAGTAACCAAAAAACGGCGGCAACGGCCGCGGCGATTTGTTTTGATGCAAATAGGGTGTTTCGATCATCCCTGTTATTGAAATTCGCAGGTTGCACGGAGTGCAACTTTATTTTGAAACAATCTGATCTCGAAAATAAATTTTCAGAGTCAGATTTTTCAAAATAAGATGTCAGGCTTCGCCTGCCGCGAATTTCAATAACCATCCACGACGCGTAAAACATTCTTATCGTCAAAATAGCAGGAAACGAAGTTTCCGTAAAAATTTTTGGCTCAACCTTTTTTAAAAGGTTGAAAAAGAAAAAAAGGTATGAATTTAGATTCTATTTTTGAAAAGGCGCGAAGGGCTTCGAGGGAGTTGGCGCTTGTCGATGAGAAGGTGATCAACAAGGTGTTATTGAGTGTTGCCGATGAGGCTGTGGCGCGTTCGGAGGAGATATTGGCGGCGAATGCGGGGGATCTGGCGCGGATGGATCCGGCGAACCCGATGTACGACCGGCTGATGCTGACGGAGGAGAGGATCGCGAGCATTGCGGCGGACATTCGTAACGTTGCGGGGCTCGCGTCGCCTGTGGGAGAGCTGCTTTCTGAAACCGTGCGGCCGAACGGAATGAAGATCAGGAAGGTTCGGGTTCCGTTCGGGGTGATAGGGGTGATCTACGAGGCAAGGCCGAATGTCAGTTTCGACGTCTTTTCACTCTGTTTCAAGAGTTCGAACGCCTGCCTGCTGAAAGGCGGAAGCGACGCGCGCGAGTCCAATGAGGCGATAGTCGGCATTATCCGCGAGGTGGTGGAAAAAGAGGGGCTGAATCCCGATGTCGTAACACTCCTGCCCGCCGACCGCGAGGCGACGGAGATAATGCTGGGGGCCGTGGGGGCTGTCGACGTGATCAGACCGCGCGGCTCGTCGTCGCTGATCAACTACGTGAGGGACAATTCGCGCGTGCCGGTGATCGAAACAGGGGCGGGCATCTGCCACGCCTATTTCGACAGGGACGGCGACGTGCGCAAGGGTGCGGCGATCGTTTTCAACGCCAAAACCCGCCGTGTGAGCGTCTGCAACGCATTGGATACGCTGGTGGTACACTCCGCGCGTCTGTCCGACCTGCCGGAACTTTGCGCGCCGCTGGCCGACAAAGACGTCATAATCTACGCCGACGAGCGCGCATATGCGGCGCTCGAAAATGCATATCCGGCCTGCCTGCTGCAGCATGCGACCGAGGAGAGTTTCGGCACGGAGTTTATGGACTACAAAATGTCGGTCCGGACGGTCGGTTCGTTCGGCGAGGCGGTCGAACATATCATGAAATACTCGTCGCAGCACAGCGAAACCATCGTTACAGAGAATCCCGCGGCGGCCGAAGCGTTCACCAGGCAGATCGATGCGGCGTGCGTCTACACCAACGTTTCGACGGCCTTCACCGACGGCGCGCAGTTCGGTTTCGGGGCGGAAATAGGTATCAGCACCCAGAAACTACACGCCCGCGGCCCGATGGCGCTGCCCGAACTGACCACCTATAAATACATCATCACGGGCGACGGCCAGATCAGATCATAAGTCACCAAATGCTAACGGTCGTATCGTCATTGCGAGCGCAGCGAAGCAATTCAGAAAACAAACGGACTGGATTGCTTCGTCATTTCATTCCTCGCAATGACGGGGCGCGCGACACGAGTTTGGCTTGATATGTGCTGTAATTCATAGTTAAAACAAGACTGCCATGGACTACAAAGTAACTCATTCGCCAAACCGCAGCCGTTTCGAGATATGCGAGGATGGACATACCGCATATGCGGAGTATTACCTTCACGACGGCTATGTGGATATACTCCACACTATCGTTCCACGCCACATGGAGAACCGGGGAATAGGATCCGCACTCGTCGAGGCCGTCTACGACTGGGCGCAGGCCGAAGGTCACAACTGCATGGGAACATGCTCTTTCGCCGAGGCGTGGCTGAAAAGACATCCCGAATATTTAGGATGAAAGAATAAAGATGAAAGATTAAGGCGTGCTTCGCACGTTTTTTACACGGCAATAGCCGTGTTCTTTCTTTCTTTCTTTTATCATTTTTCATCTTTCATCTTTCATTCAGAACAATTTTAATTGTTCTGTCCCGCTGCGGAAGGTTTTCCGGTGGTGCGGCGTAAGGCCGTGCTCGATGATCGCCCGGCGGTGCGCGGCTGTCGGATAACCTTTGTTTTTCAGCCAGCCGTATTCCGGAAACTCTCCGTCCAGCCGCTCCATGTATTCGTCGCGGTGGGTCTTTGCCAGCACCGATGCCGCCGCGATGGAAGCGTACATCGCGTCGCCGCCGACGATGCAGGCGAAAGGAATATCGAGCGCCGTGCGGAAACGATTGCCGTCGATCAGAAGGAATTCAGGCCGCACGCCAAGCCGCCCCGCCGCCAGCGACATCCCCTCGAAAGAGGCGTTCAAAATATTGATCCGGTCGATCCGCTCCGCCGAAACAGCCTCCACAGCCCACGCCACGGCCTGCTGTTCTATAATGGTACGCAGCGTATTTCGATCTTTTTCGGTCATCTGCTTCGAGTCGTTGAGCAGCGGATGCGTCCACCCGGCCGGCAGTATCACGGCCGCCGCGAACACCGGCCCCGCCAGGCAGCCACGTCCCGCCTCGTCGCAGCCCGCTTCGAGAACCCCCTTTTTATAGAATTCCTTCAGCATATTATTTCCCGGTGCGGAACTCCCATATTTCGCTTGGGGTGCGTGAAGCCTGCATTATACCGTATAACTCCGCGGCGAGCGCCGTATTTTCGTTTATGATATCTCTCGTTTCCGAGGGATTGGAGTCAAGGTCATAAAGCTCCAGCCTGGTCTTATCCGGATCGTTCACATCGAGCTCGACAAGTTTCCAGCCATCTTTTATCACCGCGCGTTTGCCGCCCCTTTCATGGAATTCGAAATACAAATGATCGTGTTCTTTCTGCCTTTTGTCCCGTCCGGTCAGCGTCGGCAGACAGGAGATTCCGTCCAGACCCTCCGGAACATCCGTGCCAGTCATCTCGCACATCGTGGGCAGGAAGTCCCAGAACGCGGAAATGTGCCTTGTCCGCGAACCTTTCGCGACGGCGGCGGGATAATGGACGATGAACGGAGTGCGTATGCCGCCTTCGTACAGGTCGCGCTTCTGGCCGCGGAAGATGCCGTTGCTGTCGAAATAGTCGGGATCGTGTCCCCCTTCGGAGTGGGTGCCGTTGTCGGAAGTGAAAACGATCATAGTGTTTTCCAGGATGCCCTTTTCCCGCAGCAGCGCGACTATGCGCCCGACGTCGCTGTCAAGACGCATGACCATGGCCGCAAAAGCGGCTCTGGGTTTGGGTTGCGGGGTGTATCCGCCGGGGGTACTCTCAAAGGGCGTCTCTTCGAACATCCCGTCATACCGCCCCAAACCGGTGCTCGGTACGGCAAGGTCGGCATGGGGTATCGTCGGGGTGAAATAGAGGAAGAACGGCCTGTCGCTGTTCCGCTCGATGAATCCGAGCGCCTTTTCGACTATGAGGTCGTGGGAGTAGCGCTTCCCGTTAAGTTCGATCCTGGTCTTGTTCTCCCAAAGGAACTGCGGATAATAGCGGTGGGCGTGCCGCTGTCCGAGGTAGCCGTAGAAATAGTCGAAACCGTGGTTGTTCGGATGTCCTTCGCTCGCGGGGCCGCCGAGTCCCCATTTACCGATGCAGGCGGTGGCGTATCCCGATTCTTTGAGGAGATCGGCTACGGTCGTTTCGCCGGCGGCGAGCGGATAGTCGTAGCGGTCGCCGTCGGGTTCTTCGACGCTTTTGTTGCCGCGTATATACGAATGCCCCGTGTGTTTGCCGGTCAGCAGGACGCAGCGCGAAGGGGCGCTGACGGTCGAACCCGAATAGTGCCGCGTGAACACCATCCCGTCCGCGGCCAGCCGGTCGATCTCCGGAGTTTCGATCCGCGCCTGGCCGTAACACCCCAGATCTCCGATGCCGAGGTCGTCGGCAAGGATAAATATAACGTTCGGCTTGCGGTCGCCGCCGCCGTCCGCCGCCGAACATCCCGCCAGCAAGGCGGCTCCCGCCCCTGTCGCCGATAAAAGGTTTGTCAATCTCATTTTCGCAGTTTTGGATTAGACTCCTACAAAGGTATTAAAATATGGAACTGTTACTTTGCCGAATTGCAAAGTAACCAAAAAATTGCGGGCACGGCCCGCGGCGGTTTGTTTTTTGCTACAATGAAGTTGATCGATGTTTACGAGGATGTTTCGGCCATCACTGTTATTGAATTTAGCGGGTTGCACTTTGTGCAACTTTTTCTTGAGCAGAGTTTATCTTGAAAATAAATTTTCAGAGTAAACTCTGTGCAAGAAAAGTGCACAGGCTTCGCCTGCCGCAAAATTCAATAACCAGCCACGATACGCAAAAACATTCTTACCATCAAAATAGTAGGAATCGCAGATTCCGTTAAAAAGTTTTGGGCGACTTTTTTAAAAGTCGCGGTTGCGACGAAATATATTGCTATTTTTGCAATTCCTATGGGCGTAAAATTCTACAGACATAACGGACCTTTCGAGCTGGAGTGCGGAGCCGTGCTGCCGGAGCTGGTGATCGCGTACCACACCTTCGGGGCGCGGCGCGGCGGCAACGGCCACAGCGACTTAGAAAATAACATCATGTGGGTATGTCATGCGTTGACTGCCAACAGCGATGTATCTGACTGGTGGCCGGGAACGGTCGAGGAGGGGCGCTTCCTCGATCCCGCGAAATATTTCACCGTGTGCGCAAACATCCTCGGTTCGCCTTACGGGACGACCGGGCCGATGAGCGTGAATCCGGCGACGGGCGAGAGGTGGTACGGCGATTTTCCGTTCGTAACGATGCGCGATATGGCGCGTGCCAACCTGCTGCTGGCGGATCATCTCGGCATCGACCGCGTGAAGGCCGTAGTGGGCGGTTCAATCGGCGGATTCCAGGCGATGGAGATGGAGCTGCTGCGCCCCGGTTTTGCCGAGAGGCTTATCGTCGCGGTCTGTTCGGCGAAGACCACCCCGTGGGACGTCGCGCTCAACGAATCCCACCGCATGGCCATCCGCGCCGACCGCACTTTCGGCGAGCGCAGGCAGGATGCGGCACAGGCGGGACTCGCGGCGGCACGTTCGATCGCGCTGCTTTCATACCGCGGCAGCCTTGCCTACAACGCTACCCAGCAGGACCCCGACGACGGGTTGAAACGCGGTACGTTCCGCGCGGCCACATACCAGCAGTACCAGGGCGAAAAATTCATCCGCCGTTTCGACGTCTATTCATACTGGACGATCACCGAGGCTTTCGACTCCCACGACGTGGGGCGCGGACGCGGAGGATGCGAGGCTGCTTTGGCGACTATCGGGTGCCCGGCAATGGTCATCGGCATCACTTCCGACATCATCATCCCCATAGTGGAGCAGGAGTTCCTTTCGCGCCACATTCCGGGTGCCGAACTGAGCCTGATAGAGTCCGATTTCGGCCACGACGGGTTCCTTGTGGAGTCCGAAAAACTGAACGCGATCATCAAACCCTACATAGAACGCTAAAAACCCCAAGCCAATGAAACTGCCCGAACAGGTCAATATACTGCTGCTCGGAGGCGGAGGCCGCGAACACGCCATAGCCCGCAGCCTCGCCGAAAGCCCGCGAACCGCCCGACTTTTTATCGCCCCCGGCAATGCCGGAACCGCCCTGTGCGGTACGAACGTCGAGATGGAGGCCACGAATTTCGGCGCCATCAAGCAGTTCGTACTGCACCACAGCGTCAAACTGGTCATCGTGGGGCCCGAAGAGCCGCTTGTGAAGGGCATCTCCGACTTCTTTGCCGACGATCCCGAGATGAAGTTCGTATGGCTGGCCGGCCCCTCCGAAATGGGGGCGAGGCTCGAGGGGAGCAAGGATTTCGCAAAGGCTTTCATGACGCGGCACGGCATTCCCACGGCGGCTTACCGCTCTTTTTCGAAGACCGGGGTGGAGGAGGCGCAGGCGTTCCTCGAAACCCTTAAACCTCCATATGTGCTTAAAGCCGACGGACTTGCCGCAGGGAAAGGCGTCGTGATCCCCGATAACCTGCCCGAGGCGAAACAGGAGATCGCCGACATGCTGGGCGGGAAATTCGGTTCGGCCGGCAATCGCGTCGTCATAGAAGAATATCTCAAGGGGATAGAATGTTCTGTTTTCGTCGCCACCGACGGCGCGAACTACAAAATACTGCCCGTCGCCAAGGATTACAAGCGCATCGGCGAGGGCGACACAGGCCCCAACACCGGCGGCATGGGAGCGGTTTCGCCGGTTCCGTTCGCCGACGAGGCTTTCATGGCCAAGGTCGAGGAGCGCATAGTGAAACCCACCGTCGATGGGCTTGCAAAGGACAATATACCGTACAGAGGCTTTATTTTCGTCGGGCTGATGAATGTCGTCGGCGAGCCTTACGTAATAGAATACAACGTGCGTATGGGCGATCCCGAAACCGAAGTGGTTTTTCCGCGCATCACCAGCGATGCCGTCGGGCTGTTCGAGGGTATTGTCACCGGGACGCTCGACAGCTACGAATTGACCGTTACACCCGACTGGGCGACGACCGTAATGTGCGTTTCAGGTGGATATCCGGGGAGTTATGCCAAAAAGTTTCATATCTCCGGGCTCGACGCTGCGGACGACGGCGGGGCCGTTGTTTTCCATGCAGGCACCGCCGAAACCCCTGAAGGTGTCGTTACGAACGGCGGCCGGGTGCTTTCCGTCACTTCGCTCGGCGCGACTATGGACGCGGCTCTGGCCGGGAGCTACGCCGCCGTCGGGAAGATATCCTTCGAGGGGATGTACTTCCGCCGCGACATCGGGCAGGACCTGAAAAATGAGAATGAAAAATGAAAAATGAAAAATGAAGAAAGGGGCGCGGCTGAAAGCCGTGTTATAAGTACTTTCGGATATTTATTCAACCATGTTATTTTTTCTCCGCCGGCATCTTTTTCACTTCGCTCCCTCGATTTAGCCCGCTAAACCTTCGGGAACGACGCAAAAAACCTACCGGAGATAAAAAACAAAATTAGGATAAATAAATCTCCTCAATTACTTAATAGTGCGAAGCACGCCATAATTCTTCATTCTTCACTCTTCATTCAATAAATGTTTGTACAAAATATTTATTGTATATGGTATTCAACGCGGCAAGGCAGTCTTTATCTTTTTCGGCGGCGGTTTCACTGCTGCTGGCCGCGCTGTTCGCCGCACGCTACTGCCTCGCCCCGTACCCCCTGGAAGAGCCTTTCGCAGGCGGGATGCCCCTTGCCGCCGCCCTTACGGAATTCTCGGCCGCGCATCCGGTGCTCTCCCTTGTTATGACGGCAGTTCTCGTGTTTTGGATGCTTTTTATAATAGTCCAACTGACGGTGCGCTACGCCTCCGCTACCAGCCGCAACTACCTGCCCGCCCAATTCTTCATTATAACCGCCTGTGGGATAGTCATTCCGGGTGAGGCGCTCGCCGCTTTTCCCGCCGCCTGGCTGCTGCTGCTTTCGACCAGGCAGTTCATATCCTCTTTCCGCAAGGACATGCGTTTCGAAGAGGTTTTCCGCGCGGGGCTTTATCTGGGGCTTATCCCGCTGTTCTATGCTCCGGGTGCTGTTTTCCTGCTGCTTATTCCGGCGGCGATGTCGCTTTACAGGCGTTCGGAGAGGGAACTCGCCGTATGCCTGGGGGGTGCCCTGCTTCCGGTTCCGGCGGCAGGATTCCTCTGTTGGGCCTTCGGCGAAAGCCCCGTGTTCATCTACCGCGAAGTGTGGCGGTGTGCCGAGGAGAGACCCGTTATGTCATGGCCTTCGCAGATCCCCATAGCTGCGTCGGTTGTGGCGGGACTTGTCATGGTGCTGTCGCTGATAGCCGTCGTCTGGTTCCTGTCGCACCGCAAGGGGATGCGCACCAGGCAGCGTAAGCTGATGGCGCATGTTTCGGTGATGCTGCTCGTGTCGCTGCTTTCGCTGGCAGTCCCCGGTTCTTCACCTGCGGTAATCCCGCTGATCGCAGTATCTGTTGCGATGGCCGTCCCGTACTCTTTTTCCGGCAGGCGGATGGCGGCGGCTTCATCGGTTTTATATTGCCTGCTCCTGCTTGCCGTTTTGGCGCTCAATCTTGCGCCTGTTTTGGGAATAACCGTTCCTTAATTGGCATCATTACAGACATAACGGAATATTTTCCGTTATTTATGCCGTCCGTCACAGTTTTAAATAGTCTTATTATTGTTCTGTTAAGGCCGATCTTATAATGATATATGGTCTGCAAAACTATTATTCTGGTGTAAATAATGCCTGCTTTATGTCAGTAAAAGATATTATCCGGCGAAATAAATATTTCAATAATATTTTATTGTATTTCGTTTGGGTAAAAAGCCACCCTTCCTAACGAGAAATAGGCAGATAATCAGCGTAATTAGGTTAATGCGGGTTGTTTTTACTCTTTTTATAAGACAAGGGAAGATATTCAAGACATTGCTAATTATAATAAAATATTGTATTTTGCGCGAAAATCACAATTGCCGACACCGCCAGCTTTCCCTAATTTTCGCGCACTATGAATACAATGGAAAACCGCCCTGTAAGACAACCTATAGTCGTGCGGACAACCGAATCCGAAAGGTCGGGAATACACTCTTTCGACGTTACCCGCTGCGCGCTGGGTTATGTGCTCAGCGGACGCAAATATATTTATATGGGCGACACCTGCCGCGAGGCCGGGCCCGGAGATATTTTCTTCCTCGGCAAGGGCAAGCACTATATAGAAGAGGCCCCTGAAGGGCGCAAACCGTTCGAGCAGATAATATTCTTTTATTCGCCGCAACAGCTCGCCCGGATAATCTCGCAGCTCAGCCTCGACCACCGTATTGACGTGCGGATACGCCATTCGTGCGAAGAGTGTTACGGCCGCGACCATGTCATCGCACCCGGCTGGGGCGCACTGAAACACTTCTTCAATGCAACGAACCAGCACCTGCGCGACGGCCTTTTCGCCCGCGACCAGACCGCCGAGATGCTGAAACTGACGGAACTCATATATCACATCGTTTCGCAGCCCGAATGCTGCCTGCGAACCCGCGTGCTGGGCAGCACCAATTCCGAAAAGGAGTCTTTCGAGAAGTCGGCCTACGATTACGTCATGTCGGACATCACGCTGGAAGAGCTCGCGAAACGCCATAACCGCAGCCTGACGGCGTTCAAGAAGATGTTCAAGAACTATTTCAACGATCCGCCGCACCGCTGGGTGGTACGCCAGAGGCTGATGCACTCGCGACTGCTGCTCATTTCTACAGGCAAACCGGTGGCTCAGATCGGGACGGAGTGCCGTTTCCCGAACACTTCCCATTTCATCAAGTTGTTCCACAAGGAGTTCGGCATGACTCCCGCCGCCTATCGCCGTAAATACAGCAGCGACCTTTCGCGCCGCACGGAGCAGGAACAGCCTGAAACGGCGATACTTAACAGTAAGAACCGATAAACCCTGCGGCCGTAACGACGGCAGCGATTTAACAGCAGCTCATTTCCGCGGATTAACATTATGAAGTGAAATACCCCAACGATAACCCTGCGCCGGAGAGCCAATCCGCGGGCGGGGAGAGAGAAAAGGCGGCACAATCATAGCGCTGCCTTTTTCTGTGCGTATAAGTCGGCCTCAGCGTTCGGAAGGGAAGAAGCGCATGTACTGGACGCGGCCGTAAAGGTCGCTGTTGGGCGCGAGCTTTGCATTCATCAGCCCGCGGAACTGATCGATCGACGCGTAATCGCGATCCTCCATCCACGCCGCGACCCGCGAATTCATCCTGCCGATCGCCCCCAGACCGTCGTTGTAGAGCGCCGTGCACACCTCGACAGCCTTCGCGCCCGCCAGCAGGCATTTCAGCACGTCGTCGCCCGTATGCACTCCCGTCGAAACCGCGAAATCGGCCTGCGGCATCGCCGCCGACGCGAAAGCGATGCTCCGGAGCGAATTTCTCAGTTCGGAATTCTCGCTCAGCGCCGACGCAGCCACAACCTCCATCCCCTCGACGTCGATGTCAGGCTCGAACATTCGGTTGAAAAAGACAAACCCCCTCGCGCCGCGCTTGTAAAGCCCGTCCGCCACATTGAAGACGTTGGTAAAGCGGCTCGACAGCTTCACCGCCACCGGGATTCGCACTTTCGCCGCAACCTCGGCCACGATATTGCCGTAAATATCCTCTATTTCAGCGGCCGTGAGCGCCTGCGTGCGCGGTTGGATGAATATGTTCAGCTCCAGGGCGTCGGCACCCGCATTTTCCAGCGTTCCGGCGTAATCCACCCACGAGCCGTCGGAAACGCAGTTGATGCTGGCGATCACCGGGATCGAAACCCTGCCTTTCAGCTCCTTTATCATGTCCAGGAAGCCCTTGATGTAGTCGCCGCCCAGATAGCGCGCCAGGTAACCAGCCGCCTCGGGATAGTCGGAATACTGCTCCATCGAGGCCGCCTCGCCCGCGATCTGCTCCTCGAAGATGGACTTCAGCACCACGGCGCCCGCCCCGGCCTCCTCCAACTGCACTATTTTACCGGTCTTCGACGTAAAAGGCGAACTCGCCGCAATGACGGGACTCTTCAACTTCAGCCCCAGATAAGTCGTTTCAAGTTTTTTCATAATCACTATAGGTTTTTTATTTCATTCATTTCCACCTTTTGCAAACAAAAGGTGGAGCCAAAATTTGCGGCAACGGCCGCGGCGACTTTTTTAAAAGTCGCGGTACTCTCGCGAAGCCCCGCTGCCGCCTGTTTGTTTAATATTCGATCTTGTCCTCTTTTTGCTGCCACATCCGGAAACCTTCGAGGGCTTCGGTGCGCAGGAGTTCCGTGGCGGGGACGCGGCGTTGTAGCGGCGGGAGGGCGATCTCGTCGTAGATGAACGAGTCGTCGAAGCCCGCGGCGGCGGCGTCCTGTTTTGTGTTGCCATAGTATATTTTGCCGATGCCGGCCCAGTATATAGCGCCGAGGCACATGGGGCATGGTTCGCACGAGGTGTATATTTCGGCTCCTGCGAGGTCGAACGTGCCGAGCGACGCGCATGCGGCGCGGATGGCGTTGACTTCGGCGTGTGCGGTGGGGTCGTTGAACAGCGTTACGGAGTTGGATGCCCGCGCCACGATCTCGCCGCCGCGTACGATCACCGCCCCGAAAGGGCCTCCTCCGCGCTCCACGCTGTTTTTCGATAACTCGATAGCCTCGCGCATGAAATCCTCCTTTGTCATATATCCAAATACCTAAAGGTAAAATATTGTAAAAAATCACTCGCTGTGGCCGTTGCCACCGCTGTCGTCGTTACGACCGTTCCCCGAAAACAAGGCTGCCGATGCGCACCATCGTGCTGCCGCACTCTATGGCGACAGGGTAGTCCGAGGTCATCCCCATGGAACGGATGTCGAAATCCGCCCCGAAAAAACGTTCGCGCAGTTCGGCGTGCATTCTCGCGAGAGTTTCGAACTCGCCGCGCACCTGCGCCATATCGTCCGTAAATGTAGCGACGCCCATCACTCCCCGGAACCGCACGTTGGTCATCCCGCGGTACTCCCCCGTGCCGAGCCACTCAGTCAG
>JAVBVG010000020.1:0-9212 GCA_031554415.1 Rikenellaceae bacterium | reverse complement strand
TTTCAGGTGTTCGTACAGCGAGAAAATGTTCCAGAGGTAGTGGCCGGCGAGCGCGACCATCCGGTTGGGGAAGCGCGTGAGTTCTTTAAGGGTGAGGCGGCCGCCGGAGAGCGTTCCGAGAATGGTCCGTCCGCTGGTCGCACCCAGATCGAATGCCACGAAATTTTTTGTATCCATAGGTTTTGCAGTAGTGGAGTAGTAAGTTGCGTGAGCCGATGCCGCGGCATCGGCAATCTACAAAAGTATGGAATAGCGGATTATATATGGTAGAGATTTTGACACTAATATTATAATATTTGATACAAATGCCGCCGCTCTTTGTTCGGGGCTTAGCGATTGCTTTGCCGCGTCAGGATGGGGTTTTCGGAGGTAATTTCAAAATATGACCGCCTCCGGTTCGCCGGCGCTGCAATTTATGGCGAGCAGCGCGGCGAGGCTGTCGAGAAACGCGCGCGGGGTGTCGAAACGGGGCAGTAAAGGTTTCAGGTTGGCGGTTTCGGAGGGCACTGAGGCGATCCTGCGGCCGCGTTCCTCCGGATTTCCGCGAAGCGCGAGGCGCATCGTTTCCAGGTCGGTGTCGTAAAGCAGGGTCCCGTGGAAAAGCTGCCTTTGTCCTGCGACATAAGAGGCCGTTCCGGATATTTTCCGCCCGTCCGTGAGCAGTTCCCCGCGTGGGCCGACGGCGGCATCGACGCCCATCGCGGCCAGCGCGTCGACTATGGGTTGGTGGGGATGCGAATCGAGCAGGGAAGCCGTTCCGCGCGCCGTGATAAAGGAGTAATTGATATTTCCGTGGTCGTGGTAGACGGTCCCGCCGCCCGAAATGCGCTGGATGACAGGTATCCCCAGACGGCGGCAATATTCCGTGTCTGCTTCGGCCGCGGGCGACTGGTTGCGTCCGACGATTACCGACGGCCGGTTTATGTAAAGCAGTAAAAAGTCCTCCGTCCGCCGTGCGAGCAGTTCGCGTTCCAGCGCAAGGTTCGCCGCCGGATCGTCGGAAAGACTTTTCAGGATTTTCATAACACTAAAGATTGACTGTTATTGCGCCACCGTCATTGCGGGCAACGCGAAGCAATCCAGTCTAACATATATTGCTTCGTCGGCTACGCCTCCTCGCAATGACGTAACAGGTATTCTTCGGCTTCGGCAGACCACAGGCCGTTGTTGCGGCGGCAGATTTCGTCGAGCGCGGCGAACAGCGGATCGGACTTGCCCTTTTCCCCGAAGTCGGCTATGGCCGTCAGCGGCATTGAGATGTGCGTGTAGATCAGTTTTTTGCCGCCCGGTATCTCCGTCAGGCGCATCGTGGTGTCGATCACCGCGTCGAGCCCGCCGATATGCGTGACGAGTCCGGCCGGATCGAGCCCGCGCCCCATCATTTCGAGCGCTTCGCGCATGTCGCCGGTGTTGCCGCCGCTCGTCCCCGCGATGTGGGTCGAGGCGTAATGCACGTTGTAGAAGTTCATCGAGGCGCGGAAAGCGGGGTTCGCCGGACCCGCGAAGAAGTTGAGGCAGCCGTCGACGGCAAGCAGCGCGTCGCCCTGTTCGATCACCGGAGCCACCGGAGCGAAGACGAAAACGTCGTCGTACCCCCGCCCGTCCGTCAGTCCGCGCAGTTCCTGCACCGCGTCGGACATTC
The DNA here is from genome assembly GCA_031554415.1 of Rikenellaceae bacterium. Classification (GTDB taxonomy): domain Bacteria; phylum Bacteroidota; class Bacteroidia; order Bacteroidales; family Rikenellaceae; genus UBA940. Next base: position 7,570 of record JAVBVG010000020.1, on the reverse strand, counting down.
CGCCGGTGTTCACATAGCGCAGGTCGATGCCCCGCTCAGCCGCCTCTGCGGGCGAATAGAGCGCCGCCGCGCGGTCTATCCGCGTCTGATCTATGTCGGTAACGACCATTAGTTTTGGCGTGCGGTCGCGGTGGATGGCGTAGTTGATCGCGGCCAACCCCATCGGGCCGACACCCGCCAGGATAGCCATATTGCCGCCCTCGGCGATATCCATTCTGTGAATGTACGAGCCGGGCATTGTGTGGTAGTTGGCGTGCATGGCGCCGATGACGCACGAAAGCGGCTCGGCCAGCGACGCCCGGTAGAAACCGTCGCCCTCGAAGTGCAAAAGGCAATCCATCTCCATCACTTCGGCGGGGATCACGACGTAGGTCGCGTCACCGCCGATGTTGCGGTACGAGTAGCCGGGCGCGCTGAGGATGCCCACGGGGCCGCCGGGATAGTTCATCGCCGGCTGGATCGAGAACTTGTCGCCCGCCTTGAATTTCGACTGCCACCGCGCCCCGACCTCCACAAGTTCGCCCGCGAATTCGTGTCCTATGATGACCGGGTTCTGCGCCGCGTCCCTCGGAACGCGCTTATGCACGTCGGCCTCGTGCGCCGCCTTGTACGACGACATGCAGATGCTGTCGCACACCACCTTAGCAAGGATTTCGTCCTCTTTTATCCGGGGCAGTTCGAACTCCTCGAGCCGGAGGTCGTTCTTGCCGTAGAGCCTTACCGCTTTTGTTTTCATTAGCGCAATATTTTTAACTTAACATGACTTGTCCTCCTGTAACCGGCAGCGCCTGACCTGTTTCGCAGGTCTGTTCGGCGAGGTACAGGATCGCCCGCGTAACGTCATCGGGGCTCGTTCCCTTGCCCATCGGAACCTGCGACATGTAGTGGTTGCGCACATCTTCGACGGTTTTCGCGCCCGGAACCTTTCCGGCGGCGAGGTATTGGACGAACAGTCCGTTCTCCGGATCGCTCCACAACGGACCGTCGTAGAAATTGCCGGGACAGACCGAGTTGACCTTGATGCGGAAAGGGGCGAGTTCCAGCGCGAAGGACTGCGTGAGCCCCACGCCGCCGAACTTTCCTCCGGCGTAGGCGAAATTGGCCTTCGAACCGCGGAGTCCCGACTTGGAGTTTATCTGCACTATGTCGCCGTAATTCTCGGGGGCGTAGTGGTTCTGGAGTTTCATCACCGGAGCCGCCGCCTGCACGCAGTAGAAATAGGCGTTGTAGTTGATCTTGGTCACGAAATCGAACGTTTCGGGCGTCATGGCGTCGATCCCTCCGGCGCGCAGAACCCCCGCGTTGCTGACGAAAACGTCCAGCCCGCCGAACTCCCTCACCGTTTCGCGGATGAGGTTTGCAAGGCTTTCCGGCTCTGCCACATTTGTCTTGACAAAGATTGCACGATTTTTATTTTCGCTGCCGGCGTTCCGGCCGCGGTTTTTACCGGCTGTAATATTTAGATTTTCAACTGTTTTGCGCCCGGCATCTTCATTCAGGTCGGCCACCACGATGTTCGCCCCCTCGGCCATAAGGCAGCGGGCTATCCCCTCGCCGAACCCCTGTGCCGCACCCGTGATAATGAATATCTTGTTCTCGGCGCGTCCTTTTGCCGCACCCGCACTCACCGCGCGGCGGTAGTTTTCGACCTCCCAGTTGTCTATGAAGCCGATCTGGGCGTCGGTCATGGGGTGCGGGCCTCCGAACGGGCGGGACAGCCAGGCAACTTTGAGCATATCGGTGTAGACGTCGGTGATGATCTCCGCTCCGGCCGCATTGTCCCCGCAGGCGACCAGCCCGATTCCCTTTATCATAATTACTTTCGGGTCGCAGCCGAACTTCGCGCGGTACTCTTCGATCTGTTTGCCGATGGCATCCGCGTCCGCAGTTTCGGCGTAGATATAGTTCGATTTGCAGTAGACGATGATGTCGGGAGTGAACGGGCGGCTGACTGCCGCGAATTTTTCGGCGGATCCTGTAAAATACTCTATAAGAGCCGAATCGGTCGTTTTGAGCGTCTTCCCGCCGAGCATCATGCGTAGGGCCGGCACGATTTCGTTGGCGCAGGTGCAAACTTCGCGCGACTCTTCGGGCAGCGGCTCCTTAACGCGCGTTTCGATGGCTTCCAGAACCTCGCCGTAAATTTTTTTAATCTCCCCGGGGGTGTCGCCGCTAACGAAAATCCCGTGGTTTTGCAGCAGGATTATGCGCGGTTCCCTGCCGTAACGCGCTTTGTGCGCGGACACACCGTCGTCGACCTTTTTGAAAAGAACGTAGCCCGGATCGGTATAGGGGATGTAGAGAACTTTGTCGCCGAAAATTTCTTTCGTCAACTCCTCCGCGCGGTTCGACGACATCAGCGCGTTGACCATTGTGGGGTGGAGGTGAACCACGAAAGGCGCGGAGATGGAGTTGTGCATCGAGGTCTCGACGCTCGGACGGCGGTCTTTCGTTATGCACGCTGCGGCAAGGTCCTGCTTGACCTGCTCCTCGCGTTCGGCGGTGTCGGCGCTATAATGCCGTTCGCCGATGACGGCCAGTTTTGTGCGGTCGAGCACCGCGAAACCCTCTTCGGTGATGGTCGCAAGAGGGAATCCGCTCGCCTTGACCCACAATCTGTCGGTCGTTTTGTAGGAGGTGTTGCCGCCTCCGGCTATCACATATCGGCTGTCGGCGCCGTACAGGCGCGATATTTCGACGAGTTGCTGAAGCTCTTTCATTATTATTCACTATTTTCGACAATTGTCATCCCGACCGAAGCGGAGGGATCTGATTGCGCATGGAAAAAATCTTGGCTTTGCTCGATCAGATTCCTCGGCGCTGCTCGGAATGACATTTATATAGCTTGCTGAATTAATTTGTCGCCCAGGGCGGCGTATTCGTCGCGGCGGGCGGGATCGTAAAGCGCGCCGGTGCGGGCGAAAATGTCCTGATGAGCCGCCACGACACACGCTCCTTTATAGTTTATCTCTTTAAGGAACGGAGTCAGTTCAGCTCCTCCGCGCGCGAAAAGTTCGACCGGCTCCATCGCCGGAGTGTTGTGCTCGCTGCCGAAGGTTACGGCAAAGGCGTTGTCCCACAGCCATTTCGAGTAGCGTTCCAATACCTCTACGCTGTTGCGCGTGGTGATGAACTCGGCGCTGTGGATGCCTTTCGATCTGAGGGTTTCCGCCGCTTTCGGGAGGTTGCCCTCGAAATCCGTGAAATTGCCGCCGGCATCGTCCGCAAGGAACGGATAAGTGGGGATGCCGCCTGCCGCCTCGATGATCCGGGTCACCTCTTCCACGGGCAGGAACGCTTTCGGCTCCTCGGGAACGAACGCCGCGCCCCCCGCCTTGAGCAGATTGCCGCGTATCTCGTTCTCGACCCCCGCGAAGTTGCCGGCAGACGATTTCAGAGCTTTGCCGCCGAAAATCTTTTCGAGCATGGCCTTTCTTTCCGCATCGCCTGCCGCCTGTCCGTAAACCGCAAGGCGCAGCGCCTTTGCAATGTGGCGTTCGCGGATATTGCCCTTAGTCAGCGTCCGCTCTATCTCTTTGATGTCGAGCGAAAAACCTGCGCCGACCGACTCCAGCAGCGTGTTCAATTTTGTGCACATCGCCCGTACCTGCGCGTTGGACTCTTCGCGGACCGCCGCGAGGCGCGACGCGTAAGGTTCGGGAATATGTGCCGGATTTGCCAGCCCCTTGCCGCTCAGGTAGGTTCGGCCCGGGTTTCCGGGATCGTTCACTCGCAATCCTTCCCGCTGGAACTGTTCGTCGAGGCTTATCATCTCGATGTTGAACAGTGGAAACAACCTGCGGGCGCGGCATCCTTCGGCCCACTCGGCGTAGCCGTCGGTGGAGTAGAAGTCATTGATACCGACCACTCTCACGTTCTGAGCCGCCGCCATGTCGAGGGCCTGTCCGACGCTGTCGAAGGCGCTGAACGACCACGGCGTGTGGAGGTGGGCGTTTACGTTTGTCATATTTATAAATATGTTTTATGGTTACCTTCATTGCGAGCGGAGCGAAGCAATCTATGATTTATTTTCTGGATTGCTTCGTCGGCTCGTCCGCCGTCGGCGTTCCGACCCTCCTCGCAATGACGATTACCTAACGCTTTTTTATAAGTTTAGATACCTAACTTTGAGCGGCGGATCTGTTCGCCGTCGGTGAAGTTCGCCGTCGGGACGTGCCCTTTCAGAGGCTCGATTTTTTCATGGATAGCGTCTATGATCCACGACGGCTGCGGGAAGAAAGCGTCCTCCAACTCGTAGGCCGGTGTGATCCAGTTGCGCGAACCCACGACCACCGGAGGCGCGTCGAGTTCGTCGAATGCAAGTTCGGTGATATTGCGCGCAAGGTCGTTCAGGAACGATCCGCGCGACGAGGCGTCCGATGCGATCACGATGCGGCCGGTTTTTTTGATCGAGGCGATCACCGGCTCGTAGTTGAACGGGACCAGCGAACGCGCGTCGATAACCTCGGCGCTCATGCCGTATTTCTCCTCCAGTTCCTTCGCGGCGTCGAGCGCGCGGTAGAGGGTCGCGCCGATCGTCAGGATCGTGATGTCGGTTCCGGCGCGTTTAACGTCGGGTTCGCCGAACGGAATTTCGTAGTAACCTTCGGGAACGCCCCCCTCGTGGAACTGCTCGCCGATCTCGTAGATGCGCGGGCTCGCGAATAAAACGACGGGGTCGGTACCCTGCAAAGCAGAGTTCATGAGGCCTTTCGCGTCATAGGGAGTCACCGGGAAAACGACTTTCAGCCCCGGTATATGCGTGCAGAGCGAGGTCCAGTCCTGGGAGTGCTGCGCGCCGTATTTCGAACCGACGGAAACCCTCAGCACGACCGGCATCTTCAGCAGGTTGCCGCTCATCGCCTGCCACTTGGGCAGCTGGTTGAAGACCTCGTCGCCGCAACGGCCGAGGAAGTCGCAGTACATGATCTCAGGGATGACGCGGCCGCCGCACATGGCGTAGCCGATAGCCGTCCCCACGATCGCGGCCTCGGCGATGGGCGAATTGAAGAGGCGGTGGTAGGGCAGCGCTTCGGTAAGCCCACGGTAAACAGCGAACGCTCCTCCCCAGTCGCGGTTCTCTTCACCGTAGGCCACCAACGAAGCGTCTTTGTAAAATCGGTCGGCGATCGCCTCGAAAATCCCGTCGCGAAGCTGGTACTGCTTCATTTTGGAGACGGGTTTCCCATCGGCGTCCGTCACGAAACGGGTCTTTCCGGCTATCTGCTTCACGCGCGGATTCTCCGCCAGCGGATGGTTGACGTCCGGCGCGACGCCCGGCGACAACGTGTCGGCGGAACCGTTCGAGAATATCATCGTGCCCAGAAGCTCCGGGTTTTTGTGCAGGTCCATGCGGGGCGACAGGGTGTCGTCGATCGCGAGTTTGAAGGTTTCGAACATCACGTTCTTAACCTCGGTCTGGATGGCGTCGAGTTCGCTCTGAGCGGCGATTCCGCCTTCGGTCAGTTGCCGGGCGTAACCCAGGATGCAGTCCTGTGCTTCCCATGCCTCGATCTCCTCCTTCGTGCGGTACGACGAGGCGTCCGAGGGCGAGTGGCCGCTGTAGCGGTAGGTCAGTACGTCCAGAAGCACCGGGCCGTCACCCGCCTCCATCAGCGGGCGTTTGCGGCGGTAGGCGTCGATCACGGCCAGCGGATTGTAGCCGTCGACGCGTTCGGCGTGCATCTGCTGTGGGTTGACGCCCGCGCCTATACGCGCCGCGACGTCGTAGCCCATGGTTTCGCCGCAGGTCTGGCCGCCCATGCCGTACTGGTTGTTCATGATGTTCAGCACGAAAGGCAGGCCCCCCTTCATGTCCCCCTCCCAGAGCTGCTTGAACTGGTCCATCGCGGCGAACGAAAGGCCTTCCCAGACCGGCCCGCAGGCCATCGAGGCGTCGCCCAGATTGGCGATGACGATGCCCGGTTTGCGGTTGACCTTTTTATATAAGGCCGCGCCCACGGCGATAGCGCCGCTGCCGCCCACGATCGCGTTGTTGGGGTAGATGCCGAACGGGGTGAAGAAAGTGTGCATGCTTCCGCCCAGGCCCTTGTTGAAGCCGGTTTCGCGCGCGAAAATTTCCGCAAGTGCACCGTAAAGCAGGAAGCGCATCCCGAGTTCTTTGGTCGAGCCGCCGAATCCTTTCTTCACGACGTTGACCGTCGCGCCGTCCCAGAAACCGTCCATTATTTTGGTCAGTTCGGCCTCGTCCATCTGTTCGATGGTGCGCAGTCCCTTCGCCAGGATCTCGCCGTGGCTTCGGTGGCTGCCGAAAATGTAGTCGTCCACGGTCAGCGTGTACGCCATGCCCACCGCCGCGGCCTCCTGCCCCGCCGAAAGGTGCGCCGGGCCGGGATTGTTGTACTCGATGCCGTTGTACGCCCCCGTCGTCTTGACCAGGTGCAGCATCGTTTCGAATTCGCGGATAACCGCCATGTCGCGGTAGATGCGCACGAGCTCTTCGCGCGTGAAATTGCCGGCCGCAAGCTCCTCCTTCGCGGTTTTCGAATAGGCGTTAACGGCTATCGGCGTGAATTTTATTTCGCTTTTCGACCTCTGTTTCGACGGGTCTATGTTCTGGCTTTTCGGCATATCTTTATTCAGTTATGAGTCATGAGTTATGAGTCATGAGTCGTTTTAAAAAGTGAATATTGTTTCTTTAATGATCTCTGATACGGTCGGGTGGGGGAAGACGACCTCCTGCAACTGCGCGACGGTCATTTCGGCCTCGATCGCCTGGCAGGCGCCCCAGATGATCTCGCTCGACGGATTGCCGATCATGTGCACGCCCACGACCTCGCCGTGCTTTTCGCCCACGACTACCTTGCACAGCCCCTCGCCGCCCTCGTTCTCGGCAACGAAACGCCCCGCATAGGCCATGGGCAGCTTCAGTTCGCGCGCCGCGATGCCTTTGGACCTGGCCGCGTCGAGCGTCAGCCCCACCGAAGCCACCTCGGGATTGGTGTAGACCACGCCCGGAATCGCGTCGTAGCGCATCACGTCTTTGCCCCCGGTGAGATTGTTGACCACCACCTCGCCCTCGCGCGAGGCCGTGTGGGCCAGCATTGAAAAACCGGTCACGTCGCCCGCAGCATAGACGTTCGGGACGTTGGTCTGCATCCTGCCGTTCACTTTGATGCCGCCGCGGTCGAGCTCCACGCCCAGGTTTTCAAGCCCGAAACCCTGCGTTACCGCCCTGCGGCCCACGCTCATCAGTATTTTATCGCCGGTAACCTTCTGTTCGTTGCCCTCGGCGTCGGTGAAATAGACGTCGTGGCCGTCGATCTTCGTTACCTTGCACGAAAGGTTGAACGAGATGCCTTTCTTCGCGTAGATCCCGCGCAGCATAGCCGCGATCTCGGCGTCGTTCTGGCCCAGTATCTCCGGCAGCATCTCGACCACCGTCACCTGAGTGTCCAGCGAGTTGAAGTAGCTGGCGAACTCCATCCCGATCACCCCGCCGCCGATAACCACCAGCGACGCCGGTTTCTCTTTCAGCGCCAGTATCTCGCGGTTCGTGAGGATGGTTTCGCCTGCCTCGGCTACTCCGGGGATGGGCGGTACGAAAGCC
>JAVBVG010000014.1:0-8047 GCA_031554415.1 Rikenellaceae bacterium | reverse complement strand
GCAGCTGTCGCAGAGAGGGCGCTGTAATTACGAATTACGATAAACAGCAGAGGAGAGTGCTTAGCACTCTCCTCTGCTGTTTATATGCTGCTGCCGTTATTATGAAAACTGTGCAATGCGCTCTTTGATCGCGGCGATCTTCGCTTCGGCGTCGGCGCGCTTGGCCTGTTCGTTGGCCACGACCTGAGCCGGGGCCGAGGCGACAAAACGCTCGTTGCCCAGTTTACCCATCACGCTTTTCAGGAAACCCTCCTGGTATGCGAGCTCTTCGCGCAGTTTGGCGAGTTCGGCTTCGCGGTCGATCTTGCCGCCCATCGGCACGAAATACTGCGTGGTCTTGACAATGAACGCCTCCCAGTCGGGGTCTTTGCCCGAAACCGCCTCGATGGAGGTCAGGTTGGCCATCTTTTCGAGCACCGGCGCGAATTCCGCCGGATAGTTCCCGTCGGCGATCACTTTCAGATCCAGCGGCTCGCGGTTGAGTATGTTTTTCTTTGTGCGGACCGAGCGGATCGCGGTTACCGCCTCGCGCATCAGGTCGAATCGCGCCAGCATTTCCGGACGCTGTTCACCGGCTTCGGGCATCCGGCTTACGGTCACGCAGTCGTCCGGGGTGCGGTCGGCCACGCAGTGCCACAGCTCCTCGGTCACGAACGGGATGAACGGATGGAGCATCTGGAGCAGTTTTGCGAAGAACGCTTTGACCTGTGCCAGCGTCGCCGCGTCGATCGGTTCGCCGTATGCGGGTTTTATCATTTCGAGGTACCATCCCGAAAAATCGTCCCAGAACAGCTTGTAGGCGGTCATCAGCGCGTCCGAGATGCGGTATTCGGCGAAGTCGGCGTCGATAGAGGCAATGGCCCGCGACAGGGCCGCGTCGAACCACTCGCCGGCAAGGCGGTTGGCCTCGGGCTGAGGTTTTTCGGCGGGAACCCAATTCTCGACCAATCTCCAGGCATTCCATATCTTGTTGCCGAAGTTGCGTCCCTGTTCGCACATAGCCTCGTCGAACATGATGTCGTTGCCGGCCGAGGTCGACAGCATCATCCCCATACGCACTCCGTCGGCGCCGTAGGTTGCTATGAGGTCGAGCGGGTCGGGCGAGTTGCCCAGCTGTTTCGACATCTTGCGCCCCAGCTTGTCGCGCACGATGCCGGTGAAATATACGGCCCCGAAAGGCTTTTCGCCGCGGTATTCGTAACCGGTCATTATCATGCGCGCCACCCAGAAGAAGATGATGTCGGGGGCGGTGACCAGGTCGTCGGTGGGGTAGTAATAATTTATGTCTTTATTGTCGGGGTTGCGGATGCCGTCGAAGACCGAGAGGGGCCACAGCCACGAGCTGAACCAGGTGTCCAGAACGTCCTCGTCCTGGCGCAGGCCGGCAAGCTGAAGGCCCGGATTCCCGGCTTTTTCGCGCGCGAGGCGCAGGGCTTCGTCAGCTGTTTCCGCAACGACGCAGCCGCCTTCCGGAAGGAACCACGCCGGAATGCGCTGCCCCCACCACAGCTGGCGCGAGATGCACCAGTCCTTGATGCCCGACATCCAGTGGTTGTAGGTGTTCTTGTATTTCGCGGGAACGAAACGAATCTCATCCGACATCACCGCTTCGAGGGCCGGTTTCGCGAGGCCCTCCATGCGCAGGAACCACTGCATCGAGAGTTTAGGCTCGATCGCGGCGCCCGTGCGCTCCGAATAGCCAACCTTATTTGTATAGTCCTCGATTTTTTCCATCAGGCCCGCGGCTTCGAGGTCTTTGGATATCTGTTCGCGCACGGCAAAGCGGTCCTGGCCGACGTACAGCCCGACTTTTTCGTTGATGGTGCCGTTGTCGTTGAAAATATCTATTGCCTCCAGGCCGAATTTTTCGCCCAGAACGTAGTCGTTCACGTCGTGCGCCGGGGTGATCTTCAGCGCCCCGGTGCCGAACTCCATGTCCACGTAGTCGTCCTCGATAATGGGCACCGAACGGCCGACTATCGGGACTATTACGCGTTTGCCTTTCAGTGCCGCATAGCGCGGGTCGCCCGGATTGACGCAGACCGCGACGTCGCCCAGGATGGTTTCCGGACGGGTGGTCGCAACTACCACGGCCTTGTCGCTCCCCTCGACCATATATTTAAGATAGTACAGCTTGCCCTGCGACTCCCTGTGGATCACCTCCTCGTCGCTGAGGGCGGTCAGCGCGGCCGGGTCCCAGTTGACCATGCGGACGCCGCGGTAGATGAGTCCTTTATTGAAGAGGTCGACGAACACTTTTATGACGCTTTCGGTCATCGCCGGGTCCATCGTGAATGCCGTGCGCTCCCAGTCGCACGAACAGCCCAGCGTGCGCAACTGCTTGAGTATGATGCCGCCGTGCTCCTCTTTCCATTCCCACGCCTTTTCGAGGAATTCTTCGCGCGTAATATCCGATTTGTTAATGCCTTCCGCCTTGAGTTTCGCGACGACCTTTGCCTCGGTGGCGATGGAGGCGTGGTCGGTTCCCGGCACCCAGCAGGCGTTGCGGCCCATCATGCGGGCGCGGCGCGTCAACACGTCCTGCAGCGTGTTGTTGAGGATATGCCCCATGTGCAGCATGCCCGTCACGTTGGGCGGTGGTATGACGATGGTGTAGGGCTCGCGCGAGTCGGGTTCCGAATGGAAAAAACCGCGTCCGATCCAGTGTTCGTACCATTTCCCCTCGATCTCTCCGGGAACATACTTTTCAGCTGCCTTCATACGTTTTATTAAAGAAATTTAAATACTAATCCGCAAAGATAGCGATTTACGGCGAGTTGTAATGCAAGATCGCTGAAAAAACACTACCTTTGCAGGTAATGCAGGTTGTACGCCGTGCCAATATGTCAGTGAGGTAATATATGCGGCGGCTGACGGCAGACCGGTTCGTGCCATAGTGTCAGCCGGGATCCCGGATCGGGGGATTTGCATAATAATTGCAGAGAGTGATCCGGTATTATTTTGAGGAAAAGACTATGAGTAAAAAAGATAAAATATACATCGAAGACCTGGGCAACATCAACGACATGCTCGAGGGGCACCACCAGGTGATCCCCATCGTTTCTGGCGACGACGACGAGATGCCCGCCGACGTCAACATCCCCAGCATTCTGCCGGTGCTGACGCTGCGCAGTTCGGTGCTCTTCCCCGGCGCCATCACCCCCATTACCGTGGGGCGCGAAAAGTCCATGAAGCTCGTGCGCGACATCGAAACCACCAACGGCATTCTGGGCGCGGTGCTGCAGAAGGAACCCGACGTCGAGAACCCCGGCCCCGACGACCTCTACAAGGTCGGCACCGCCGCGCGCATTCTCAAGACGCTGGAGATGCCCAACGGCAACATGACCGTGATCCTGCACGGCCTCGAAAAGGTCGAGATCATGGATTATGTCACTTCCGAGCCCTATTTCCGCGCCTCGATCATACCTCTTAAAGATACCTCGCCCGACCGCAACAACGTCGAGTTCGACGCCCTGGTGGATTCGATCCGCGACGTGGCGCTCGAGATCATCAATATTTCGCCCAATATGCCCAAGGAGGCGGCGTTCGCGATCAAGAACATCGACTCCAAACGCGGCATCATAAACTTCATCTGCACCAACCTCGAACTGAAGGACGCCGACCGCCAGAAACTCCTGGAGGCTCCCGGACTTCTGGCGCGCGCACGCCGCCTGCTCGAGATACTGATTCGCGAACAGCAGCTCGTCGAGCTGAAAAGCGAGATTCAGGGTAAGGTCAAGCAGGACCTCGACCGCCAGCAGCGCGAATACTACCTGCAGCAGCAGATACGCACGATCCAGGAGGAGTTGGGCGACGGCGGTCCGGACGACGAGATCGAGAAGATGCGCGAAAAGGCCGCCACCAAGAAGTGGAGCAAGGAGGTCGCCGAGATGTTCAACAAGGAGCTGTCGAAGCTCGAAAGGCTCAATCCGGCCGTCGCGGAGTACTCCGTACAGGTAACCTATCTTCAACTGCTGCTGGAGCTTCCGTGGCAGGAAACGACCGAGGATAAACTCGACCTCGCGCAGGCAAAGGAGCAGCTGGACAAAGACCATTTCGGACTCGAGGAGGTGAAGGACCGTATCCTGGAGCACCTCGCCGTGATAAAACTGAAAGGCGACCTCAAATCGCCCATCATCTGCCTCTACGGCCCTCCGGGGGTGGGCAAGACCTCGCTCGGAAAGAGCGTCGCCGAGGCCCTCGGACGAAAGTTCGGGCGCATCTCGCTGGGCGGGCTGCACGACGAGGCCGAGATCCGCGGACACCGCCGCACGTACATCGGCGCCATGCCCGGACGAATTATCCAGACCATCCGCCGCGCCGGTTCGTCGAATCCCGTCATCATTCTCGACGAGGTCGACAAGGTGGGGCGCGGCAACCACGGCGACCCATCGTCGGCGCTCCTCGAAGTGCTCGACCCCGAACAGAACACCACTTTCCACGACAACTACCTCGACACCGAATACGACCTGTCGAAGGTGCTCTTCATCGCCACGGCAAATGATATTTCGAGCATAAACCCGGCACTCACCGACCGTATGGAGATGATCAACATACCGGGCTACCTGTTAGAGGATAAGGTACATATCGCGCAGGAACACCTGGTCGCCAAGCAGAAGGGCGCCCACGGGATTCCCGACGACGCGCTGTCGATCCCGAGCGCCGTGCTCGAAAAGATCGTCGGCGAATACACCCGCGAGTCGGGAGTGCGGCTGCTCGACAAGCATATCGCCAAGATCGCGCGCCACCGCGCCAAACAGATAGGCTTCAACGAGGAGTTCACGGCTGAGATCAACCCCGCGGATGTCGAAAAGATACTCGGGATGCCACGCTACCTCAAGGACGAGTACGAGGTGGGCGGCATCACGGGCGTCGTTACGGGCCTCGCGTGGACGCAGGTCGGCGGCGACATACTCTACATAGAGTCCATACTCAGCCCCGGTAAGGGCGAGATCCACCTGACGGGCAACCTGGGCGACGTGATGAAGGAGTCGGCCGCCATCGCCCTCGAATGGGTGAAGGCGCATTTTCTGGAGCTGGACATCGATCCCGATAAGTTCAAGACGATGGATATAAACATCCATGTTCCCGAGGGGGCGATACCCAAGGACGGTCCCAGCGCGGGCATCACGATGGTTACTTCGATCGTGTCGACATACACCGGGCGCAAGGTTCGCGAACGTATCGCCATGACGGGCGAAACCACCCTCCGCGGACGCGTGATGCCCGTGGGCGGAATCCGCGAGAAAATCCTTGCCGCCAAACGCGCCGGCATTACCGACATCATCCTGAGCGAGGACAACAAGAAGGACATCGCCGAGATCAAGGAAGATTACGTAAAAGGCATGAATTTCCACTACGTCCGCACCAACGACGAGGTCCTCGCGCTGGCGCTGGATGATTTGAAGATTTGAAGATTTGGGTAATGGTGCAAAAGCGCCACTTTTGGCATCATTACATAAAAAGATACGCAGGCTTTCGTGCCTGCGTATCTTTTTATGTAGTTGATTGTTAATTCAATCTTATAAATGTTATTACTTCCCCAACGTTTTCAGATTGTGTATTTTCAGATATGATCTGACCATTCTGAATCCTTAATACCACCTTTCGGGCATCGGAATATCTTAATGCAAAGATGTCGATATAACTATCATCAGGTGAAACATCATAATCATCTATTTTGAAACGACTGTCAGAGAAAACCTGGTCGGTTATGCGTGTGTCGAAATTCATTCTAAAGATAGTGCTGCCTTCTATGCCATAAACGCAATTATTACTAACTCTTTTATTGTCATACATGAACCCCGTTTCATAAGTTTTTACCTCAATAGCCCCACTTGGACTGACATAAATATAGTCTTTATAATCAGAAGTATATAAGACGCAGCTTCCGTCAGGCATATCGTCACGACTAAGGAAATCCCGGTACACATCTACAGCGGCTATTTCCGTGTGTACAATCTTATTGTTCGCTATATCCGGAGTTATTCGGTATATTCTGGTCATGGGATTACTATATTCCAAACAGATAAATCCTCCGTTTGCCGATTCTCGAATTGGAACACAATACCATCCTTGCATATAGGTATCATAGCTCAACTCTGTATCTTTGACAAAAGTGCCGTTTGGGAATCTGTATATCCATTCGTTATCGGCGCCCATCAAGATTACATCTTGATTATCTATATAGCACCATCCAATGGTCTCGAAATCACCTGATATGGAAGTCGCCGTAAGATTGCCCTCATTCAGTGATGAAAGCTGGTATAAAGGACCTTTTAAACCTGGAAGACCTCCCATATCCTGGATGCCCCTCCAATATAGACGCCCGGATTGATCGACCAAAAGAGTCGATGGCTTTATCTTTAGATTCATAATCAGAGCTTGGGCCATATCTCCGACATCAAAAACAGCTCCGTCCCTTTTCCTTACCAACCAGACATCACCAAATAACGTTACGTCGGTTATTCCGCCATTTTCAGTTTTAATATTTGCAGAAAGCAAAATATACTCGTCAGAAACTTTCCAAAGATTGAGCACACTTGCATTTAATTCCTCTCCATTTTGATCCAGAAAAGAAACTTCATCGACAGCTCCGGCCTCGTTTATCTTGAATAGTTTTCCCTCTTCGTTATTTGCTGTTGCTGCGGACGAAAAACCTGCAAGGTATAGTGCCCTGGCATCCCCGATATTAATCTTTGCGAGTTCTGGTTCTGCTCCGTTGTCAGAACCATTATTCTTATCGTCACAAGCATAAATCAACGCTGTGTAAAAAATGATAAATAAAACTTTCGCTTTCATAAAAGTGATATTTAGATTTTAAAGATACTGCAAAAAGGTTAAACTACAGCCCAAATAAATAAAAAAAATAAGAATTTAAGGTTGCTTTGCACATTTTTTATGCGACTGAAAGCCGTGAGCCTTTTTTTATCTATAAAAGCTCCGCTTTTTCGAGCATCGCGCGGATGTCGCCGTGAAGCCGCCGGTAGAGGAAACACCCCTTGTAATCCTCGTTGTATGTCAGCGTGTCGCGCACGTTCAAAAGGGCGTTGCGGTAGTTGCTGATCTCGTTGTTCAGAGCCGTCCCTTTCTGCGCGGAAGTGATTATGTGGTTGTTTGCCAGTAGCTTCAGTTTGTCGCACACGGCGCTCAGCATCGGTATCACCACATTGTCCAGCAGCGTGTGACCGTGCATGAAAAGGTAGGTGTTCTCGGGGTGCAGGTCGCGTTTCTGAGCCAGAAGCGCGAAATCGTGCACCGCCCCTTTCCACTCGGCATGGTTCGTTTCCAGCGTGTGCAGCTTGCGGTTGACGTTGCCCGAAAGCCATTGCAGGGTTTCCCGGCCGCCGTCCTCCACTTCCAGATAGTTGAGCTTCACGGTGTTTTTGAACTCCAGCAGCGTGAAAAGGTGCTCGTCGCCCAGCCTTGCCGAGTAGGCGTACCACAGGAAAACGGGATATATTATGCGCGAATAGGCCTCCAGGAAAGCCTCGAAGTCGAAAATGTACGTGTCGTTCTTCGTCGCCTTGGTGCAGATCGTGTGCAGCGTCGGGGCGAAGCAAAGGTAATTCTCGGTGGCGTAGGTGTAGGTATGGAAAAGGTAGGGCGATTCGATCACCCGCCGCGACTGTGCCGTGTAGCCGTTGAAAAGGTAGTCGAAGTCGCTGTCCACGCAAAGCAGTTTGGCCGGGGAGCTCTCGCCGATCATGTCCATCACCACACGCTTGCCCTTCGCAAGGTCGGGGCGCGGCGGAACGGCGATCTCGAAAGTAACGCGCTCCGACTCGAAATCGTTGAAAATCCCGCGCCAGAAAGCCACGTCGTCATATCCCTCGACATACACCTGCACCAACCGCTTACCCTTCCTCAAAGGCAGTCTCGACGGCAGTGTTTCAAACTCCCGGTCGCGGTACTTCTTCGGCGGCTTCTTTTCCTTCATTTTCATTTGTTACTTTGTCAAATCACAAAGTAACCAAAAGATTGCCGGAACGCCGGCGGCGGTTTATTTGATGTCCCTGTTGAAGTGAGTCAATGTTTATGGGGATGG
>JAVBVG010000075.1:0-47417 GCA_031554415.1 Rikenellaceae bacterium | reverse complement strand
ATAACTGGCTCTGGTCGTAACTCTTGAATGACATACGCAATTATCTTTATATCAATATTATAAAGATAATAAATATCCGCAAAATATCCAAAAATACCGCACAAAAAAACCTGCCTCTTTTTGAGACAGGTTCTTTCTTATAATCAGTCAATCGCTTTACCGTTTCACTTCGACGGTTTCGTAACCCTCGACTATGTCGCCGATGTGGATGTCGTTGTAGCCGTCGATGTTGAGGCCGCACTCCATGCCGGGGCCGACCTCTTTCACGTCGTCCTTGAAGCGCTTCAGCGAACCAAGGCGCCCGGTGTAGACCACGATGCCGTCGCGGATCACGCGGATGGGGGTGTTGCGCGTCAGCCTGCCTTCGCGCACGATACATCCGGCGACCGTGCCAACCTTCGACACCTTGAAAGTTTCCAGCACCTCGACCGAGCATACGATCTCCTCTTTGGTTATCGGTTCGAGCATCCCATCGATAGCGTCCTTGATGTCGTTGATGGCGTCGTAGATGATCGAGTAGAGGCGGATCTCTATCTCCTCCTTCTCGGCCAGCTTGCGGGCGCTCATCGACGGGCGTACCTGGAACCCAACGATCACGGCGTTGGACGCGGCGGCCAGCAGGACGTCCGATTCGGATATCTGCCCCACGGCCTTGTGGATCACGTTGACCTGCACCTCCTCGGTCGAGAGTTTGACCAGCGAGTCTGTCATGGCCTCGATCGAGCCGTCCACGTCGCCTTTCACTATGATATTGAGCTCCTTGAACGAGCCGATCGCTATGCGGCGTCCGATCTCGTCCAGCGTAACGTGCTTCTGGGTGCGCAGCCCCTGCATCCGCTGGAGCTGTTCGCGCTTGTTGGCGATGCTGCGGGCGCTCTTGTCGTCGTCCATTACGTTGAACGTGTCGCCCGCCTGCGGAGCCCCGTTGAGGCCCAGGACCAGCACCGGAGTCGACGGACCGGCTTCTTCGACCTTCTGTCCGTGTTCGTCGTACATGGCCTTGACGCGGCCCGTGTTGGTTCCGGCGAGTATCACGTCGCCCACCTTCAGCGTGCCGTTCTCGACCAGCACCGTCGAAACGTAGCCGCGTCCCTTGTCGAGAGTCGACTCGATGACGCCCCCGCTCGCCTTGCGGTTGGGATTGGCCTTGAGGTCGAGCAATTCGGCTTCCAACAGCACCTTTTCGAGCAGTTTGTCGAGGTTGAGCCCCTTCTTGGCCGACACATCCTGCGACTGGTACTTTCCGCCCCAGTCCTCGACCAGGTAGTTCATCTGCGCCAGCTGCTCCTTGATGCGTTCGGGGTCTGCGTTCGGCTTGTCTATCTTGTTGATGGCGAATACCATAGGCACACCCGCCGCGACCGCGTGGTTGATGGCCTCGACCGTTTGCGGCATAACGCTGTCGTCGGCCGCCACGATGATGATTGCCACGTCGGTGATCTTCGCCCCGCGGGCACGCATGGCGGTGAACGCTTCGTGGCCGGGGGTGTCGAGGAAGGTGATCTTCTGCCCGTTCAGCTCGACGCTGTATGCGCCGATGTGCTGCGTGATACCCCCAGCCTCGCCTTCAATGACGTTGGCTTTGCGGATGTTGTCCAGCAGCGACGTCTTACCGTGGTCGACGTGTCCCATGACCGTAACGATGGGCGGACGCGGCTTGAGGTCTTCCGGCCTGTCCGCCTCTTCGGTCTCCTCGATGGATTCCTGGATCTCGGCCGACACGAATTCGACCTTGTAGCCGAACTCCTCGGCGACGATCACCAGCGCCTCGGCGTCGAGCCTCTGGTTTATCGAAACCATCAGCCCCAGGTTCATGCAGGCCATGATGACTTCCGTGACGGCGGCGTCCATCATGGTGGCGAGTTCGCTCACCGTGACGAATTCCGTCACTTTCAGCGTCGATTTGTCCATTTCCGAACGCTCCATCTCCTCGTCTCGGCGGGCGGCTCCGGCATCGCGCTTGTCCTTGCGGTATTTGGCGCCCTTGCCCTTTCCGCCTTTCGCGGTGAGGCGTGCCAGGGTTTCCTTCACCTGTTTCTGCACCTCCTCGTCGTTGACTTCGGGGCGCACGATGGGTTTCGGACCTTTTTTCTTGCCTTTGGCATCGTTCTTCGGAGACTGTGCGCCGCCTTTATTAAATCCGGGCTTACCCTGGCCGGGTTTACCCTGACCGTGCTGCTGTCCTCCGGGCTGGGGCTTGGTAACGTCGACCTTATCTTTGGTTATGCGTTTGCGTTTTTCGCGGCGTCCTCCCCTCGACGAATCGGCGGGCAGGGTCGAGACGTCGATCTTGCCGAGGACTTTGGGCCCTTCGAGCTTGTTCTCATCGTCCGGACGGAACACGTTGTCCGTGCTTTCGGCCATGCGTTCGTCGTAGGTCTTGGTCTGAACCACCACCGCTGGTTCAGGCTCGGGTTTCGGGGCCGGTTTCTCGATCACAGGCTCCGGCCGGGGTGCAGGTGCAGGCGCGGGCGCGGGTGCGGGTTTGGGCTGCTCATTGACAGGCTGTGGCGCGGGTGCGGGGGCAGGCTTGGATTGCTCTTTGACAGCCTCCGGCGCTTTGTTACCTCCCTCCGCTTTAACGGCGCCAGCGCTTGGCGCTGACTGACCTGCTCCGGTCGGTGAGCTCGCCCTGCTTTCAGCAGACCTCGGTTGCGGCTTGGGGGAAAGGTCGATCTTTCCCAGCACCTTCGGTCCTGTCTGCACGGGTTCCTCGATGATGGCTGTCTTTGTCTTGATGACCACCTCGTCATGGAACTCGTCGGCTTTGGGCGCCTCCTTGCGGTCCTGCAGCGAAACGGTCTCCTGTTTCACGCCGATGCGGTCGCGGATGCTCTGCGACGAGCCCGCGGGACGGTTTCCGCCGAACTCCTTCTCGATGATATCGTAGACTTCGGGGGTAATGGGGGTGTTGGGCGAGTTCTCGATCTTCACGCCCTTCTTTGCCAGAAAGTCGGTGATCGTCGAGAGCCCCACCTTGAACTCTTTCGCCGCCTGCAACAGCCTGATTTTTCTTTCTATCGTCATATGAAGCTATTTATTTTTCTCTTTATTAAATTACCGCCGCAGAAGATGATAGATGATAGATGAAATATGAAAGATTAATGCGCGGCATATGCCGGAGGCTTTAAAAAACGACGCCCAGCGTCACCATAATCTTTCATTTTTCATTTTTCATCTTTCATTTTTACTCAAATTCCGACTTGAGAATCGCCATCACCTCTTTGATGGTTTCCTCTTCGAGGTCGGTGCGTGCGGCGAGTTCTTCGGGCTTCTGCTCGAGGACCCGTTTGGCGGTGTCGCAGCCGACGCTCTTCAGCGTGTCGATGATCCACTGATCGATCTCGTCGCTGAATTCGTCGAGGTTGACGTCCTCTTCCTCGATCTCGCGGTATACGTCGATGTCGTACCCGGTGAGCATGCTCGCCAGGCGGATGTTGAGGCCGCCCTTGCCGATGGCCAGCGAAACCTCGCTGGGCTTGAGATAGACGGCCGCGGTCTTGCGCTCCTCGTCGATGTTGATGGTCGAGATCTTGGCGGGGTTCAGCGCCCTCTGGATGAACAGCTGCGGGTTGGTGGTGTAGTTCACCACGTCGATATTCTCGTTGCGCAGCTCCTTCACGATCGAGTAAATGCGCGAACCCTTCATCCCGACGCATGCGCCCACGGGGTCGATGCGGTCGTCGTAGGATTCGACGGCGACTTTCGCCCTTTCGCCGGGTATGCGCGCGATCTTCTTGATGGTGATCAGGCCGTCGAAAATTTCGGGCACTTCCAGCTCGAACAGCCTTTCGAGGAACTCGTTGGCCGTGCGGCTCAGGATGATCCTGGGCGAGTTGTTCACCATTTCGACCTTAGAAACGATGGCGCGGATCGAGTCGCCCTTGCGGAAGAAGTCGTTGGGTATCTGCTCGTTTTTCGGAAGGACCAGTTCGTTGTCGTCGTCGTCCAGCACGAGTATCTCCTTCTTCCACACCTGGTACACTTCGCCCGTGATGATGTCGCCCACCTTCTCCTTGTATTTTTCGTAGAGGCTCGCCTTTTCGAGGTCGAGGATGCGCGAGGCGAGGTTCTGGCGGAGCGACAGCACGGCGCGGCGGCCGAACGATTCGAGCTTTATCTCGTCGGCGATCTCTTCGCCCACATCGTAGCTGTCGTCTATCTTGTGGGCGTCGCTGACCGATATCTGCTGGTTGGGATTTTCGACTTCGCCGTCGGGGACGATGAGGCGGTTGCGCCAGATCTCGAGGTCGCCCTTGTCGGCGTTGATGATGATGTCGAAGTTCGAGTCGTCCTCGTAGGTCTTCTGCAGCAGGTGGCGGAAAACGTCTTCGAGCACCCCGATCATGGTGTTCTTGTCGATATTCTTAAGCTCTTTGAACTCGGCAAAGTTGCTTATCAGGCTGTTAGTGTCCATTTTGATTTATATGTTTTGTTATTTTGTCCTTTATCGTCATTGCGAGGAGGCCATCCGGCCGACGAAGCAATCTATTTGAAATCCAGATACTCTTTCGTCGACTTCACTTCGTCGAGCGGGAAAGTTTTCGTCACCGTTACCGTTTCCGGCCGTTTTTTGCCCTCCACAGTCCGTTTCTCGGGGTAGGAGAGGGTAATGCTGCTTTCGTCAGCGCCTTCCAGAGTCCCCAATATTTTCGTTCCGTCGCCGAGCAGCACCTCTGTGCTTTTACCAACCAGTTTTTTGTACTGGCGCAGCACTCTGAGCGGCTGCCCGATGCCTGCCGACGAAACCGTGAGCGAAAAATCCTCCGCGTCGCGGTCGAACTGCGCCTCGATGGCGCGGCTCAGGGAGATGCAGTCGTCGACCGTGACGCGCGAGTCGCTGTCGATGTAGACTTCGAACTCGTCGCCGGCCCTCGATTTTACCTCCACGATGAACAGTTCGCCGCCGTTGTTCTCGCCGCCGGCCCCTTTTTGTCCGCCGCCCATCTGCTTCAGCCCCTCTTCGGCCGCTTTCAGAATATCCTCTTTGTCAATCATTTAAAACCTGTTTCGTGTCCGGCTTTTACGAAATTAGGGGACTCGCGTCCCCTAAAATCCTCTTTCTCACCGTGCAAATGTACGAAAAAATGTTGTATATGCAAATTTTTTTGTACGCGAGTTATATCATGGGTTTGATGTCCTTGACGCGGAGCTGCGGCGTGACCGTCCCGCGGTAGTGGTTCTCGACGACGGTGTAGCAGACATCTATGGGGCGCCCGCTGCGAATCCATTCGTAGTGCTGCGGCTGCTGGAAAGCGATGGCGGGTATCATCGTGTTGGGTTTCTCCTTCTGCACGAGGTCCATTTTCAGGTGCTCGTTCTCGGCCCCGACCAGCTTCGCGTCGCCGCGGTTGCTCGCCCCGTAGGTGACGAAAACGGGCGCCGTGTTGCCCGGCCCGAAAGGCTGGAAGCGCGTCAGGTTGCGGCGGAAATCGGCCGTGATGTCGCTGAACAGCAGCGGCGAGTCGATCTCGACCGTCGGCGTCAGCAGTTCGTCGGTGATGTTCGCCTCGACGTATTCGTTGAACCGGCGCGTGAACTCGTCCACGTTCTCGGGTTTCATGGTCAGCCCTGCGGCGTACATGTGGCCGCCGAAGTTCTCGAGCAGGTCGGCGCAAGATTCGACAGCCTGGTAGAGGTCGAAACCGGGAACGCTGCGGGCGGAACCCGTGGCGAAGCCGTTGCTCATGGTCAGCACTACAGTCGGGCGGTAATAGGTTTCGATGAGCCTCGAGGCGACGATCCCCACGATCCCCTTCATCCATTTCGGATTGTAGATGACCGTGCATTTCATACGCTTCAGGTCGGGATTACCTTCGATAAAATCGTGTGCTTCCTGAGTCACGGTGCGGTCGATGGTTTTGCGGTCGCTGTTGGCCTCGTCGATGGCGGCGCCGAACAGCCCCGCGGCATCCTCGTCGCGCTCGATCATCAGGTTGACGGCCGAGTGGCCCCCCGAATGTTCGTCGCCCTCGCCCATGCGCATGCGCCCCGCGGCGTTGATCCTGGGGCCGATCTTGAAGACGATGTCGTCGATCGAGATGCGGTGCCTTTCCAGCCCGCATATCTTGACGATCGAGTGCAGTCCCTTGTTCGGGCGCGTGTTGAGCCTTTCGAGCCCGTAGTAGGCCAGGATGCGGTTCTCGCCCGTCACCGGAACGATGTCCGAGGCGATGCTCACGACCACCAGGTCGAGCAGGCGCTCTATCTCCGAGAAGGGGATGTTGTGGCGCTGGCAATAGGCCTGCGCGATCTTGAACCCCACGCCGCAGCCCGACAGCTCCTTGAAAGGATACTCGCAGTCGGGACGCTTGGGGTCGAGAACCGCAACGGCTTTGGGGAGTTTACTACCGGCCAGGTGGTGGTCCGTGATGATGAAATCGATTCCCTGTTCCTTTGCGTAGGCGACCTTTTCGACCGCCTTGATCCCGCAGTCCAGCGTGATAACGAGCGAAACCCCGTGCGCCTTGGCGTAGTCGATGCCTTTGATCGACACGCCGTACCCTTCCGTGTAGCGGTCGGGAATGTAGAACATCAGGTTTTCGTGCCCCAGACGGCGCAGGAACGAGTACAGCAGTGCCACGGCGCTCGTGCCGTCCACATCGTAATCGCCCCACACCATGACCGTCTCCCCGTCGGCCACGGCCCGCGTGATGCGGTCCACGGCCTTCTCCATATCCTTCATCAGGAACGGATCGTGAAGGTCGTCGAGCGAGGGATTGAAGAATCCCGCCGCCCCTTCCGGAGTCGTTATGCCGCGCTGAACAAGCAGGTTCGCAAGAACAGGCGACAGGCCGAGCGCGGAGGAGAGCCCCTCCACCGCGGCCGGATCACCCTGTTCGAGGATAACCCATTGTTTTTCTATTGGCATGACTTTCTATATTTATATTCATATTTTTTTCAATCTTTGCGCAAAGGAGTTGTTTCACCAACTCGATATCGGCTTTCCTGCCGATCTCCGCATTTACTGAAGTTACTCCGCCGCCCGCGAACCCGCATGGGTTGATGTAGTCGAAGTACTTCAGGTCGGTCGCCACGTTGAGGGCGAACCCGTGCATAGTAACAAAACGCGAACTGCGCACGCCTATTGCGCAAATCTTCCTCTCCCCCCGGGCGTCCCGTATCCATACCCCGGTCTTCCCCTCGCTCCTTCCGGCGGCGATGCTGAATTCCGCCACCGTTTCGATGACGCTCTGCTCGACGGCCGCGATGTAATCCCTCAGCCCCATCCCGGTCTTTTCGAGGTCGAGTATCGGGTAGCCCACTATCTGCCCCGGCCCGTGGTAGGTAATGTCGCCCCCGCGGTCGATGCGGTAAAACTCTGCCCCCACGCTCCGCAGGAAATCCTCGCCGACCAGCAGGTTCTCCTCGTGCCCGCTTTTACCGAGCGTATAAACGTGCGGATGCTCGCACAATATGAGGTACCCTGCCTTCGACGGATCGCCCGGGCCGCCCGTTTTTTCCGCAACGAGCCCGTCGAACAGCTTCTGCTGGCGTTCCCAGCACTCCCTGTAGTCTATCGTGCCGAGGTCGAGCAGCTCAACCGACGGCGTCATGCGGTATGGTGTTTAAGTGCGGGCAGCGCCTGCTCCGCCATATATGAAGAACGTACCAGGGGGCCGCTGGCGACGTATGAAAAACCGCGCGCCGTGGCCTCCTGCCTGTAAAATTCGAATTGCTGTGGTGTTACGTATTCCGCTACGGGCAGGTGCTCCCGCGTCGGCCGCAGGTACTGCCCCAGCGTCAAGATTTCGACGCCCGCCCCCCGCAGGTCGTCCATCGCCGCCAAAACCTCGGCCGGAGTTTCGCCCAGACCGACCATAATGCCGCTTTTGGCCGTCGCACCCGTCGATGCCATATACGACAAAGTCCGCAGGCTGGTGCGGTAGCGGGCGCGCGAACGTACTTCGGGGGTAAGTCTTTCGACCGTTTCGATGTTGTGCCCCACGATGTCGGGACGCGCCGCCAGGATAATATCCAACAGCTCGGGCCGCCCGTCCATGTCGGGGATCAGCACTTCTATGGTGGTATCGGGGTTTTCCCGGCGAACCGCCCTGATAACGGCATTCCAATGCGCCGCACCCCCATCCGGCAGGTCGTCCCTGGTAACGGATGTGATGACAGCGTGCTTCAACTCCATTAAAGCAATGGATCGGGCCGCCCTTTCAGGCTCGCCGGCGTCGATAGGTAAAGGTTTTCCAGTGGCTGTGGCGCAAAATTTACACCCCCTTGTGCAGACATCTCCGAGCACCATGAAGGTCGCCGTCCGTCTGCTCCAACACTCCGCCTTATTAGGGCACCTGCCGCTGCTGCAAATGGTATGCAGCCCGTGTCGGTCGACAATTTCCGCGACGCGGGCGAATCCGCTGTCGCTGTGAAGTTTGATTTTTAGCCAGTCTGGTTTTAATTTAACATTTACCTTGTCATAGACTTTAGGCATTTGTTTGTGTGCCAACGGGCACAGCGGCCTTACGATAACATTTTTACATCAAAAAAATATGTTCAGTCAGAGTAATTCCGCCGCTCCCACTGGAGCTTTTTTAAATTATTATTTTTCCAATTGCTGCAAAAGTACGAAAAATTTGTTTACGATGTTGGAGTTTGTCCGGGAATTATTCATATAAGTACTTTCGGATATTTATTCGACCATTTTATTTTTTCTCCGCCGGCATCTTTTTCACCTCGCTCCCTCGATTTAGCCCGCTAAACCTTCGGGAACGACGCAAAAAACCTACCGGAGATAAAAAACAAAATGGTCGAATAAATATCCGAAAGTACTTATATGAATAATTCCCGGACAAACTCTCAAATACCTTTAATAAATATGCGCGGAACATGTAAAATATTATCATATCTGTTTTTACGACCGGATTCCCACACCGGCTATGTTCGTCGGTGCAGCTCCGGCATGGATCGGTATTTCCGTTAGGGTCATTATCCGCGATTGGTGAGGGCGCACATATAACAGCAAAAGGCGGCCTTCTGCATGGCCGCCTTTTCACTGTCATTTTGAACCGCTGTCGGCGTTCCGACTTATTTCGTGAAACGCAGGGCGATGTCGCGGTCGGGGGCGCGCTGGGCGTCGGTAGCGTTTTCGGCCACCTGTGCATAACCCTCGCCGAAACCTTCGGTCGAGATGCGCGCCTTGTCGATGCCGGCCTTTTCAAAAGCCGACGCGATGTTGGCCGCCCTCTTTTTGGTGATGTCGAAGTTCACGGCGCGCGTTCCCGTCCTGTCGGCGAACGCCCCGATCATGATCTTCACGTCAGGATAGTTTTTGAGTATCGCCGCCAATTCTTTCACCTGTTCTGCAGCCCCTGTTCCGAGCTCGGTCGCGCTGTTGTGCTCGAAATCGATGCCGGGGAACTCGAACCACATTTTTTGAAGCTGCGCGTCGGTGGCGTTGCGGAAACTGTCGGAGTCGAGATATGCCTTCAGGTCAACGCATTCGGCTTCTCCGCAGACGGTTACGGGCTGCCCGTCAAGCGTCCTCTGCTTTTCGACCGGCTTCCCGTCGGTTTCCGGTTTGGCCGCCTGCGGGACTTCTATCACCTGTTCGGTAATTACGGCCATCTCATCGGCCTTCTTTTTGCGGTCGCACGATCTCCACCACATGAATATCATCAGGATCAGGATGATAAGAGCGAGCCACAGCAGCCATTCGCCGCTCCGTTTCCTGCCGGTCCCCTCTTTGGCGCCCTTTTTTCCCGTTACGCCGAGCGTCGAAGCCAGACCGAGTTCGTCCACGACTGTCGAAGGGATATCGCGCGCCAGGTCTTCCCTGTCATCGGCGAGGTCGGCCAGCATATCGGTGTAGAGCCTGCCGTGGGCGGCTTTTTCACCCAGATAAGCGGCTATGGTGCCTGCAATCCAGTTGGTAAGGCGGTTCGCATGCTCTTTACTCAGGCCCGAACGCGCAGCCACAGTGGCGTAGAAACGGGGATTTTCCACCCCGATCAGCTGGTTCTCGAGGCGCACGCCGATGTTCTTGCCGTCGAAGATGCCGTCGCCTTCCCATAACTGGCCGTACTTTTCATAGATATTGAGTCTTCCCGCCTCTTCGACGATGTCGCGGATCTCGGGAGTGTCGCCTTTTTTAAGGGCTCTTGCCAACAGCGAGGGGATGATGATGTCAGCACCGGCAGAGATATTCTGTCCCGGTTCGTTCAGGGTCGCTGCAGCCGTGGTGATGAGTTCCGGCTTTATGAGCAGCATGATGGATTCGTAAATTTTTGCCATAGTAATATTTTTTAGTTTGTCTTATCTGCTTTGAAGGCAACTTCCATACCAATTCCCGGCAAGCTGACCTTCTGTGCCGATGCCCCGGTTTTTTTATTCGGGACGGTTGCGCAATATTTGCACGGTACGCACGGCGCCGTGCGATCCGATGTTGCAAAACCGAAATCCGGCCGCTTTTGCGGAAAAACCTCCCGCGATTCCGGGGAAAGCGTAAAAACCCGCTCATACTACCCTGGAACGCGACGAATCCGACACCCGCGCTGCAGGGCCGCATGTGCGAATTCTGTAAACTTTCGTTGCAAATCTGGAATTTTTTCTCCCTATTGTGCGGTTATTACATTTTAATTCTTAATTTTACGGCTAAGAATGCCAATCAACTTACGGATTGGGTGCGTTTTGACGCGGACAACTTTTAATGGGCCAACTTTTAATGATTACATAATTACCTCCATCGCTTTTATCCTGCGCGCCGCTTTGCGGCACTGCCGGGGCCCGGTCGGTGATTATTTAACAAACCACGAACTTTAATGATTAACCAATAATTACCTCGCTCACAAGATGCCTCCACCAGCCTGCGGCTGACGGTCGGCGTTCGGTCGGTGATTATTTGCAAGCAAATAATTCAAACTTAAATCCAAATAATTCTATGAAAATCGGGAAATATATTCTTGCCGGCCTGCTTATGGCAGCCGTGATCCTGCCTGCATCCGCTCAGGACAAGCAGTACGATGTCAAATTGACCGTGTACCCCAAGGAAGATCAGGCAAAGGTCAAGGAGAGTAAGAAAGCTCAGAAAGAACGGGAAAAGAACCTCAGGGACGAGTACCGCGAGTACAAGAAAGCCGAAAGGGAAGCCAAGTCGATCGAACGCGCAGCTCCTCCGGCCGAACCCGTGAAGATCGAAGCCGCACAGTCGGGTAAACCCTACGTTTCGACACGTCCGGTAGAGGGTGAAGCACCCGCTGTCGGTGAAGGAAAAAATCCCGCCGATGCCAATGCCGTGGTCTATCCGTATGAGCCTGTGAAGATCGAGTCCGCGTATCCGGAAAAACCCAAACAGCCCGTCCGCCCGATGGAAAGCTACGATCCCGTAGCCGCCCCTGCCTGTGACAAGGGCGAATGCTGCGGCAAATGCGAAAAGGGGGAATGCACGGGGGAGTGCGGCAAGCCGTGCTGCGGCGATAAAGCATGCGACAAACCCGGGAAAGGACACGGCAAACCGGCTATGGGTCCCACCTGCCAGATGACCCCCTGCGGCATGCCCATCTTCGGATGCAACGCCCAGTACCGCGATTTCAAAAAAATGATGCGCGCCAACATGCCTCCATGCGAGTTCTACGGCAGCGCATTCTACGTGGGTACCAACGCTCTGGCATACCTGATCCTTGCTCCCAACGCCAACATAGAGTGGCGCCGCGACGAAAAACTCGGTCTGCGCCTCAGCGTCGGCGGTTTCTACTGGCCATGGACAGACAACGACAACAACGAAAATACCTATGGTTTCTGGGTAACTCCCGAAGTGAGGTTCTACCTCGGCAAGAAAAAAGCATGGTACGCAGGTCCTATGGTACAGTACAGCTATCTCGGCCGCTGCTACGACAGCTACTATTACTATGGAGGCGGCTCTCCCGACCGCGTCAACGAACACTACATGGCTATTTCCGCCGGCGGTACTTTCGGTTACATGCAGAAGATCAAACGCAATTTCGCCATCGATTACAACATCGGCATGGGTGTTTCTGCGGTTGGACATTACGACGGGTATTACGCGGGAGCCACCACCGATTGGAAACCCGGCTTCTCTCTGACCAACATCGGCATCTCGCTGGTGTGGCAGACCTGCAAAAAGCCTCTGAAACAGAAATAATCAAAACTGTAAAACTTAATCTATATCCCCGAGCCTGCGGTTCGGGGATATGTTGTTTATATCCGCATTTATTCCTACCTTAGCCGTTCAGTAAACACTATCCGTAAATGGAAAAAACCGCACTCTTTCCCGGATCTTTCGACCCTTTCACTCTGGGGCATCTCGCTATCGTCGTGCGCGGGCTAACTATGTTCGACCGCATACTGGTCGGTGTCGGCTATAACAGCGATAAACGCAGCCTGCTCGCTCCGCAGCACCGTGTGAACCTCATCGACGAGGTTTTCGGCGATAATCCGCGCGTCGACGCCGTTCTCTACGACGGACTGACCGGCGATTTCTGCCGCAGGAGGGGGATACGCCATATCCTGCGCGGGATCCGCAACACGTCCGATTTCGAATACGAGCATACGATGGAGATGGTCAACACGCGGATGTACCCCGAGATCACGACCGTGGCGATCTTCACGCCGCCCGAGTATATTTCGGTGTCGTCGAGGCTCGTGCGCGAGATAATCACGATGGGCGGCGATCCGTCGCTGTTCCTGCCCGGAGGGATCGATATAACTAAATACCGTTAACTATTTGGAAATGTGAAAATGAATTGATCTTCAAATCTTCAAATTACTCATATATGCAGTTCACAGCCGAACTTATAGCCGGATTCCTCAAAGGGGAGATCGACGGCGACAAAAATGCCACTGTCAGCGAATTCGCCAAGATCGAGGAGGGCCGCCCCGGCGCGCTATCGTTCCTTGCTAACCCCAAGTACGAACATTATATATACGACACGGAGTCCACGATAGTCATCGTCGACAGAAAATTCGAACCCTCTTCGCCGGTGGAGGCCACCCTTATCCGGGTTGCCGATCCGTATGCCGCTTTCGCGGCGCTGTTGAGGCTCTATGACGAGAACCGTCCGCGCCCGAAAGGGATCAGCGCGAAGGCGTCTGTGGCGGAAGGCGTCACGCTCGGCAAGGATTGCTATGTGGGCGATTTCGCGGTGATAGAGCGGGGCTCGTCGGTGGGCGACGGTAGCGCCGTCTATCCTCAGTGCTACGTCGGCCCGAATGTTAAAATAGGCAGCGGCACCACCATATACGCCGGGGTGAAGATCTACGGGGAGTGTGAGATCGGAAGCGGCGTCGTGATCCACGCGGGAGCCGTGATAGGAGCCGACGGCTTCGGTTTCGCGCCCGACGGCGGCGGAGTTTACGAAAAAATACCCCAGCTGGGCAACGTCGTGATCGAGGACAGCGTCGAGATCGGCGCCAACACCTGCATCGACCGCGCCACGATGGGATCGACCATTATCCGCCGCGGCGTGAAACTCGACAACCTGATCCAGGTGGGGCACAACGTGGTCATCGGCCGCGACACGGTCGCCGCGGCGCAGTTCGGCATCGCCGGAAGCTCGAAGGTGGGCGACAACTGCATGTTCGGCGGGCAGGTGGGTATAACGGGGCACCTTACGATAGGCAATAATGTCAAGGTCGGATCGCAGAGCGGCATCTCGCACGATATTCCGGACGATACCGCTGTAATGGGTTCTCCGGCCCTGCCGGGCACGAAATGGCACCGCGCCAACGCCGTATTCCGCAATCTGCCCGACCTGAGCGTAAAGATAGGGAACCTCGAACGGGAGATAAAGGAGCTGAAGAAGTAATTACGAAATTCAAATTACGAATTAGGAGTTCCCCTCCTGTGGAGGGGTGCCGCAAAGCGGCGGGGTGGTTATGTCATCCCGAGCGAGCCGTAATGTTCGGGGAGTGATACGTGAAAAGTATGTATACGGCGACGAGGGAACTACCTTATAATATCGGCGGCAGATTCTTTATTTTTCAATTGACAAAGAAAGTCACGATGGGCATCGACCCCGGGCCGGAACGCCGGCAGCTGTTTATTCTGTAAACTCATAGCTCAACATATCCGGTTTGGTTAAAAAAGTCATAATGGGTATCGACCCCGGTACGACGTGTACCGGATACGGTATACTGGAGATCGAGGGCAACACCCTGAGGGCCGTCGCCCTCGGGGATATCGACCTGCGCCGTGTCCGTGATCCGTACCATAAACTGCGTGTGATCTTCGAGCGCACGGGCCAGTTGATCGACGGCTACCTCCCCGACGAGGTCGCGCTGGAGTCGCCTTTTTTCGGCGAGAACGTCCAGAGCATGCTGAAGCTCGGCCGGGCGCAGGGAGTGGCAATGGCGGCGGCTTTGAGCCGCGGGATCGAGGTTTACGAATACGCGCCGCGCCGCGTCAAGCAGGCTATAACCGGACAGGGCGCAGCGGCGAAGGAGCAGGTTGCGGCGCTTCTGAAGAGCATGCTGGGTATCGAATACGATCCTAAAAGGCTCGACGCGACGGACGGGATGGCGGTTGCGCTGTGCCACCATTTCACGGCGTCGTCGCGAATCCCGGCTCCGAAACCCGCCGCGCGCAGCAAGGGGAAGAGTTCTTCGTGGGAGGATTTTCTGCTCCGGAACCCCGGCCGCGAGATAAAAAAGCCGTAAGGACGGCCGCGGTTTATCATTTTGACCGGCAGTAACAGTGTCGTTTCACATTTCATAAACCTCTACAAGAATTTGTAAATAATTTGCGGTTTTTTAATAAAAGTTATTATATTTGTCCCCGCAAACACGGCACCGTAGCTTAATTGAATAGAGCAGTTGACTACGGATCAACAGGTTACAGGTTTGAGTCCTGTCGGTGTCACTAAAAATTTTTCACGGAACACTGTAAGTAAAGCACTTACAGTGTTTTTTGTTGCCTTTGGGTAAAACATAGGTAAAACAATTTGGTTTTCTATCATTCTGTTTTACAGATACTTATATTTGCAAATGTAATATATATTTTGTAACTTTAAGGTATATTTCACTGCAAAAGTTATGGAATACGGAACGATCACACAGGCGGACAAATTGAGCGTAATAACGGCGCGTATTTTCGACAGCGTCGACGTTTCCGAGACCACGCGAAACGATTACGCAGTCCGCATCAAACACTTCCTGCGGTTCATCGAACAACAGCCTCTCAACCGCAACAGTTATCTGGAGTACAAACGCTGTTTGTCGGCGATCGACACTTACAGCGTTTCCACGAAAAACAAGTATCTGATTTCGGCAAAGGTATTCCTCGACGGGTTGTGCCGGTTCGGCCTGATCCCGCAAAGCATGACCGGCAATGTGAAAGGCTTTTCACAGTCGCGCCTCCACAAAAAGGACGGACTGTCCGACGAGGACATAGGCAAGCTGCAACTGTATTGTTCCGGACTGGAGCAGACCAAATCCAACCAGAGATTGAGAGCGATTATCGCTCTCTTTTTGTTTCAAGGCCTCCGGCAGATCGAGGTCGTGCGGTTGAACGTCGAAGATATCGACCTGAAAAACAAGGTCGCTTTCATACGTGGTAAGGGGAGCGACGATAAGGAGCCGGTACACCTGCATCCCTCGACTGTCAAAGTTTTGCGCGAATATCTGCGCGTTTATAAGCACCGGACGGGCGCACTGTTCCGTAGCGACAGCAACCACTGCCGTGGCGAGCGATTAACCACAAAGTCCGTTCGGGAGATTGTAAAGCGGGTTTTCATAACTCAGGGAATTGACGGGAGCGTACACGGCTTCCGTCACTTTTTTATAACCAAACTTATAAAATCCTATCGCGGGGAACTTCTTACAGTGTCGAAATACAGCCGACACCGGAGTATCCAGATGCTCGAAGTTTACAACGACGAAGTTATCCGGCAAGAGGACTTGCCGAAGTTTTACAATGTTTTTAACGATATCCGAATTTGAAAAAGCCACAGTACATTTACTGCCTTGAGGGTAACTGGAACACAAACCCCAGGAGCAGGCAAAGCGTCCGACCGATTTTGGAACTCCTGCATCATTCCTATTACCGGATCAAGTATGTTTATCGCCGGTGCAACACCAAAGCCGAATTTTTCGAGTATATCCGGCAGTACACTTTCCGCCGGTACGATAATTACACGGTTTTATATATCGCCTTTCACGGCAGACCGAATAAAATCGTAGTCGGTCGGGAAGAGGTCGCGTTATCGGAAATTGCCGACGTGTTAGAGGGGTATTTAAGCGGTCGCGTCGTTCATTTCGGGAGTTGTAGCACTTTGCGGACAAAACGGTCAAATATAGACGATTTTCTGCGTCGCACTAAAGCGGATGTTCTTTCGGGTTACAGGCAAAATGTCGATTTTGTAGAGGCGTCCGCTCTGGAAATGACTTTGCTTAAAAAATTATGCTCCTGTCTCCGCATATTAAACCCGCTTAACTTTTTTATATTCCAGGAAGACCAGCGCCGGAGCAATAATAGTTGCCCAAAATCATCAGGCGCTAATACAACCGGCTTCCCTAATATTTACGCTTATTCAATCAAAGCCACACTTGGCAGGAATAAATAATTTCCCAGAGATATGTAACGTGTATGAATATTTGATTGTCTTAATTTCCAATAAATGCACGCCATACAAAAGCAAACATCATTTCCTGTTACAGAAAGGATGTCGACTTAATTGAATTAGTCACGGCTTAATCTACCGCTTAGAGAAAGAACGTTTCTTTGTTTTACTCAAATTTTTGTGAATTTGGCCTCTATCAGTTCTTGCATCAAGATTCAACTTTGCTTGCTCAATTTTAAAACCAATAAAGTCATTTAATGACTTACTGCCATTAGTCTTAAATGCTAAATAAAAATTTAGTTTTACCAGAATCATAGTTTTAAGAATTGGCATTCTTATAACTTCAAGAGATCTATCTATAAATCCTTTATTTTTTTGTAGATCAATATCTACTAATAAATAATACAGCATAAATAGTTTCAGTTGATTTTCAGCTGGCACTATTTCTAATTCTTCAATTTTGCGTTTTACAATATTCTCAATATTATAATGACCAATCCCATCATAAAGAGATATTTCACTCATGAATGGGGCGAAGTTGGAAACCAATTTTAATAGTTCCATTTCGGGATTACTCTCAATATTTTCTGTTTCAGATAGTTTTATTTCATGGGAAAATTTATCAATAAGATAAAATCCATAATAACAGTATGAGTCTAAAATGTAATCGAATATATCATTAATAAGACCTTGGTTTCCTCTAATATCATCAGAATTTCTATATACTCGTGCAAGGGTTGCTATGTATTTCTCTAACAATTCGGGATCCATTCTATTGGCGTCAATCTCTTCTTTTTTATGTACATCCGCATTTACTTCCAACCCATCAATGACATCTTCTACAGACGCTTTCTCAAGACTTGTTAAAGATCTTTTTACATGTAATCGTTTAATTCGATCTGTAATAATTTGTGGTTGTTGAATCTTGTCTTTCAAAACATCATCCAGATTATTTATATAATATGATATAAATAATGGATCAATAATGTTTTTTGTTTTGAAGTAAATGTTTTCTAAAAAATTCAAATCATTCCTTTTAAATCCACTATATATTTCCAGTTCATTCTTAAACTTCACATATTGTTTACCATCAGATAGTATGCTTTCTTTAAAAGCCTCATTTTTAGTCATGTGATATGATAAGAAATATTCGAAAAAACCATTTAATCGAAAAGTATACGACACCCCATCCTCTTTAAGTTTAAGTACACCTACAGATGTTAAATAATTAAATATTTCGGTCGGCTCCGCAGTTGTGCGTTCATTATCGTCAATAGAATTTTTTATTATTTGAATTATTTCCAATTGAGACGCACTATATACATTCTTTTCAAACCGTGCATATAATTCAACCGCTAATTCGCCACAAATCCTTTTCAACTGATCATAAGTAACCCGGCTCTTTGATAAAGTAAGATATTTCTTTCTTAACACTTCATCAACACACAAGTCGAGTATCTCAAACAAGTTGCGATGATACCCATCAGAAGACTTATTATAGATTAAAAGCAATAAAGAAATAGTCCAATAATTAAGTGGCAATTCGAGTTGCTTACAAAGATTTACTATTTTTTCTTGAACAATTCCTCTATCGTCACGAGTTGGCATCCATTTTTCCGTATAAACAGCAATTTCTTTTCGGGTAATATCGTGTATATATAGTTTTTTATAGGTCGCACCCCCGAAGGTATATATGTCTATCATACGTGGCGTATTATAATCAGTACATATCACAAATGAGACTTTTTGATATTCTTTCAGAAAATCATTTAAATATGTATAAATCGCCGATTGCGGATTGAAATTATCAATTAATAGTCGAATCGAACCATTTTTTAAATATGTTTCTATTTGCTTTTTGTTAATTGAATAATAGTTTGCAATTTCTTTAGTAAGTGTGAATCGATCGTCAAATTTGGATTCCCATTCTTTAAAATCAAAAGAATAAGGGATAATACCTTTTTTTGAGTAATTAATTAAATCATCTAATTGTATTCGTTTTAAGAGGGCTGTCTTTCCACATTTATCCTTCCCCATAATTAGATAATTCGACTCTTTCTTATATAACTCCTCAAAAGCAATAGATATAGGGTTTGTCGATTCTATACCTGTCGAAGATTCTGTTTTTAATATCGGAGAATTAAAATAATGTAGAAAATTCATATTGCTTGCATCCTCTTGTACATCCTGGAGCAATAATTCATTTGCTTTATCTAATTCTATAGGAATTTTCTCTGTAAGCTTTTTTCTAAATTCTATTTGTTCTCGTTTAGTTTCTCCAAACGGGAGAGTGAAAATAACAGATTCTCCCAACTGACATGAATTAGATTCTCGATTAAAATATATTTCTTTAACTACTACTTCTGAATTTATGTCGTTATATTCAATAATCGAGCATCCTAATGCTTCCTCGGAAGATAAGGATGCTTTAGCAATATGATTATAGATGCCATTTGCTCCGGCATAATAAGTAGATGATTGAGTTTTATGAATATGCCCAGTAAACATCATGTCATAATTTTGATGTACCATTAACTCAACATCGAAGTAATTGAACTCTTTCAAAAAATATAGGGGGTGGTGGAGGAGCATTATCTTACAGTCGGAGGGCTTTACTAATGTGTTAATTTCGGCTAACAATTCTGTGGGTATATATAGATTAGAATAATCGTTACCATCTGATAGCCATGCAGAGTTTAAACATACAATAGCGACTTCTTTTTGATTAATATCTCTAATGTATATGGAATAAAGGTCTTTAATTATATTTTTGACGCTTGCAGTAGGTTCATAAGATTCATGAAAATCCCTTTCAAAAATCTTAAACACTTCTGACGGTTTAAGAGAGTTTTGAAAATCTAACCCATCTTCCCTATAAAACTTATTCAGTTCCTCATTATTTTTTACCTCTAATTGGACATAAGCCTTTACTCCCCTATGAATAAGATTTCTATTTATGTCATGATTGCCCGGACAAAAAATGAAATTACTTTTATGTATATTTAAAGAGGTTGACAATTTCTCAAATAATATATCTTTGGCCTCATTGAAAAGTTCAATGGTTTCTCCTTTTTGAACTAAATCACCTGTGAAAAATACAAAGTCAATTTGAGAGCCAGTTTTTATGATCGCATCCGATATTGAATTTACGATTTTTGCCGGCAGATCTTTTTTAGAGTGATAATGGAAATCCGTAATATGTAATATATTCATAATAGGTAAGTAGTTTAAGTTGTTGGCTGTTTCGTCTTTAATTAGCAAATATAAACTATTTATGGGGATTTTGAAATACATTTACAGAATAGAACATTAATAAATCTATTCAGAATAATCAATCACAAAATCAATCTCCCCAAAGAATATTATATTTCAATGTTCGATAATTGTAATTACAGAACTTTGGATTTTATGGTTGTAATAATGAGTTGCCAAAAGCAAACGCCTCCAGTTGCAAGGAGGCGTTTCAGTGACTATTTCATATATTTGTTACCCTAATTTTTAACGGGGTAGAAAACAAACCCTAAATAATTTCCATCGTAAACATCGCAAATCACATCCCCGTTTTTATACCGGCGAACTTGCCCCGCAACTACATCCAACCTTTTACCGGTTTCTACATTAATAGTTTTGGACGTTTCGGTCAACTTAAATCCGGCATCATATAAACTCTTTTCATATTTGAGGCCGTCTTCTCCAAACATACGGAACGAAATTTCTATCGCCACATCTTCCTTACCATAATATTCTATGCCTATATAAGCAGTGGGCAACTCATAGTAGGTAACTCCTCCACGGTACGAAACCGGCGAAACATCGAGAGATTCCTCTATGTGCGGTCTTGTAAACGCAATAGTTCCGACATAGCGGCTGATAAATGCGGGATTCATCATAAGCTCTCGGTTCTTCTTGACGAAAGAGGCTCTGACAGAATCCGTTTGTTCAGGGGGATCACTTACATACGTAGTGTCTACCCTTTGGTTAGCAAGCGCACAAAGCGCGAAGCCCGCAAGTAGCAGGCTAAAAATAATTCTTTTCATTGCGTTAGAGATTTGATGAATATATTAATTGTTGTCATGGTTAGTTGTTTTTAAGAGCCAGTGCTTCAAATTCAGATAGTATTTATCGAGCATCTACACATTCGTAAAATGTGTTTCCGTTATACGCCATAATCACAGTGATTTTTTCGCGGACATATCCGCCAAACCCATTTTTTGCACGATAGACTACAGTGTATTTCCAGCCTTTATTTGTTTTACCGTTGCAGAGTACGTTTTCGATAACGAGGCTCTCTGGGTCTACTAATAGTTTGCGAAGAATGTTTTCCGCCTCTCTCTTGGCGTAGCGTTCGATTTCCCATGTGTCTTCATCGCCATACAGCATAAATCTGGCAAATTGTTTATCGTATTTTCTAAATAACGTTTCGTACTCTTTGTTACACAAGGGTATTAACGTTCCCTCGTCTACAAGGTATTCCATGTTACTGTGCCAATCCTCAAACAATTTTTGAATCTCTTTGTGGAAAGATCCTCGACTTCGCCTTCTGTCATCTTCTTTGTCCAAAGCCATTAGGTCATTATATAGGGCATCGAATTTTTCTCGGTAAGTAACTGCCAGTAGAGAGTCGGATGTTATCATAACAACTTTGGGAATTTCTATCGGTGGCTCCTGCCTGTCCTCCGAACACGAGAAACATTTTCTTCCAAAGAACAAGCATAAACAAATAAGAATTACTGCTGCAAAAATTTGTGCTGCGCCCTCTTCCTTTTTCTTTTCATCTTTTGTTTCCTTTTCCATTTTATAAGTTGTTTAGGTTTGATATGGTATATGTACATGAAAAACGTGGACTAAACCATTATTTGCTACTGCGGTCCTAGGAAAACCTTGCAATCAAATAAATGAGTAAAGCCCACGTCGTGAAAAACGTGAGCGTTACGCTTTACTCTTGATTGCTTTGAAATTTCCTAGGTTTCAGTAGCAAGAATAAAAGCTAACGCTTTCTAATATGTTTTTGAAACTAAATTCTCAAATAAGCTATTAATTTGTGGTTTATACAAAGATAGGAAAAGTATCGTATCAAATTCACCTCAATCTTTGAAAATCTACACTCTCATCTAAAGCGACTACCGCTAACCACACTCAAAAAATTTTCCATTTAAGGGGTACCCCATCGAGCAGAAAAATATCCGGTGTGTGGGGAAACGCGGGGAAAGTACGCCCGTCTTATAAATGATAATGATACCTACTTATATAGTAATACATATAATAAAGGGAAATCTACCCGCGCGAATTTTTTCCCTGCGCGTTTTCTACGCAGAAGTTTTTACACACGTATTACCCGTACACTTATTTACCCGTGAGCAGAAGTTTCACACAGACACAAAAAAACTCCCGCGCGAAAAATTCGCCGGAAGTTTCTTGTGTATATTAGTTGTTGTATAACGGAAAGATATTCCCGCGTAAATTTTTCTACACAGTAAGTAATTTCTCATATAACTCAATAACTTCTTTAGACATACCAAGCGTATTTACAGCATACGCATTTTCTTCGGAAAAATAAATTCGCTCGGTTGTTTCCCATTTTTCTATTAGGTAGCTAAACTCTCCCGTACACTTATATACACTACCATCTATTGCGCGGTAGAATTTAATTCTACCTCCTACACGCAAACTCTCCACTTGGAATAAGTAATAACCATCCCATTTTCCGTAGTACAATTCTCCAACGTCCGTATCCATACGCTTTCTTTTTCTTCCGCTTAACTCCAGCTTACCCGTTACACAGGGTTGACACCTTTGTAGACTCCTATTAGTGTAATAAGTATATAGATTACTTTATAGATAATACATCCAATTACAATCCGCGAATCCGGCGAAAATTCTTACACCTGTTTCTGTCGTTCTTTTGCACGTTTATTTACAAGAGGCATTTTACCCCCTCTTTGGTTAGGGTTAATATTAACCCTATACAGTTATTTTCCCCGTAACTACCTGAATTTGTAGTTAGTTAGACGCTATTTTTACGTGATCGGTTTTTGTAGGGATGACTTACTTATTTTTTCGTCCCTTAAAAATAGAATTTCGAGGGTTGACACTTTCGATCTTTTCTAAATAGACGGTAATTTCTCGTATATACTCTTTAATGCCGGAGTAGCGCAGGTACAATTTTCTTCCGGGAAACCACTGCCTAACATATCAATCATTCTCCACTCTCTACCGTTTAATCTACGGTAAATATTACCCGCCTCTCTAGTAACCATATTTTTGCAAAAGTTTTTCCAACTTATCCCTGTGATAACTCGTAAGACCGGAACGGTTTCTAACGAAACCGGCAATTTCTTCCGCGCGATAAACAATCTTTTTCTTACTCAATCTGTGAAACGGTATTACGTTGTCCGAACGATAATTCTGGAGTGTGCGCGGACTTATACGCAGTAAGTAGCACACCTCTTCAGATGTCAGCAAAGGATATTCTATATTTTTCATAACTGCCGGTTATTAATTATTCAACAATTCTATTGCTTCACGCTTTTTAGAGTCGATCAATTTTGCATAAATTTGGGTTACCCTGACATCATCGTGTCCGAGCAGTTCCTTAACGGCGAAAATATTCGCACCTTTCGTCATTAGCATTGTTGCAAAAGAATGCCTGCCTACGTGTGTCGAAATATTTTTAGCTATGCGGGCCTTAACCGCAATTACTTTCAGTTGTTTATTTATAACAGCTGTCGCGGAGCTTATAGAATTTAGCTTCTGCTGCGGTGTCATTTTTTCTATATCCTCTCTTAAAATATTGAAAATATATTTCTCCGGATCAAGTTTATCCGAAAACCGCAACGCGGTGCGTTTCTTTATTTCCACTATTTTTTGAGCCTTCTCAATCAACGGAATTTCCATCTGCTTGCCGGTTTTACTCATGCGGAATTTCAATGTGTTGTGATGAAGATTTTTCCATTTGAGAGTCAATATGTCGCCTATTCTTATACCGGTGTAATTCTCAAAAAGAAAAATTTGGTAAGGATCGTATAATTTACTTACGGGAACAGGCTTTAAATTCTCGATTCTTTTTAATTCCCGTTCGGTCAGGCGAACACGCTCTGTTTTTTCTATTTTGATTTTATATTTCGTAAATGGATTTTTATTTGGATTAAATTCGTATTCCCGGTAAATATCATTCATAAACTTGGATATGATCTTCATATTAGATCCGACTGTATTGGTTTTGTTATGCAGTTCGGTTCTCAAATAATGCTCATACCTGTTTATCATATCGAGATTGATACTGCTGACAGGCAAAGTTTCACGTTTAAGATAGTTGCGGAATTTAGTAACCGGTGTCTTGTAGCGTTTGTATGTTGCATACTTGCCGGATTCCTGTAAATTCTGCAAATATTCATCTGCATATTTGAAAAAGTCCAGTGATTTTTTTCCGCGAACATCGCCTTTCATCAGTGCCAGACAACTGCTGTCGCCATCATCCATGGTAATACGCAACAACTCGCGCTCGTATTTGTCTTTCTCTTTTGTAATTACAGCGTTTTTAGCTGCATAATTCGGACAACTCTTTTTCACAGTTTTTGTTTTTTCGTTCCAAAAATGCGGCTCGATCTTGAAAAGAGTTTTGTACCGCGATTTACGATCTACGGTAATGCGCATACACACGGGAGCTTCTCCGCGTAAATTAATTTTGTCCGCACGTAATACGGGTGTAATAGAATAGTTCATAACTCTAAAAAATTAAGATTAAAAAACGGTTTGGATTTTTTGTAAAAGAGAGGGGGTAAAACATAGGTAAAACAAAATCGACCTATGCGATGAATGTATAGATACAAAAAATAAAATTAAAAACCAAACTGTTTTTTGGTACCCAACGATTTACATGTCGCAGAAATTTTTTTAGAGCAAATAAAAGCAACCCCAATCATTACTGTCGGTGTCACTAAAAAATTTTCACGGAACACTGTAAGTAAAGCACTTACAGTGTTTTTTGTTGCCTTCGGGTAAAACACAGGTGAAAATCATGCCGTTTTACCCCTCTTTTCCATAATATTCGGGGTCGGGACGTTGGGGAAAACCGCTGTCGGTTGTTATGATATTAAGAGTCCGTTTAAACGAAAACCCTAATCACCGACATCACATGAAAAAAATCAGCAAACGGAAAGTGCAGGGCCTTCTGCTATGGACGGCTTTGTCTGTTTGGGCACTGCCGGCGTGCGCCCTCGCCGCCGAGCCTTCGGCTCGATCGGTCCTCGACAGGGTCATCAATGAAAAACCAGCGATCCGCGACGGACGGGTGGTGCCGCCCGGCTCAGGGACGGAAAAATACCGGGTCGTCATAGGAGGCTCTTCCAACGAATCGGTCGTCTCGGGCGACGGGACCATCCACCCTCCGCTGGAGGCAATGGAGGTGCATCTGCTGTATAAAGTGGAGAGCCTGACCGACAGCGGCGATATCGCGATGTCGACGTACGAAGACGTAGTGGTGGAGATTCCCGGAAAATACTCCCGCGGCGCGAAAGACAACGCAAGGCCGGAGACGCTCCCGGCCATAAGGGAGTGGAAAGGCAAAACCGGCAAATTCAAACTGGGCGGGCAGAGCCGGATAGTCCTGGCCGACGCTTCACTGCTGAAGACGGGAGAACAGGCGAGGTATTATCTGGAAAAGATCGCCGGCAGGCCGTTCGAGGCGGTGGTCGGGGTCCCGGTCAAAGGAGATATTTATCTCGCGGCATCGGGCGGGGAAGAGCTGGGCGAGGAGGGCTACGGCATCGACATAGACGATGTCGTGCGGGCCGAAGCTCCGACGGCGAAAGGCTGCCTCTACGCGGCGGTGACGCTGGCGCAGATGCTCTCGCAAAGCGAACGCCGCAACGAACTGCCGAAAGGATACATACGGGATTACCCCGCTTACGGCGTGAGGGGCTGTATGCTCGACGTGGCCCGGATATACATACCGCTCGGATACGTGGAGGAGATGGTCCGGTACATGGCCTGGTTCAAGATCAACGAAGTGCAGCTGCACATAAACGACGACGGAGGCGAACAGATGGCGAGTTTCCGGGTGGAGAGCAAAAAATTCCCGGCGATAAACGGCGGACTCGATCCCGACGAGGTGTATTCGCAGGAGGACTACCGGCGGTTCCAGAAAGATATGGAAGAACTCGGGGTGGACATCGTCACCGAGATAGACACCCCGGCTCACAGCCGTTTCGTCGCCCTGCATGATCCCGGCTATATGCTCGACGATTCCAATATAGACCTTACGAACGAGGCGGCAATAGGCTTTATCAAAGAGTTGTACGACGAATTCCTGGACGGCGCCGATCCTGTCTTCCGTAGCCGGAAATTCCATATCGGCGCCGACGAATACCACCGCGGGCCGACATACGGCGAGGATTTCATGCGTTATATCAACACGATGATAGAGCACGTGGCCGCCAAGGGCCTTTCGCCTCGGATGTGGGCTTCGATCGGAGGAGGGGGAATGGTCGGCGAAACGCCCGTCGACACCCGCGCGGCATGTAACTACTGGGCCTATTCGTGGGCCGATTTCGGGAAGATGATCGGCGACGGCTTCGCCTGCATTAACAATTCGCACGACATTTACGTGGTGCCGGGGCGCAGGACCTATTACGACGATTATTTCAAACTGAAAAAGATGTACTGCTGCTGGGACGCGACCGACCTGAGCGGAAACTGGCCCCTGCTTTCTCCGGCCCATCCGCTGTTGCTGGGGTGCCAGGCCTCGATCTGGTACGACCGGAAGGTCGGCACGTCGGAGTTCGACTATTTCGACCGCCAGAAGGACCAGGCGGTCTTCATCGCGGAAAAAGGGTGGTTCGGGCAGAAAACGGAGGAACAAACCTGCGAAGGGTTCATGGAGCGTGTGGCGGCGTTCTCCGGAAATGTTCCGGGCGCCGATCCCGGCCGGAAAGTCCCGTCGACTGGCAAAGTCATAGCTTCGTACGATTTCAGGTCTGCTAAAGGCGGTGTGGTGAAAGACCGCAGCGGAAACGGCTACGATGCCGGATCTGGCGGCCTGAATGTCGCCGACGGAGCGCTTGAACTCGACGGCAGCGGAAGCCTGAGCCTGCCGTTCGGAGCGGCGGGCTACCCTTATACGGTATCGTTCGACCTCTGGATAGACCCCGCAACGCCCGCTAAAGCGGTGCTGTTCAAAGGGGATGAAGGCGTGATGTTCCTCGATTACGACGGCCTGGGGAATATAGGCTACGAAAGGAAAGGGTCCAAGTATGTGCTGCCGTGCGCGCTGCCGGCGGGAAAGTGGCTGCGGCTGGCCCTCTGCTGCGACAAAACCGCGCTGAGTCTTTATGTCGACGGTGAATTTACGGCTCAGGGACGCTATCAGGAGGACCCCGACACGGTTCCCGACTCTTCAACATTCGTATTGCCGGTCCGCAGCGTCGGACAGGGCATTACGGGAAAAATGAAAAATCTCACTATCTTTAACGAAACTCTGTTCAGATAACCCAAACACCGCAGGAAAATGAAGAGACTACCGCTGCTGCTCCTGATCCTTTGTTCTTTACCCTCCGCCTGCATCCGGCAAGGCGCGGGTATCGCTGTGGACAAAATGACGTGTGAATATCTGGAGTCGCCCGCCGGGCTCGACGTCCGCGCGCCCCGCTTCAGTTGGACGCTTGCGGCCGTCGATCCGTCGGCCTACGGGCAGGCGCAGACCGCCTACCGCATCACCGTGTCGGACGGCGCGAAAAACACCGCCTGGGATTCCGGCTGGGTGGAGTCGGACAGGATGCAGCTGATCCCCTATGGCGGGACGCCCCTCGTTTCCGACCGCACGTACCGTTGGCGTGTCAAAGTAAGGGACGAGAACGGACGGGAATCCCCATGGAGCCGGACACAGAGTTGGTCGACGGGACTTTTCGACCGGTCCGACTGGACGGCGAGGTGGATAGGTTCGGACGAGATTTTCGATCCCGCGATAAAACCCGACTGCAACATCCGGGACCCGTGGCTGCGCAGGAGCGTAACTCTCGACCGCAAACCGTCGCGCGCCGTGATGTTCGTCGCTTCGGTGGGCTACCACGAACTCTATGTCAACGGCGAAAGGGTCGGCGACCACGTTCTCGCTCCGGCCGTTACCGACCACTCGCAAAGGGCGCGGTATATCGCCTATGACATTGCGCCGTATCTCAAAAAGGGCGGCAACGTCATAGCCCTGTGGCTCGGCGCCGGATGGTCGATATACGCCGGCTACAAGACCGAAGACAAACCGCGCACGCCGATAGTGCTTGCGCAGGCCGATATTTACTACGCCGACCGGACGGAACCCGCGATGAGGATCGTCACGGATTCCTCGTGGAAGACCCATCCGAGCCCCAACAAGCTGTTAGGCCATTGGGGCATGGGCTCGATGGGAGGGGAACTGTGGGACGCCGGCAAAGAGATACCCGGTTGGAACCTCCTCTCTTACGACGATTCGGCATGGAAGCAGGCGGCGGAATACGCGCCGGAACTCGAAATCTCGGCGCAGAACACCCATGCCAACCGTCTGTTCGACGAGATAACGCCCGTGGCGGTGGAGGAGATGCCCGACGGCTCGTACCGCGTGGATATGGGAGTCAACTTCGCCGGATGGACGGAGTTCAAAGTCAGGGGCGCTCCGGGCGACCGGATAGACCTTTTTTGGTCGGAGCGCGGATATATGGAGATGACCTTCCGCAACCACAGCGCCTATATCATAGGCCCGGCGGGCGAGGGAACGTTCCGCCACAGGTTCAATTACGCTTCGGGGCGCTGGATAACGGTAAAAGGGCTGAAAGAAAAACCCGCACTTTCCGATATCCGGGGCTGGGTGGTGCGAACAGATTATCCCGAAGCGTCCTCTTTCGAGTGCTCCGACGATTTGCAGAACTGGATATACGGCCGCGTGCTGTGGAACTTCGAGAACCTCACCGTCGGAGGATACATCGTCGACTGTCCTCAGAGGGAAAGGCTCGGCTACGGCGACAGCGGCTACACCTCCGCCGAAACGGGAATGTTCAACTACGGCATGGGCGCCTTCTTTACCAAGTGGATGGGCGACTGGCGCGACGTGCAGGGGCGCGAATCCAACATGGGGCCGCGCGTCGGCGGAGGGATAATTCCCCACACCGCGCCCACTTACGACGGAGGGGGAGGCCCTTCGTGGGGCGGGTCTGTAGTCATACTGCCGTGGACCATGTACCTGCACTACGGCGACGTCCGCATACTCGAAGAGAATTTCGAAACGATCGTGAAATGGCTCGATTTCCTCGACACCCACACCGAGAACGGCATCCTGAAGCGGTGGGGCGGCACGTGGGACTACCTTGCCGACTGGCTCTGGCCGGGCGCGACCGCCGAAGGGATGAACAACGACAAACCGCAGGCCGAGTGCTACAACACCTGCTATCTGGCCTACAGCCTCGCCACAGCCGCCATGATAGCCGAAACCATCGGCCGCTCCGACAAGGCCGCCGAATGGAACGAACGCGCCGGCCTTGTCCGCCTGGCCGCGCACGAAAAATACTACGACGCGGGGGACCGCAGCTACAGCGACCGTTCGATGGGCAATCTGGCGTTGGCGCTCCTGGGCGGAGTTCCGCCGCCCGAACTGCGGGACGCTGTGATGGAGAGGCTCGAAGAGGAGATACTTGTCAACTGCAACGGTCATATCGGCGTGGGTATATGCGGCGGCGGCATGCTGTTCCGCCTGCTGCGCGACGAAGGGCGCGACGACCTGGTATATTCCATGACCTCGCAGAGGGATTACCCGGGGTGGGGAT
Source organism: Rikenellaceae bacterium (assembly GCA_031554415.1). GTDB lineage: Bacteria > Bacteroidota > Bacteroidia > Bacteroidales > Rikenellaceae > UBA940. The sequence continues at coordinate 18,112 of JAVBVG010000075.1, read as the reverse complement.
GCATGAGGGAGCACGGCGCCACCTCGCTGTGGGAGATGTGGGAACCCGACCTGCCGGGGCACTCGATGCTGCACAGTTCGTTCCTCTATCCGGGCGCGTGGTACATGGACGGCGTCGCGGGCATCCGGCGCGATACGGCTTGTCCCGGGATGCAGCGCTTCACGGTGCGGACGCCCCGCCTGACCGAAGAGCAGATGCGATGGGCGCGGGCTTCATACGACTCCCCTGTCGGTACCGTCGTTTCGTCATGGAGAAGAGAGAACGGCCTGCTGACGCATGAGGTAACCGTCCCGCCGAATACCGCCGCCACAATCATGATACCCGAAAACCCGTCGGCAACCATCACTGAAAACTCCGGCCATGCGCGGTTCACCGGCGCCGAAAACGGCTACATGATGTATGAGGTACCCGCCGGACGCTACGTTTTCAGGCAGCAATAGATTCTGACAAAAACGAAACGCCGCGAATCATATTCATTCGCGGCGTTTCGTTTATTCCACCCGTGCAGAGAAACGATACTCTCCCGACCCGAGTTTTTTAGGGGTGCGGTCACCGAACGGCATGGTAAGTGTCGCCGTGCCGTTTACCGGGACCCGGACGCGGATCGAGAAAACCCCGCCCTCGATCCGCCAGTCCGACTCGATAAGCCCGAGAATGCTGTCGTAGGAACATTTGACCCATGTGAGGTCGCCCACCGCGGCAGGTTCGATGAAGAAGTGGCTGAATCCCGGATTCTCGGGATCGGGACGTATGCCGGCCAGCGAAGAGTAGAACCACTCGACTATCTGCCCCATCATGAAATGGTTCCATGACAGTCCCAGGTGCGGATTCCACTGTTCGGTAAGTGTAGTGACCCCCATGGCCGCCTGGTAGCCGTAGCCGGGAAGGTCCGTGTGGTTATGCATACGGTACATAACTTCGTCGAGTCCGTTTTTTGCAAGTGCCTGGTAGAGATAGCGGTTGCCGACGTCGCCGGTGGAGAGTTTCCAGCCCCGTCCTTCAACGGCTTTTACAAGGTTGTCCAGAACGGCCTTTTTGTGTTCCGCAGGAACGATATCCAGATAGAGCGGGATCGCATACGAACACTGGCTGCCATTGCCGTAGACAGAAGTTGCAGGATCGAACAGGCGGGTGTTGAACGCCGCCGCAATGTCCGCCGCAAGAGCCGCGTATTTTATCTCCCCGTCGCGGTCGCCGGTGAGGGCCGCCGCTTTTGCCGTATAGTCGGCCACCATATAGTAATGTCCGGTGGCTGTGATGCCCGTAGGGGTGTTCTGTGAATGTCCCGCCTGGAGTGGGCCGTAGTCGCACCAGTCGCCCAGACCGTAGGACAGAATGTTGTCACGGGCTTTCGATGTGAGATAGTCGGCGTAACGCCGCATAAGGGGGTAGTATTGGCGGACAAGGCTGTCGTCGCCGTACCACATGTAATACATCCACGGCAGTATCGCGCCTGCCGAGCCCCATTCGGGAGAGTCCGCGAAACCCTCGAGGAACACTACGTATTCGGGTGCGATGTCCGGTATTAGGCCGTCGGGGCGCTGCGTGTCGGCAATGTCGCGCATTACCTTGGGTAACAGCGCGCGCAGGTCGTAATTGAAAAGCAGTCCAGGCCCGTTGAGGTGGGTTTCCTCGAGCCAGCCCAGTTTTTCGCGGTGCGGACAATCCGTGAAAACGGCCTGCATATTGCTGCGGGTGGCTTTGTCTATGATGAACCAGATGCGGTTGAAGAGTTCGTTGGAGCATTCGAACCGACCGGCCGCCGCAGCCGAAGAGTGGGTGAAACACGATTCCAGAGAGAGTATCAGGGGGTACTCCCCGCCGTCCCCTTCATGGGTCAGGTAATCGGCGCCGTCGGCCTGCAGATACCTGTAGCCGTAATAGCCGAACCGCGGCGTCCACTCCTCCTCGCCGTCACCTTTCAGGGTGTACTCGAACCAGTAGGGCGAGCCGCTCGTCCCTTGCATTATGCCGGTTTCGTTTATTTGTTCGGCAGGCCTCAGGCGCACTTTCTGTCCCGCCCTGCCGCGTACTTTTACGGACGGGAACCCCGACAGGTTCTGGCCCATATCGAAAAGATGGCTGTGGGGTCCCAGGACCCTATGTTCTTTTACGGGATAACGTCCTGCGACAGTCACCGGAGGCGCGCTCTGGGGCGTCAGTTTCCCCGGCGGGGCCTCTTGGACGACAGCCGGAAGCCAGTCCGAATCGTCGAATCCCGGGGCGCTCCATCCCGGCTGCTCGCATCGGGCGTCATAGTCTTCGCCGCCGAAAATGCAGTTGAAGGTCACCGGCGACGGCGCGTATTTCCACTCCCCGTCGGAAACCACCCGACCTTTCGTGCCGTCGGCATAGCTGATATCGGCCTGCAGCAGCAGCGTCGGGGGACCGTAGCTTATCCTGAATTTGGTGTAGCGCCCACCCGCCACGTTATACATCCCGTTCCCCAGCATCACGCCTATCGTGTTCGCGCCTTCCCGCAGCAGGGGTGTTATGTCGAAAGTGTTGTAATACACCGTTTTGGCATATTCGCTCCAGAGTGGCTTGAATACCGTGGCATCGACCTGCCGGCCGTTCACCCACAGTTCGTAATGCCCGAGGCCGCAGACGCTTAAAACTGCGCCGGCAATGCCGCCTGCCGCATTGAAGTCGCGGCGGAGCATTATGCTTCGTTTGGCCGGCGGCTCGACGTCGTCCCAGGCCGCGTTGTCCGCCGCACTTGAGGCGGGAGTGTGGTATGTGTTGCCTTCGGGCAGGCGGGAATCGGCCCGCCGTATGGCCCCGACCCACTCCGCGTCCCAACCGTTCCCGTCAAGGGCGGTCGTGAACCATGCAGGAGCGCTCCATTCCGACATTTTGCCGCCGGAGTCCCAAACACGGACTCTCCAGCGGTAATGCCTGCCGTTCTCCAGAGGCTGCCCGCCATAGGGCGCAAAGCGGCTTTCGGAGGAGGCCACCCTGCCCGACGACCAGACCGGGTCTGAAAAATCATCACCCCCCGACACCTCGATCTCGTATGCCGTCTGGAAATTTCCCCGCACGCCGGACGAAAGAGTCCATCCGAACCTGACGTTGTCGGGTTCCACGCCCGCCGGGTTCTCCGAGAAGTTGCAGTTCATGGAATCGACGGCGATCTTTCCGCCGCACGAAGCCAGCAGGCATAACGGCAGCAGCAGGGATATAATTGGGATTTTTTTCATCGGGCAGCGGTTTTGAGTTGGAAATACCACAGATACAACAACCGGGAGAGGGTTTGCCCAACCCCGGAAAATAAAAAACATTACGAGAGGTGAAAGATACGGAAAACGAAATGAACGGCGTGATTTTTATTCATACATTTGTGTATTATCTCAAAAACGGGATACGCTATGGATGGCTACGGCAATGACAGGTATTTGCTCGACGCGCTTAAACGCGACGACGAAGGCGCTTTGGAGTATCTGTTCAAAACATACTATCCGAGGCTCTACGGTTACGCCGTAAGGTTTACCGAAGACGACGAGATCGCGCGCGACATCATCCAGGAATCTTTCATCAAAGTTTGGGAAAAACGGCATCTGCTTACGGCGGTATCCCTCTCGTCGCTGCTGTTCACCATGGTGCGAAATGCCTGCCTCAACCACTTGAAACACCGTGCGATAGTAGGCAAATACCAGATGACCTGCATGGCAAACGTCAGAGGCGAGGAGCGCCTTTACCATGTCGATTTCCAGTTCGATCCGGACAGGGAACTGCTCCATGAAGAGCTGCAGCGCCATATAGGAACGGTGATGGACGGACTGCCCGAACGTTCGCGCGAAGTGTTTGCGATGAGCCGGTTCGAAGGGTTGAAGAACCGTGAGATCGCCGAAAAACTCGGAATCTCCACCACCGCCGTCGAAAAACATATCTCTAAAGCCATACGGCGCTTCTCGGAACACTTACGGGCAATATACCCGCATGACATATATGTGATGGTGCTGGGCTGGGTGATCGCATCGTATCTGTAGGGGGCGCTGCGAGGGCGGCAGGACAGGGAACACGGGCCGGTGTTTTCTGTTTTTTCGTATAGGGGGGTTGGGTAAAAAATGGTTGGGTTGTTTTAATACCAGATAAGGAATGGGAATGAAGAATGAAAGTGCGATCCGTGAACTTGCGCTGAAATATTTCGGGGGAAAGGCGACGGCGGAAGAAGAGAAGGAACTGTTCGGGTATCTCGGACAGGACCCGTCGCACCTTGAAGCGTTCAGAATATGGGGCCGCGGCTGGGCCGCATCGCAGGCCGGCGGGCCGGACACCGACAGGGAGTGGCGCCGGCTCCAGGCCAGGATACACATGAGGGCCAGGCAGGAAAGGCTGATCTCCACGCGAAGGAGGCTTTTAAGGAGGACCGCCTCGGTCGCGGCGGCGGCGATACTCGGACTCTTCGGCGCATTCGGACTGTGGAAGGCGGTCGAAAGATTCCTGCCCGCCGAATGTTACACGGTGGAGGTGCCCCTGGGTGAAAAAAGCCGGATAATCCTCTCCGACGGAACGCTGGTGTGGCTCAATGCCGGTTCCAAACTCAGGTACTCCGACCGGTTCGGACGCTTCAACCGCCGAGTGGAACTCGAGGGCGAAGGATATTTCGAGGTCGCGAAGAAAAAAGGCTCGAAGTTCAGGGTGGGTACCGATGCGTACGACATTGTCGTCAAAGGGACGAGATTCGACGTTTCGGCCTATCCCGATGATAATTTTGTCGGCACCACGCTGGCCGAAGGCAGTGTGGAGCTGCACCGCAGCGATCCCGGCTCCGCGAAGTCCCGGATAATGATGTCGCCGGGCGAGTCCGTACACTACGATAAAAACTCCGGTAATTTCGTCAGGAACTATGTGGACGCGGCGCTGGCCTACAGCTGGACCGAGAACCGGATAGAGTTCGACAACATCACGCTGCGCGAACTGACGGCGAAACTCGCTCGCCAGTATAACGTGAAAATATACCTGCAGTCCGATTCGGTGAAGGAGAAACGGTTCCACATATCGCTGCGCAACGACGAAACGATACGCGATGTTCTCGACGCCCTGAAAGACATCATTCCGGTCAGGGTCGAGTACAGAGGCGACGACATATATATAAAAGAGTGATCCAACCTTACACGAAAAACCAGCCTGCTGCCCCGTAAAAGAGAAGACCGTAACCATCTAACCTATTAATTATGAATGTAAAGCGACTAATGTTGCGGCTGTCCATCGTGGCGGTCGCCTGCTGCGCAGCTGTCTTGTCCGCAAATGCACAGACAGTCAGCAAAGCTTTCAAAGACCAACCGCTGAAGTCGGTGCTGAAAGAGATCGAGCTGCAGACCGGGCTCTCCGTGATCTACGATTCGGACAAGCTGGTCGACCGGCCGGTCACCGCCGAATTCAACAAGACCCCCGTGGAGCAGGCGTTGCGCCAGATACTGGATGCCAACACCGATTTCTCGATCGTCAACCGCATGATCGTTATCCACGATAAACGCAGCCCCCGGACGGAAGGCGCCGACGGCAGGATCACTGGAATCGTGACCGACGAGGCGGGCGATCCCCTTACAGGAGCGAGCGTCGTGGTGCGCGGGAACCCGTCGAAAGGGACGGTGGCCGGAGGCGACGGAAAGTTCACCCTCAACGGAATATCACCGTCCGACGAACTCGAAGTGACTTTCCTGGGCTACAACCCCCAGATCGTCTCCGTGGGAAACAGGCGCGACTTTTCGATAGTCATGTCGGCGGACGCGCAGCAGATCGAGGAGTTGGTGATCGTGGGATACGGCGTCCAGAAAAAGAGCGACATCACCGGTTCGGTAACCTCGGTAAAAGCCGCCGAACTGACCTCTGCACCCAGTTTCAGCACCTCCAACGCACTCCAGGGCCGCGTGGCCGGCGTGATGGTCCAGAACACCAGCGGCAGCCCCACAGGAGGCGATACCCAGATACGCATCCGCGGCGCCAATTCGCTGACCTACGGCAACTCGCCGCTCGTCATCATAGACGGAGTACAGGGCGGCGATATGAACAGCCTTAATCCCAACCAGATAGAGTCGATAGAGGTGCTCAAGGACGCCGCAGCCCTTTCGGTCTACGGATCGAGGGGGGCCAACGGCGTCATCCTGGTGACCACCAAGGGGGGCAAGGGCGAAAAAGCCCAGATAAGCTACAACGGGTTCGTTTCGGTGGACCGGGTGGCTAATATGCTGCCTGCGCTCGAGGCGTGGGAGTATGCCACGCTGTTCGACGAATACAGGCGCGAAAGCGGGAACACCGAGATATTCGGCCCCGAAGCCATCGCAACGCTGGGCAAGGGAACCAACTGGCAGGAGAAGATATTCCGCAATGCCGTATCTTATAACCACAACCTCAGCATCGGCGGCTCGAAAAGGGACGTGTCCTATTACTTCGCCGCCGGGATCTCGCAAAAAGAGGGGGTGATCCTCAACACCGATTTCGACCAGTACACCCTGAGGGGAAACATAAAGGCCCAGGCCACCAAAAGGCTCGACCTGATGATGAACCTCTTCGCCGTGTATGACGAGAACAATCAGGGCGCGCCCGGAGGCGCTCTGCCAAGCGCGTTGCAGTGGTCGCCCACGCAGCCGGTCTACGATCCCGACAGCGCCGGCGGATATTCCCAGCCTGCGACCAACGGCGTGGGGCCGGTGCTGATGTACAACCCGGTCGGGATAGCCAAAGAGGCTGTCGACCAGGTCTTCTCCGGAGGGTTCCACGTATCGCTCAAGGCCGATTACAGGTTGTGGGACTGGCTGAAGATATCGAGCCAGCTGGTTTACAGATACGGAGGGGCGACCCGCGGATATTTCGAAAACCAGGTCGTCAACAACGGTCTGCCCCAAGACGTTTCGGGTTCCAAGACCGTTACCAACAATAACGGCATCCAGAATACGAACATCCTTACGTTCGACAAGACCTGGAACGGCCACAACGTCCAGGCGACCGCCGTTTACGAACTCTCGAAATCGAGCTCCAACAGCATGGGGGGCAGCGCGCGGGGCATCCCCGTCAAGATGGGCTACCACGGCATCTCCTACGGCACGAAGTTCGAGCAACCCTGGCCGGGATACTCGGCATCGGCCATGCAGTCGGTAATGGGCCGCATCAACTATGCTTTCAAGAACCGCTATATGCTTTCCGGATCGGTGCGCTACGACGGCGCCAGCCAGTTGGCCGATGGACACAAGTTCGACACTTTCTGGGCTGTTTCCGGAGGCTGGAACGTAATGGAAGAGGCCTTCGCACAAGGCATCAAGCGCACGCTTTCGGACCTCAAGATACGCGCCAGCTACGGCACGGTGGGTAATTCCGCCGTTCCTGCATACTCTTCGCTGATGTTGTTCTCGTCGGGGCTCGACGCCAACAACAACCCAACCCTGGCGATCGCCCAGGCGGCGAATCCCAACCTCCGCTGGGAGCGCACAAGCGAATTTAACATAGGCGTCGACGCCAGCCTGTGGGGAGGGCGCCTCGATCTTACCGTTGAATATTACGACAAGAAGACCTCCGACCTGCTGATGTGGCAGAAACAGCCCATCGTGACGGGAACCGACAAGGTGCTCAACAACGTGGGTTCGGTGTCGAACAAGGGGTGGGATTTCGCCCTGGGCGGCACCCCATTCTCGAACAGGGACTTCGCGTGGACCGTCAGCTACACCATGAACCTCAACCGCAACGAGGTCCTCACCCTTGACGGCATCAACAACGAACTGATCGGCGGGCAACTCGACTATCCGGGTCTCGTGGGTTCGCACGTGCAGAGGGTCGGACAGCCAATGGCAACATACCTCGGCTACACCTTTGCCGGAACATGGAAAACCGAAGAGGCCTCGACCGCCGCAATGTACGGCTACGCTCCGGGCGACGCCAAGTTCGTCGACATCAACCGCGACGGAAGGATCGACAAGGACGACATCTCGATCATCGGCAACGCCCAGCCCAAAGGCATCTACGGCATCAACAACTCGTTCCGCTGGAAGAACCTCGACCTGAATATCTTCTTCCAGGGGGTGTGGGGCAACGAAATATACAACGTGAACCGCGTGCGGCGCGAAAGCTACGGCGATTCGTTCCCGACGAACCCCGTGATCCGCGACCACTGGACCCCCGAACACCAGACCGAACTCCCGTCGTTCACCAGCAAGGAGCTGGTAAACTCCTCGCGCTGGGTGGAGGACGGTTCGTACCTGCGCCTGAAGAACCTCTCGATAGGATACCGTTTCCCCGAACGGTGGATGTCCAAGATAAGGGTTTCGTCGCTGAGGGTCTATGCCAGCGGCAGCAACCTGTGGACCCTCACCGGCTACAGCGGCTATGATCCCGAAGCGGCCAACGGCATGGATGCCAACGGCGGCGTGGACTACGGCGTGTATCCGTCGGTCAGAAGTTTCGTATTCGGGATCGACCTCTCTTTTTAAATCAGCAACCTGAAAAACACAAGCATATGAAATATATAAATTCATTCGCAAAATCGTTGCCGGCCGGTGTTTTCGCCCTGCTGGCGGCCGCGGGCTGCATCAGCCTGGAGGAAGACCTGAGAAGCCAGCCGACTGCCGACAAGTTCTTCTCGAAAGAGTCGGATTACAGGAGTTTCATAGCCAGCGCATATCCGTCGATGGTTACGCTGTACGGTTCCGACACCCCCTATTGCTGCGGAGGAGCCGCCGAAGACGTGTTCGTGCCGGTCGTCAGGTGGAAGGGGTTCGAGCAGGCCAATATAAACACCGTGGGCAATCCCGACGAACTCACCGGGATGCTCTGGAACAATTACTACGCGTCGATCGGCACCTGCAACACCATGCTGCAGATCATAGCCGACACCCCGACCCAGGGACTCGACCTGGACGCCGTTATCGGCGAGGCGAAGTTCCTCAGGGCGTTCTGTTATTTCAACCTCACCCGATGGTTCAAGCAGGTCCCGCTCATCACCCAGGAAAACGTGGCGAACGCCGCGACGGAGCCCGATTCGTCGGTGGCGGATATCTACCGCCTCGTGGTGTCGGACCTGGAGGATGCCGAAAATAAACTGCCGGAAACGCAGAGCGATAAGACAAGGCCTACATCGTGGGCCGCGAAAGCCCTGCTGGCGAAGGTTTACCTGACCATGGCCGGGTATCCGCTGAACCAGACCGCATATTACGAACAGGCCCGCGACAAGGCCGATGAGGTGATCAAATCCGAAGCGTTCGACCTCGAACCGGTCTATTTCGACCTGTGGCTTTGGAACAACCGGATGACGAACAATGAGTTCATCTTCACGTTCTATGCCAGTGCCGAGAACGGCAGCCAGACCTATGTCAACTGCGCCGTCCGTCCGTGGGAAGGGGGCGAAAAGGGCTGGGGCGACTGGTCGAGCGACAAACGCTTCCTGGCCGATTTCCCCGCGGGCGACAACAGCCGCGTGAAAGGCACTTTCTACCTCACGCTGATCGACGGCACGCCGTGGTACGAAACCTCGGACAACCAGCCGTTCGTGGGCAAACTGCGCGACGCCGGCCCCCGTTCCAACGGCTACGCCGGCCCATGGGCCCACGGAAACGGCAACGCCGACGGATTCTTCAACGTGATCAGGTTCGCCGATGTGCTGCTGATCTACGCCGAAGCCGCCAACCAGTTCGAAGGCTCCCCGTCGACAGCGGCCTACAAAGCCATCAACCGCGTGCGCTTCCGCGCCGGACTGCCAGACCTGTCGGGACTGACGCAAAGCGCTTTCGACAAGGCCGTGCTGGAAGAAAGGAACTGGGAACTCGCTTTCGAGAACAACCGCTGGTTCGACATCTGCCGCCGCCAGCTGCTGCAGAGCGTTATGAACGCATACTATCCCGAAAGAAGGGTCGAAGACCATAACTACTGGCTCCCCAAACCCTACGAACAGCTGAGCATCATGACCGGGACCGTGCAGAACGACGGGTATTAATAAATTAAAAACGTACAGAGATGAAAAAGATATTATTGATGACAGCCGCCTTTGCCGCCGCATCCGGGATGCTGTCGTGCAAGCAGGAGGGGCTTCCTTCCAACCCTGTGGTGCAATATCCGCTGAAAACCCTTATCCTGACAGTCGCAGGCAGCGATTACGTCGCGACCCCGGTCGTCGAGGATGACGACAGCAGGGACACCATGACAGTCAGCCTGCCCGAGATCAACGACAGGGCGACAGTCAAAACGCTGATTCTGGCAGATCCCACCTCGACGGTCAACATTAAGGAGGGCGACCAGCTGCTCTTCGTCGACGACCTGTACAAGGTCGTGGTCACCTCGCCGGGAGGGACGGAAACCGTGTGCATACTGAAACTGCTCTATCCGCCGCCCCCCGAACCCGATCCGGAATTCATGTACCTGATCATGAAGGGGACGAGCGGAGGCGCGCTTGCCGACGGCAAGGTACACCCCGACGACAGCCCGAAACTGTGGGCGCCCGCCTTCGACGGCAAATTCGAATGCTACGCCGACCTGACCGGCTACGCCTGGGACAACATCGGGGTCGCCAATGCCGACCAGACCAAAGGCTACGGGCATGACCACAGCGCGGGACTGGGGACTTCGTTCACGGTCGCCACGACCGAGGTAACTCCCGACGGCGGCGTGTTCCCGATACCCGGCCCGTGGGGCAACTGGAGCGGGATGTGGAAAGTGAATTTCGACACAGCCACCAATGAACTGTCGATGCTGCAGACCGTGTGGGCCATCAAGGGCACGGCTACCGGCGAAGCGGTCAAGACGATGACATATGACGCGGACTCCAAAAAATGGGTAATCACTGCGACCCTCTCGGCCGATACCTTCATGTTCACCACCGTTCCCGTCAACACCGGCGACGCGGTCGTGACCTATGGAGGCGCCAGCGGCAAAATCTCGGCCACCGGCAATGCGATCACCGTTCCCGAAGCCGGCGACTACGACATAAGGCTCGACCTGAACGATCCTCTCGCGTACACCTATTCGATAGTGGCGTCGGGCGAACCAGAACCGCTGCCGTTCGTCTATGTGGTGTTCAAGGGCGACGGAATGATCACAGCGGCCAACCCGACGCTCGTGTCCGCGAACCGCGACGACAAATACGAAGCCTATGTAGACGTTACCGGCAAGGCGTGGCAGAACATAGGGATAGCCAAAGAGGACAAGTCGATGGGTTACGAATACGACCATGGTTCAGGGCTCGGGACGTCGTTCACGGTCACAATGACAGATAAAGCGCCCGAAGTAAGCGGGGCGTTCCTGGTCAACGGACCGTGGGGCAACTGGGACGGAATGTGGAAGATGAACTTCAACTCGACGACCAAAGAGCTGACCATGCTGGATACCCGCTGGGCCGTTGCCGGCACTGCTGCCGGAGCCGTGCCGCAGAGCCTGACCTACACCGTCGCCGACAAAAAATGGACGGGTTCCCTGACCCTATCGGCCGGTGCGTTCAAATTCACGACGATCCCGGTAACGGAGGGCGACGCGACCGTGACATACGGCCTCGCCGCCGGGACTTCCGACGGGCTTTCTGCCGACGGCGGCGACATAACCGTCGCGGAAGCGGGTACCTACAATATCGTCCTCGACCTTTCCAAAGCGCCCGAATACGCATTTTCCATCGTAAAACAATAACCCCTTAAAAATGAAAAAAGCAATTTTTTATTCTTTTGCGGCGGCTCTCCTCGCACTCGGCCTGGCCGGGTGCAGGGAGCAGCTGTCGGACGACAACACCTACAAACCGCCCAAGGGGGAGCCCGGACTCGGCGCCTCCTTCGAAGGCAAGTTCAACCGCTACCAGAAAGGGCAGAAACATCCCGGACAGGGCAACGCCTGGAAAATCCAGCAGAGCTGGGCCGACACGATGTGGCTCAACGACCGCACCCATATGCAGGTCGTGGTCTGGACCAACGACGAGGATTTCGACGGGCTGTCGTATGAGGTGAGCGACCTGAAAAACGGAGCGAACACCATTGCGAAATCCAACGTCAGGCTCCGTTTCGGCAGCTACGTACTCGGCGACGTCACCCCCGCGAGCTGCACCTCGCCCGACCCGAGGCCCGAAGCCCGGGTGGCCGACGCGCTGACGGAAACGGCAATTACCAGCGTGACGGCCGCCGATCCCGTAAAAATATGGGTGACCGTGGATACGCCGAAAAACGCCGTGCCGGGCAAATACACCGGCACGATAAAGGTGAAGGCGGAGGGCGGGGAAGTGCATTCCCTCGACCTGTCGATCCTGGTGGTCGACCGCACGCTGCCAGATGTCCGGGACTGGACTTTCCATCTCGACCTGTGGCAGTTCCCGTTCCAGCTGCGCAAGCACTGCTCGCCGGCTGTGGAATTCGCCTCGGACGGGTATTTCACGCTGATGGAGCCCATCTACAAAATGCTGGCCGACGCGGGACAGAAAGCGGTCACGGCCTACATCAAGGACGGCGCCTTCCTCACCGGCGACGAAACAATGGTGAAGTGGACAAAAAAGGGCAACGGCACATGGGATTTCGATTACACCCGATTCGACAGATTCGTCGAAAAGATGATGTCGTGGGGTATCGACAAGCAGATAGACTGCTTCTCGCTCGCCGGCTGGAACTACGGCGTTCCCTACCGCGACGAGGCTTCGGGAACCAACAAAACACAGCAGTTCGACAGCTCCGCCGCTACCGCCGGCACCAACCCGAAGATCGGTTCCGCGGAGTACAAGGCACTGTGGACCGCTTTCCTCGATTCGTTCAAGGCGCACCTCAACGCAAAAGGATGGTTCGCGAAAACGGTCCTCTACATGGACGAGATCAACCACGACGACATGGAGGCGATCATAAACCTGATCAGGGAGCATGACGCGGGATGGAAGATCGGCCTTGCGGGCAGCAATCTGGGCGACCTCGAAGACAATATGTACGATTACAGCGTGTTCCTGACGCGCGACAGCAAAAAAGCCACCCCGGTCAAAACCTTCTACACGAGCTGTTCGCACCTCAAGCCCAACAACTACGTCACCCCGGTCAACAGTCCCGCCGAAATGGCGTGGATGGGGTGGCACGCGGCGGGCAACGGCTATAACGGCTACCTGCGCTGGGCCTACGACTACTGGCGCACGGGCGATCCCGCAAATGCGCGCGACACCGGTGCGACTGCCGGCGACTGCAGCATGGTCTATTATAAGAACAGCACCTCCGCGGGCAACGGCGTTGTGGCTGCGACCCGTATGGAACTGCTGCGCGAGGGGATCCAGGATTACGAAAAGATCAGGATACTTAACAATTCGGAACTGAACGCCTTCGCCGCCACGGTGGATGTCGAGTCGGGACAGCGCGCGGCCTTTTACGTAGGCAAGGGCGAAGGCCTGATCGCAAAACTATCCGTCAAATGAAAACGAGAAGATGAAAAAAACCATATTGAAACTCATGGGTGCAGGGATGGCGGCGCTGGTCGCCGTCCCGGCCCTCGGGGCGAGGGAGCTCAACCCTAAATTCCAGATACTCCCGAAACCGCAGAAAGTGGAGGTTTTCAGCGACAGCGGGATCCGCGGTTCGGAACTTTCGTGGATAACCGCGGCCGACGGCGTGGAGATACCGGTGCTTGGAGCCGGGCTCGATGCGCTGCCTCGCTGTGAAACCAAAGGCAAGGGCGTCAGGCTGGTGAAGACCTCCGCCGGCGTACCCGAATCGGAAGAGAGCTACGTGCTGGAGGTGGGCGCGGCCGGCGTCGTGATCTCGGCGCGCGGCGACGCGGGACTCTTCTACGGATGCCAGACGCTCGACCAGCTTATGGAGGACAGCCGCGAACTGGGCATTGTGATCCCGCGCATGAAGATAACCGACTGGCCGGCGATCCCCTACCGCTCGGTGCACTGGGACAACAAGAACCACCTCGACAGGGTGGAGTACTACTACGACCTGATCGACCGGCTGGCACGCTACAAGATCAACGGCGTGATCTGGGAGATCGAAGACAAGCTGCGCTTTACGCGCCTTCCGGAAGTGGGCGCTCCCAACTCGCTGAGCAAACAGGAGGTGAGGGCGATAAGCCGCTACGCGAAGGAGCGCCATATCGAGATAAGCCCGCTCATCCAGGGGCTCGGCCACGCGACCTACATCCTCAAACACCATTGGGAGCTGCGCGAGGATCCGTTCAACGACGGCGATTTCTGCCCCGCCGATCCGCGCACCTACGAAACGCTGTTCGCGCTTTACCGCGATGCTCTGGAAGCGATGCCCGACGGGAAAGTCCTCCATGTGGGAGGCGACGAAGTGAGCCAGATCGGCAACGACGCGAGGTGCAAGGCCACGGGCAAAACCCCGTTCGAACTGCAGATGGAATGGCTGGGGAAAGTGTGCGATTTTGCCGAGGAGAACGGACGCACGCCCATCTTCTGGGACGACATGCCCTTCAAATTCGGGGAGTTGTGGTATCCCATAAATTTCAATCTGCCGGAAGAGGAGACGCGCCGCCTGATGGACTTCTCGAAGGTGGACAGGGTGATAGAGCTGTTCCCGAAAAACTGCGTCTATATGCGCTGGTTCTACGGCGACGCCACGGAACTGGGCAACACGCTGGTGATGGACTGGTACAAGACGAAAGGCCTCAAGGTGATGGCCGCCACGGCGGCGTCGGAAGGCACCTGCGTCCATATACAACGCCCCAACGGCCGCCTCGACTATATCAAGGGGTTCAGCGAAATAACCGCCGAACGCGGTTTCGTGGGGATATTCGCCACGGCATGGGGCGACACGTCGGCGCACCTGAAAACCGTCGAGAGAAGTTTCATCGGGCAGGGTGAATTCGGATGGAACCCGACGGGAAGAAGCGTCGAAGAGTTCAAAACGGCACACGCGCGCCGCGAATTCGGGCTGTCGCGTCCCGATGTCGAATTTCTGACCGACATGGAGGCGATAGCACCGGTTTACGATTCGCTGCTGGTCACAGACGGCCACCGAAATCCAGGTTTCGCCGTCGGCAAATTCACCCTGATCGAACTTCCCGACCCGGAAAAACCCGGCGACTGGAGCGCAAAATACGCCGACAGGACAGAGGCCGCCCGCGGCTGCACCCCGCACTATGAAAAGGCAGCCCGCACTCTCGCAGAAGCCGGCAAAAAAGCCTTGCGGAACCGCTACTCGCTGGACATCTACGACTGCACGAACGATATGCTCTATTTCCCGTCGAAACTGGTGCTGGCGCTCGACGCCTACGACAGGGCCTCCGACAAACGGCAGGCGCTCGGGGAGATTTCCGACGTGTGCCAGCAGTTCTACCTGATGAGGAAATATGTGCTCGACACCTATTCGCAGACCCGTTTCATGGAGAATCCCGACGGTTTTGTGGCCGGTAACAGCCACCATATGCACCTGGCGGCGCGCACCAACAACAGCGACTGGGTGTTCTGGTTCGAGCTTCCGATGGTCAGGGCCGTCGAGAAATGGATGGCCGAACAGAAATAGGCAAAAGCCCGCTCAAAACAGTTTTCCCGGACGGAAACGGGAGGGTCAAAAAACGGCTCCTCCCGTTCCTGACCGGTTCCGATATAAACCCACGCCCCGATGAAAATTTGTGTGAATAGGATATGTGCGATCGCGGCGGTGCTTTTCGCGGCATCGTGTGCGCCGGGAACGGAAGTCGCGGAGCTTAAATGCGAAATGTCGGTAAACCCGCCGGGCGTCGACACCACGGCGCCGCGGCTGAGCTGGATGCTCAAAGGCAAAAACAATGAGCGGCAGAGGGGTTTCCGTATAATCGCAGCCTCGTCGCCCGAACGCCTGAAGGCGGGGGATGCCGACCTGTGGGACTCCGGAGAGATAATTTCCGGCAGGCACGAGGTAGTTTATGCAGGCCTGGAACCTGTCAGCAGGCAGGAGTGCTTCTGGAAAGTATGCGTGTTCGGCGAGGGTGGGAAAACTTATTGGAGCGAAACCGCCGGATGGACCATGGGACTTCTCAATGAAGAGGATTGGCTGGGAGAGTGGATCGGCTGCGACACTTTCAATATCTGCGATCCGGAGGGAGATCCGTATCGTTTCAGCCGCGAATTCCGTTCCGAGCATCCCATCCGCAAAGCGATGCTGTATATCGCCGCGACAAGCCGGTATGAACTTTACCTGGGCGGCCGTCGGGTGGGGGGGCGCATGATCCCGGCCCTGTCCGCCGGAGAAGGCAAGCCCGGCGCATACGATACCTTCGACGTTACTGACCGGATCGTCCCGGGCGACAACACCATGGAGGTCGTGCTCGGCAACAGCCGCCCCGGATTGCCGGAAATGATCCTCCAACTCGAAATAAACTACGAAGACGGTACCCGCCAGACACTCGGCAGCTATGAGAACTGGGCGGTTTCGCCCGCCGGGCGTTGAAGCGACGCGGCTGGCGGGGTGCCGGCAAAGGAAACGCCTGCGATTGTCGCAGTATGGCGAAGGCAAGGGGTGGACAGGCACGCCATGCTGCGGCATCGTTGGTGATCCGGCTAACAGATAAAAAATCAGACATATGAAAAAATCTTGCTTCATACTGCCGCTCGCCGCTTTGGCCGCCTGCGCCGGACAACGACAGGAGCGGCTGCCCAATGTCATTATAATAATGGCCGATGACCTGGGATGCGGCGATCTCGGTGCGCTGGGCTCGACGGTGCTCGCAACCCCGAACATAGACAGGCTTGCGGCCAACAGCCTGAACTTTACCAACGGCTATGCCGCCGCTCCGACCTCCACCCCCAGCCGATATTCGCTGATGACGGGGATGTATCCGTGGCGGAACAGCGAAGCCGAGATACTTCCCGGCGACGGGAACCTGATCATCGGGCGCGACCAGCCCACGATAGCCAAACTCATGAAATACGCCGGATACGCAACCGGCGCCATAGGCAAATGGCATCTCGGCCTCGGACGCGGCCCGATCGACTGGAACGCCCCGATAACACCCTCGCCAAAAGAGACGGGATTCGACCACTCCTACATAATCGCCGCCACCAACGACCGCGTGCCGACCGTCTACGTCGAGGACGGAACGGTCGCGGGGCTCGATCCGGCAGACCCGCTGTATGTCAGCTACACCGAAAATTTCCCCGGAGAGCCCACCGCCCTGACCAATCCCGAAATGCTGCGTATGGAGTGGTCGATGGGGCACTTCTATTCCATCGTCAACGGCATCCCGCGCATAGGATACATGAAAGGCGGGTCGGCCGCCCGGTGGGTGGACGAGGATATGGCCGACCTGTTCGTGGATAAGGTGAAAGGATTTATCGGCAGGAACAGGGATAACCCTTTCTTCCTCTATTACGGCCTGCACCAGCCACATGTGCCGCGCGCGCCTCATCCCCGTTTTGCCGGAAAGAGCGGTATGGGGCCCAGGGGCGACGTTATCCTGGAGGCCGACTGGTGCGTCGGCGAAGTGATGAAATATCTCGAGGAGACGGGCCTTGCGGAGAATACCATCGTGATATTCACAAGCGACAACGGACCGGTGCTCGACGACGGGTACCGCGACGGGGCGCGTGAAAAATGGGGAGAAACCAATCCGGCGCACCCTTACCGCGGAGGGAAATACAGCCTTTTCGACGGGGGCTGCCATGTCCCGTTCCTGGTACACTGGAAAGGCCGGGTCAGACCGGGCGTTTCGGATGCCGTTGTGTGCCAGATGGACCTTTTCGCCTCGCTTGCCGAGATGGTCGGGATACAGATGCCCGAAGGGCTCGACAGCCGCAGTACGCTCGGCGCGTTCCTCGGGAAAAGCCGGAAAGGCCGGGAACAGCTCGTGCTGGGGTCGAAGGGCAAACTTTCGATGCGCTGCGGCGATTGGTACCTGATGCCTCCGTATGAAGGTTTCGCGGTCGATCCATGCGGGATCGAAACCGGTTGGTCGGAGAGTTGGGCCCTATACCGCCTCAATACCGACATTGGGCAACGTAAGAGTCTTGCCTCTGAGCATCCGGAGAAACTTGAGCGGTTGAAAGCGGATTTTTTCGCCTTGACAGAAGGGGTGAAATAGGCGTATTGACGTTCCGCTCACACGAGAGAAGAGGTTAAGGCTGTCGCCGGAACCACGTCTCTCGTGTGTTAACCGCGGTCGTCGGCGGGCAACCGCCCCCATTGCCTCGGGTTCGTCGCGCCGCGAAATTCCGGGAGTTACCGCGATTATTGCCGGTGTTTTA